>JBFXKH010000064.1:17127-19934 GCA_050173995.1 Lysobacterales bacterium | reverse complement strand
ATCCGTCGACCGCCAGCGAACCGGTGTAAATGCCCCGACCCCAGCCCGCACGGGCAATGAAATCTCCCGCGCCTGGTACCCCGGTCATGGTGTAGGCATGGCCGAACATCACCAGACTGGCGAGCGCGAGGCGAAGTAACAGGGCATTGTCGCCGCCCCCGGCCATGCGTTCGGCCAGGGTCGGCCCGCGCAAGACACGCAGCAGTGCATGTCCGGTCACGGGCTGGGGTGCCGGCGCTGTCGTGGCTGCGGTGGCAGGCATGCGAGTGGGTGCGGGTGGCGTTTCAGTCGGCGAGCAAGGAACTGTGCAGGCTGGCCAGGCGCCCGCCGGCCAGGCGCTCGGCGGTCTGGATAAAAACCGCAGTTGAAACCCTGTCGAGTCCGCGCAACTTCTGTACCAGATCATCCAGACTCAAACTGCCTGCACTGCGCTTGCGCAGTTCCGCGTCCAGCTCGCGCAGCAGCAGCACCGCGCGTGCGGTGATCTTGCCGCTGACGCGATCGCCGCGCAGGCTCTTGATCTCACGGCTCCAGGCGGCCAGGTCGGCATAGACCTTGTCGTGGCGGCTGGCCGTCATGCCGCCGGCACGCCAGGGGAGTTCGATCGAATAGAACTCGGCGATGCCCTCGGCGATCCAGTCGGAACGATCGTCGCCATGGATGCCGGTGATCACGTGGGTTAGTTCGTGGACCAAGGGGCTGGTCGCATTTTCGCTGATCAGCGGACGGTCGGCATGCAGGAAAAAGGAATTCGGCGACGACAACCCGCCGCGCCACATCGGATTGCCGGCGCTGACGATCAGAATCTTGGGCGGTGTCTTGCCGAACGCCGACTCGACCTCAGGCCATAAGAAATTCAGGAAGGTGAGTGCATCCATGCGGTCGAGTTGGGTCCCAAGCGGCGCAGCCACAGCTAGCTCTGTGAGGCCGAGCCGATCGCGGCGCAGGCCGATATTGCCGGCGATCATCCAGCCGCTGGGCTGGTCAAAACGACGGTTTGGGTTGTGTATGCGAAAGCGGTTCGGTCCGATCCGAGGATAGCCGATGTCCAGTCCGCGCCAATTGGCTGGCAGGGTGAATTCGAGCGTGGCGCGCGCGCGCGCGCCTTGATCCAGTCGGGCACTGATCCGCGGCACGATGTTGTCGCCACGAAAAATGGCCCAGTCGGAGGTCATCCGCGCGTCCATGCTGCTGGCGCCGCGATGTCGGCTGATTTTGACTGTGTAGGAGAGCGTTGCACCTGGTCCGTCGGGCTTCCAGATGGCGCCAGTGGCGGTCTTGCTGAACTGGCCGCGGCCGGTCATGGCGCTGTAGCGGCTGGCGTCGAAGCGCAGGCTGAGTTGGTGCACCAGCGCGGCGCCCTTGCCTAGCACAATGCGCACCTTGGCCTGGTCGCTGGCCGGGATCAGGGTGACGTGGTATTCGACCTGAAACGGTTTGATCGTGACCGGGGTCTGTGCCCAGACGGGATTGCCGAGCAGCAGGACGAACAGGACGGGCAAAGCTTTCATGCGGCTTCCGGTATTCAGGTTGATCGACTGTGCGGGTGGGGCGCAGTGGCTGGCCCGGGCTCAGCCCGGCGCGGCGATGCGCGCAGCAAAGACCGCAAAAGCGGCACTGACGTTCAGACTCTCGACCGCACCACTGCCCGGGATCGCCAGGCTCAGGTCGCAGCCGGCTGCGATTGCTGGCGCCAGGCCATCGCCCTCGGCGCCCATCAACAGCACCACCCGCGGCGCCAGGCGGGCAGCAAACAAATCGTCGCCACCACGAACCACACTGGCAATGGTCTGAAAATGCTGCCGCCGGAGTGTGGACAGCGCGGTTGCTGCTGAATCGAAACGCACGATCGGCACGGATTCCGCCCCGCCTTCGGCAACCCGGGCGGCGGCACCGGACAGTGTCAGTGGCGACTCCCGCGACAGCAGCACGCCAGCGCAGCCGAAATGCGCGGCGCTGCGCAGGATCGCGCCAAAATTGTGTGGATTGCCGACCCCTTCGAGCCAGGCTAGCCAACTGCGTTTCTGGCTTGCCAGGGTCGGCAGGAAGGTGTCCAGTTCCTGCTCCGGCGCGGCCAGGGTGTCGAAGCAGACGCCTTCGTGGTGCTCGCTGCCGGTCAGCTTGCGCAGGTCCTCGGCGGCGACCAGGCGATAACCCACCCGTTCGCTGGCGCACCAGGCGAGCACCGCGCGCATTCTTGGCATCACTGCCTCGACCAGATAAACCTTGCGGATCGCAGACCGGCGATGGGCGAAAACCGCAAGGCAGGCATTGATACCGAACAGTCGCTGCTCGCGTTGCCGCTGTTCGCGGCGTGCCGGTTGCGGCGATGCCGACGCCAAGTCGGCCGCAGGTGCGGCACGATGTCCGTCGCGCTGGCTGCGGTTGCGGGACTTGTGCCAGGGATCGTCGGTGGGCATGGGGGGGGGCGGGGAACGGGGAACGGGGGATGGGGAATGGGGAATGGGGAACGGGGGATGGGGAATGGGGAATGGGGAAGCCGTCGTCCCGGCGAACGCCGGGACCCATTGTTGGTCGGTGTCGCGGGCCCGGCACTGGGCCCCGGCGTTCGCCGGGGCGACGGCTTTTCTGTCCTCTGTCTTCTGTCGTCCGTCCTCTGAATCCGGCACTGGGCCCCGGCGTTCGCCGGGGCGACGGCTTTTCTGTCCTCTGTCTTCTGTCGTCCGTCCTCTGAATCCGGCACTGGGCCCCGGCGTTCGCCGGGGCGACGGCTTTTCTGTCCTCTGTCTTCTGTCGTCCGTCCTCTGAATCCGGCACTGGGCCCCGGCGTTCGCCGGGGCGACGGC
>JBFXKH010000064.1:0-17027 GCA_050173995.1 Lysobacterales bacterium | reverse complement strand
TCTGAATCCGGCACTGGGCCCCGGCGTTCGCCGGGGCGACGGCTTTTCTGTCCTCTGTCTTCTGTCGTCCGTCCTCTGAATCCGGCACTGGGCCCCGGCGTTCGCCGGGGCGACGGCATTAATGCTTCCCGACTCCCGCTTCCCGCTTCCCGATTCCCGACTCCCGAACGAATCAACCAGCCAGATCGGGACTCCAGCGGCCGAGCGCGGCCAGCCCGTTTTCGCGGGCGCGACGGGCGACGATCGCCTGGGCGGCGGCGACGTTGTTGACGATATCGGCGGCCCACAGTTTGAGCGCGGCGGTCTGCATGGCGCGGCCGTAAGAAAACGAGATCGGCCATGGGTGCGGGCCGGCCCGGTTGATCGCGTCCAGGTGCTCGGTGGCGGCGCGGTCGGACTGGCCGCCAGACAGGAACACGATGCCCGGTAACTGCGCCGGCACCGCGCTCTTCAGGCAACGGATGGTCGCGTCGGCCACTTCGTCGATGCCGTTCTGCTCGTCGCAATCCTTGCCCGGCACCACCATGCTGGCTTTGAGGATGGTGCCTTCGAGCATGACGTTGTGCTCGTACAGCGCGGAGAACAGCGAGCGCAGGGTGGCCTCGGTCACGTCGTAACAGGTGTCGATATCATGGCTTCCGTCCATCAGGATTTCCGGCTCGACCATCGGTACGATGCCGGCCTCCTGACACAGCGCTGCGTAGCGCGCCAGCGCGTGTGCATTGCTGTCGATCGCCGCGCCCGTCGGGGTGTCCTCGCCGATCACGATCACCGCGCGCCATTTGGCGAAGCGCGCGCCGAGCCTTGCATACTCCTGCAAGCGTGGGCGCAGGCCGTCCAGGCCTTCGGTGACCAATTCACCGGGGTAGCCAGCCAACGCTTGGGTGCCGCGGTCGACCTTGATCCCGGGCAGGATGCCGGCGGCCTGCATCACCTTGGCAAACGGCACGCCATCACGGGTCGACTGGCGCAGGGTCTCGTCGTACAGGATCGCGCCGGAAATATGGTCGGACAGATTGGGCGTGGTCAGCAGCATTTCGCGGTAGGCGCGACGATTTTCCTCGCTGCACTCGATCCCGACCGCATCGAAGCGCTTTTTGATCGTGGTGGTCGACTCGTCGATCGCGATGATGCCCTTGCCGGGCGCCACCATGGCCAGGGCGGTATCTTCAAGTTGGTCGATGCTCATGGTGGATCCTCGTTGGGGGAAGGCAGGACAGCGCCGGGCCGTGGTTTGCGGACCGTGCCGGCAGACAGAACATTATACGGGCGATTGTCGCGGCCAAGGACAAATGCATTCCCCACGGTCGGCGCGAGCGCCCCGATCATCGCCCGTAAAGCAGTTTTCTGCGCAAGCTTCGCCACTAGCCACTAGCCTCTAACCTCTAACCTCTAACCTCAGCCCTACAACTCGCTCAGCCCGCTGGCGCGGCCATCGCTGCCGACTTCGAACAGCCGCAAGGTATTGGTTGCGCCCTTCAGTTCCATGAAATCGCCGCTGGTGAACAGCACCCGGTCGCCGCTGTGCAGTTGGCCGCGCGCGTGCAACTGGCGCAGGGCGGCGTTGGCAGCGTCGGGCGCGCTCAGGCCGCGGCTGTCGAAATCGATCGGAAAAACATCGCGCATCATTGCCATGCGTCGGCGAGCACTGGCATGACGGGACAGGCTGAAGATCGGCACGGAGGAACGAAACCGCGACAGGTAGCGCGCCGTGCCGCCGCTCTCGGTCAGGGCGATGATCGCGCGCACGTTGATGTGTCCGGCGAGGAACATGCTGGCCATGGCGATCGCCTGGTCGGCGCGCTGCAGGTTGCGCGAGGCGGTCTCGAAATTGGTGTCGAAGCGGAACTGGCGTTCGGCGCCGAGGCACACCCGCACCATCGATTCCACCGCCTTGACCGGGTAGGCGCCGGAAGCGGTTTCGGCCGAGAGCATCACCGCGTCGGTGCCGTCGATCACCGCATTGGCCACATCCAGCACCTCGGCACGGGTCGGAATCGGATTATCGACCATCGATTGCAGCATCTGGGTGGCGGTGATCACCACCTTGTCGCGTTCCAGCGTCTCGCGGATGATGCGCTTCTGCAGGCCGGGCAGCTCGGCGTCGCCGATTTCCACGCCCAGGTCGCCGCGGGCGACCATGACCACGTCGGAGGCGTCGATGATCTCGGCCAACGCATCGATCGCTTCGGCGCGCTCGATCTTGGCGACCAGCGCCGGATCGAATCCGGCCGCCCGCGCCAGCGCCCTTGCCGCATGCATGTCGTCGGCGCTGCGGCAGAACGAAATGGCCAGAAATTCCGCATCGATGCGCGCGGCGGTGAGGATGTCGGCGCGGTCCTTGTCGGTCAGGGCGCCGAGCGACAGCCCGCCGCCGAGGCGATTCAGGCCCTTGCGGTCGGACAACGGGCCATCGGTCAGCACCGTGGTGTGGATGCGGTCGGCGCCGACCGATTCGACCCGCAGTGCGATCAGGCCGTCGTCGAGCAGCAGGGTATCGCCGGCCTGCACGTCTTCGACCAGGCCCAGATAGCTGACCCCGACCCCGGCGGCGCTGCCCGGTTCGGCGTCGGCGCGGCAGACCAACTCGAAGGCCTGCCCGGCGCGCAGGTTGACCCGGCCTTCGGCGAAGCGTTCGATGCGGATCTTCGGCCCCTGCAGATCGACCAGGATGCCGACCTCTCGCCCGATCCGCGCGGCCATGCCGCGGACCAGGGTGGCGATCGCCACGTGCTGCTCGGCCTCGCCGTGGGAGAAATTGAGCCGCACCACATTGACCCCGGCGTGCAGCAGATTTTCCAGCACCGTCGGATCGTAGCTGGCCGGGCCCAGGGTTGCGATGATCTTGGTTCGGCGCAAATGTTCGCTCATGGTCGGGGCTCGGCTGGTCTGGGGTCGAAGCCGGCAAGTGTAGTGGCTTGGCCGGTGGCGGGAGCGCGTAGCCTGGTTAAGTAGCCCGGATGAAGCGCAGCGGGCTACTTCTGGGCCCCGGCCTGCGCCGGGGCGACAAATCTCTGTCTTCTGTCGTCTGTCTTCAGTCCTCTGGTCTTCAGGCATAATCGGCGGATGCCCACGACTGCCGCCGTCCGTGCCCGATCATGACCGAACCTCGCCTGAGTTCGGCCACCGCCAGCCGCGAAGACGCCGCGGTCGAGGCCAGTATCCGTCCGCGGCGGCTGGACGAGTACCTCGGCCAGGTCGCGGTACGCGAGCAATTGTCGATCTATATCGAAGCCGCCAAGCGCCGCGGCGAACACCTGGATCATGTGCTGATCTTCGGCCCGCCCGGGCTCGGCAAGACCACGCTCGCGCATATCATCGCCAACGAGCTCGGGGTCAGTCTGCGCCAGACCTCGGGCCCGGTGCTGGAGCGGGCCGGCGATCTGGCCGCGCTGCTGACCAACCTGCAGCCGCACGATGTGCTGTTCGTCGACGAGATCCACCGCCTGTCGCCAGTAGTCGAGGAAGTGCTGTACCCGGCGCTGGAGGATTTTCAGATCGACATCATGATCGGCGATGGCCCGGCCGCGCGCTCGATCAAGCTCGACCTGCCGCCGTTCACCCTGGTCGGCGCGACCACCCGGGCCGGCCTGCTGACCGCGCCGCTACGCGATCGTTTCGGCATCGTGCAGCGGCTGGAATTCTATTCGCGCGGCGAACTCTGCCAGATCGTGCAGCGCGCCGCGCGCATCCTGGCGATCGATTGCGACGCGGATGGCGCCGACGAGGTCGCCCGGCGCGCGCGCGGCACCCCGCGTATCGCCAATCGGCTGCTGCGCCGGGTGCGCGACTTTGCCCAGGTGCGTGGTAGCGGGGTGATCACCCGCGCCCTGACCGAGCAGGCGATGACCATGCTCAAGGTCGATGAGGAGGGTTTCGATGCGCTCGACCGACGTTTTCTGTCCACCATCATCGAGAGTTTCGATGGCGGCCCGGTCGGGGTCGAGTCGCTGGCCGCGGCGCTGTCCGAGGAACGCGGCACGCTCGAAGACGTGGTCGAACCGTTCCTGATCCAACAGGGCTTTCTGATCCGCACCGCACGCGGGCGCATGGCCAGCGCCAAGGCCTACCGGCACTTCGGCTGGAAACCGCCGCGGCAGAGCGAGGCGCTGGTGCCGGACCTGTTCGAGCCGGAGCCATGACCGCGCTGGCCGAGCGGTTCGTCTGGCCTGTTCGTGTGTATTGGGAAGATACCGACGCCGGCGGCGTGGTCTACCACGGCAGCTACCTGCGTTTTCTGGAGCGCGCCCGCAGCGAATGGTTGCGCGCGCTCGGCCTGGATCAATCGCGGCTGAAGGACGAACGCGATCTGGTGTTCGTAGTCAGCCAGCTTTCGCTATCCTTTCGCCGCCCCGCGCGTCTCGACGACCAGTTGCTGGTCGAAAGTTCGCTGTTGCGACGCGGTGGGGCCAGTCTGCATTTTGATCAGGCCATCAGCCGCGGCGCGGGCGCCGAGTTGCTGCTCGAAGCCAAGGTGCGGGTGGCCTGCGTATCGGCGTCCGGGTTCCGGCCACGGCCGATTCCGGCGGATTTGTTCGTGTCTTGACGATGGAGTGACCGTGGAATCGACGCAAAGCCTGAATATCCTGGCGCTGGTGCTGGGCGCCAGCCTGCCGGTCAAGTTCGTCATGGCCCTGCTGCTGTTCGCCTCGCTGGCGAGCTGGACCATCATCTTCGGCAAGTGGCGCATGCTCGCGGCCACCCGCCAGCACGCCGATGCGTTCGAGGAGCGCTTCTGGTCCGGCACCGATATGGCCGCCCTGTTCCGTGAAGTCGGCCAGCGGCCGGGCGAGGCGACCGGCCTGGCCAGTATCTTCGAGGCTGGTTTCCGCGAATTCGCGCGGCTGCGCACGCGCCGGCAGATGGACGCGCGCAGCATGGTCGAGGGCGCCCAGCGGGCGATGCGCGCCGCCGCCGGCCGCGAAATGGACCGGCTCGACCAGAGCCTGGAGTTTCTGGCCAATGTCGGCTCGATCAGCCCTTACGTCGGACTGTTCGGCACCGTGTGGGGCATCATGATTTCGTTCCAGGGACTGGCCAACATGAAGGCGGCGACCATCGCCACCGTTGCCCCGGGCATCTCCGAGGCCCTGGTCGCGACCGCGATGGGCCTGTTCGCGGCGATCCCGGCGGTGTGGGCGTTCAACCGCTTCTCGACCCAGGTCGAGCGATTGAACAACAAGTTCGATGCGTTCCAGGAGGAGTTTTCCTCGATCCTGCAACGCCAGGCGCATGTCGAAGACAACGGTTGACCCCGGCCACCCCTCCCGCTCGTTGCCCAGGCCATGGCCATTCATACCCGCATCCGCAAACGCCGCAAGCTCAAGTCCGAAATCAACGTCGTGCCGTACATCGACGTGATGCTGGTGCTGCTGATCATCTTCATGGTGACCGCGCCCCTGCTCAATCTCGGTGTCGACATCGACCTGCCCGAGACCAATGCCCGCGCGCTGGTGACCGATTCCGATCCGGTGCTGATCTCGATGGCGGCCGATGGCAGCACCTACCTGACCCTGGGCAGCGAAGGCCGCGAAAGCATCGACAGCGCCACCCTGGTCAACAAGGTTTCAGCCTTCGTGCGGCAGAATCCGAAAGTGCCGGTGGTGGTCGGTGCCGCGACCACTCTGCCCTATGGCGAGGTGCTGCGGCTGATGGGCGAGTTGCAGGCGGCCGGTGTGCCCAAGGTCAGCCTGATGACCCAGCCGATCGGCGAAAAGAAAAAGTAAGCACTCGCCATAGACCTACCCAGCCCGCGCCGAACCGGCGCGTTTCGAGACGAACACCGTGGATGCTGGCCAGATCAACCTGCGCACCATCGCCCAGTCGCTGCTATTGCACACGCTGCTGTTCGGGATGCTGGTGGTCGGCATGTTCTGGAAAAGTCAGGCCGAGCCCTTGAGCGTGGTCGGCCCGGTGATCGAAGCGACCCTGGTCGACTATGCCGCCGCCGCGCTGCCCAAGCCGGTCAAGACTGCAAAACCTCAGCCGCCGCGGCCGACCCCCATTGTGCCGCCCGCGCCCAAACCGGAGCCGCCCAGGGTGAAAGCGCCCGAGGCGCCGCCGCTGCGCGCCGAAGACCAGCGCGATCAGGAAAAGGTCCGGCTGGCCGCCGATGCCGTCGAGAAGGCCGAGCGCGAGCAGGAATTGCTGCGCAGGAAGGAGCAGCTCGACCTCACCGAACCGGAAAGCGAACTCGAGAAGATGGAACGCGAGCGCCAGCAGCAACTCGCCGACATCCGCAAACTGCGCGAAGCGGCCGAGGACAAGCGCCGCATCGAGGAACGCAAATTGGCGCAGTTGCAGACCCACAACCAACAGGCGGATATCGACCGCCAGCGCGCTGCCGAGCAGGCGCAGGCCGCGCCGGTGGCCGGCAATGAAGGCAAGGACGATTCCCTGCTCGGCCATTACAAGGTCGCCATGCGGAACCAGATCACCCCGCACTGGCTGCGCCCGGACAATGTGAGTTCGGTGCGCTGTACTGTGCGCCTGATCCAGATCATCGGCGGCGAGGTGCTGTCGGCCACGGTGCTGCCGCCGTGCAGCGCCGACGACGCCACCAAGCGTTCGATGGAAGCGGCGGTGCTGCGTGCGCAGCCGCTGCCGTATCGCGGTTTCGAGGCGGTGTTTCAGCGCCAGATCGATTTCAATTTCTGCTACCCGGAGTCCCTATGCAGCATGCAATGAGTCGTGCCCTGGTCCTGATCCTGCTGCTGGTCGGCGCCGCCGCCCAGGCGCAGACGCTCAGTATTGACATCCCCGAGGGCAATCCTTCGGCGCGGCCGATCGCGGTGGTGCCATTCGCCTACGAGGGCGGCGGCCTGCCGCTCGATACCGACCTGGCCGAAGTGATTTCGGGGGATCTGAATCGCAGCGGCCAGTTCAAGGCGCTGGGCCGCGACGACATCATCGAATACCCGGTGCGGGGTAGCGAAGTCAAATACCCGACCTGGCGCCTGCTCAAGCAGGATCATCTGCTGATCGGGCGGGTGCTGGACGTCGATCAGGGCGTGCTGCGCATCGAGTTCGAGCTGCACGACATCGTCACCGGACAGCGCTTGCTTGGTCTGGCGCTGAGCTCGCGGCGCGGCGACCTGCGCGGCGCCGGCCACCAGATCGCCGATTTCGTCTACGAGAAGATCACCGGGGTGCGCGGTGCGTTCTGGACGCGGATGGCCTACGTGACCTCGACCGGGGTCGGCCGCAACACCCAATACGCGCTGATGGTCGCCGATTCCGACGGCTTCAACCCGCAGGTGGTGGTGCGTTCGCAGGAACCGCTGATGTCGCCAGCCTGGTCGCCAGACAGCAAGAAGCTCGCCTACGTCAGCTTCGAACGTGGCAGTTCCACGGTCTACCAGCAGGAACTGACCACCGGCAACCGCCAGGTGCTGGCCTCGTTCCGTGGCATCAACGGCGCCCCGGCATTTTCGCCGGACGGTAGCCGGTTGGCGATGACACTTTCGCAGTCCGGCAACCCGGAAATCTACGTAATGAACCTGTCCGACCGCAGCCTGACCCAGCTCACCCGACACTACGCGATCGATACGGAGCCGGTCTGGACCGCCGACGGCAGCCGCATTCTGTTTACGTCGGATCGGGCCGGCAAACCGCAGATTTACCAGGTGGCCGCCAGCGGCGGCGAGGCCACCCGAATTACCTTCCAGGGCGAATACAACGCCCGTGCCACCTTGTACGCCAGTGACCAGAAGATCGCTATGGCGCAGGGCAGCGGGAATGTGTATCGTATCGCGTTGCTCGACCGCTCCCGCGGCGGTGCGGAAGTCACCCTGCTTTCGCCGGGCAATCTGGATGAGTCGCCGAGCTTCGCGCCCAATGGCAGCATGCTGTTGTACGCAGCCCGCGAAGGACAGCGAGGCGTGCTGTACGCCGTTTCGGCAGATGGGCGCGTTCGCCAGCGGCTGGTGCTGGCGGACGGTGATGTGCGCGAACCAGCGTGGTCGCCATTCAGGCAGCGTTAATCTGATTTTGCTTTGCCGGTTGGGTCGAGAGGACAGGAATCCTGTTGGCCGGATCGGAATTACCCACCCCCGAGGACATAACAATGAACCACCCGATGCGTTATCTGTTGATCGCCGCCCTGGCCGTTTCCCTGGGCGCTTGCTCGAAGAAAGTGAAGGAAGAAGCGCCCGCACCGACTCCCGAGCCGGTAGCCGCCCCGACCCCGCCGCCGGTCGTCGATGACGGCAAGTACGACGCCAGCGACCTGGAAACCGATGCCTGCCTGCGCCAGCGCGTGGTCTACTTCGATTTCGACCAGGCCACCATCAAGCCCGAATACCAGGCGATCGTTGCCTGCCACGGCAAATACCTGAGCGATGTCCCGGGCTCGCGGATGACGCTTGAGGGCCACGCCGATGAGCGCGGTTCGCGCGAGTACAACCTCGGTCTGGGCGAGCGTCGCGGCAATGCCGCCTCGGGCGCGATCCAGGCCAGTGGTGGTTCGGCCGGACAGATCACCGTGAACTCCTACGGTGAAGAGCGTCCGACCTGCACCCAGTCCAGCGAAGATTGCTGGGCCAAGAACCGTCGTGCGGAAATCATCTACACCAAGGCGCAGTAAGCGCCGCCTGCCGGCATTCGGACCCACGGGTCCGCGTGCCGGCGTCTGCTTCGCAAACCGACCCCCGCTCAGCGGGGGTTTGTTTTTCCCCTTGACGCGACCGCGCGGAGCCGCAAGGCTTGCGACGCGTTGGTCACCCTTGGAGTCGATTCGATGAAATCCCGATTTGCCTTGTGCTTGCCGCTGGTGGTTGTCTGTCTCGGCCTGATCTGGAGCGCTGGCGCTGCGGCTCAGTCGGGGCGGATCAGCCTGGCCGAGCGTGTCGCCCGACTGGAGCAGCAGAATCAGGGACAGACCGGCCAATCGATGGTCGAGACCTTGAACCGGGTCGAGGCGCTGCAGGCCGAAGTGCGCGAATTGCGCGGCCTGGTCGAGCAGCAGGGATTCGAAATCCAGGAACTGAAGAAACGCGCCCGCGACCAATATGTGGATCTGGATTCGCGGCTGGCGCGGCTCGAAGGCCGTCCCCTCGGTGCGGCGACCGGCGTCGGCGCGGTGTCCAGCGACCAAGCTGCGGCCATGCCGGCGAGCGGCGCGTTGACCACGGAACCGCCGGAGCTTCAGGTGCTGCCCGCCGACCCGCTCGAAGCCGGCGCCACAACCGGCGTGGATGACGCGGCCGGTGCCGAACTCAGCCAGGCCCGTCAAGACGCCCTGTCCCAACCGACTGCGGTCGCGGACACAGCACCGGGCGGCGATGGCGATGCCGAACAGGTGGTCTACGACCAGGCCTTCGCGGCTCTGCGTGAAGGTCGTTACGCCGAATCGGCGCGCCGCTTTGCCGCTTTTCTGGATCAGTTTCCGCGCGGCGACCTGGCCGACAACGCGACCTATTGGCTGGGAGAAAGCTACTACGTAACCCAGAACTACCAGATCGCACTCGATACTTTTAAGAGCTTGCTGGAACGTTATCCGGACAGTGCCAAGGCGCCGGATGCGCAACTCAAACTCGGCTACTGTTACTACGAACTGCGCCAGTGGACCGAGGCCGAGGCGGCTCTGAACCTGGTCATTGCACGTTATCCGGACACCACCGTATCAAGGCTGGCGCAGGGCCGGTTGCGGGCGTTGCGGCTCGAAGGGCGCACGCAGTGAACGAGCGCCGTACCGCTTGAATACCGTGGCTGCCCATCCGACGCCGGCCGAGCAGCGCCTGCGCATCACCGAGATCTTCCACTCGCTGCAGGGCGAAGCGCGTGAGGTCGGCTGGCCGACCGTGTTCGTGCGCCTGACCGGCTGCCCGCTGCGCTGCCAGTACTGCGATACCGCCTACGCCTTCCACGGCGGCGACTGGTGGACGCTGGACGCGGTGCTGGAGCGGGTCGCCGGATTTGCCACCCGCCACGTCTGCGTCACCGGCGGCGAACCGCTGGCGCAGAAGCGCTGCCTGGCCCTGCTCGCGGCTTTGGCCGATGGCGGCTACAAGGTTTCCTTGGAAACCAGCGGCGCGATCGACATCGCCGCGGTCGATCCGCGGGTGGCGCGGGTGGTCGATATCAAGACGCCGGGTTCCGGCGAGGTCGCCCGCAACCGATGGGACAATTTGGCCCTGCTCGGTGAGCTGGACCAGGTCAAATTGGTGATCTGCGATCGCGCCGACTACGACTGGGCGCGCGACCTACTGCTCGAACACCGCTTGGCCGAGCGTTGTGAGGTGCTGTTCTCACCCAGCTTCGGCCAGATCGACGCGCGCGAGCTGGCCGAATGGATCCTCGCCGACCGCCTGCCGGTGCGCTTTCAGACGCAATTGCACAAACAACTATGGGGCGAGGCAGCGGGACGATGAGCGCGCTGGTAGCGAATGCAGACGCGCACAGCCCGCAGCGTGCGGTGGTGCTGCTCTCGGGCGGCATGGATTCGGCGGTAACACTGGCCATGGCCCGCGCCGCCGGCTTCGACTGCTACGCACTGAGTGTCGATTACGGCCAGCGCCACCATGCCGAACTCGCCGCCTCCGACCGGGTGGCGGCGGCGCTCGGGGTGGTCGAACACAAGACCGTACACATCGACCTGCGCGCCCTCGGCGGCTCCGCGCTGACCGCAGATATCGCTGTGCCGGAAACGCCAGGTAGCGGCATCCCGGTCACCTACGTGCCGGCGCGCAACACGATCATGCTGTCGGTCGCCATGGGTTGGGCGGAAGTGCTCGGCGCCGATCGCGTCTACTGCGGCGTCAACGCGGTCGATTATTCCGGCTACCCGGACTGCCGCCCCGAATTTATCCGCGCCTTCGAGCGGTTGGCGGCGCTCGCCACCCGCACTGGCGTCGAAGGCCACCAACTGCGCATCGAAGCGCCGCTGATGCAGATGAGCAAGGCCGACATCGTCCGCGCCGGCACCGCGCTCGGCGTCGATTTCGCGCTGACCGTGTCCTGCTACCAGGCCGACCAGCAAGGACTGGCCTGCGGCCGCTGCGACGCCTGCCGTCTGCGCGCCCAGGGCTTCGCCGCCGCCGGCATCGCGGATGTGACCCGCTACCAGAGGACGGAGGACGGAGGACGGAGGACAGAGAACAGCTAAGGCCGTCGTCCCGGCGAACGTCGGTTTCAGAGGACAGAGGACAGAAGACAGAGGACAGAGGACAGCGGACAGAGGACAGAGAACCGCAAGAGCCGTCGTCCCGGCGAACGCCGGGACCCAGTGCCGGGCGACTGCTGCAAAGTCGGGACTGGGCCCCGGCTTGACCAGCTTCGCTGTTGAAAGTCGCCGGGGCGATGGCTTTCTCTGACCTCAGTCCACTGAACCCCGACTCCCGATTCCCGATTCCCGACTCCCGACTCCCGCAGAGCGCCAGTCTTGTGCGATCGGCCGGCCTCGCCTACACTGCGCGGCTGCATCGATGGGTCGTTAGCTCAGTCGGTAGAGCAGCGGACTTTTAATCCGTTGGTCCCGAGTTCGAATCTCGGACGACCCACCAATCCTGCCGTTCAGTCGATGCTCACTGCCGTGGCGTGTTCGCGGGTGGCGGCGAATTCGATGTCCGGCCAGCGCTCCTCGATCAGTTGCAGGTTGACGCGGGTCGGGGCGATGTAGACCAGTTCGCCGGCGCCGTCCAGGGCCAGGTTGTTGGCGGCCTTTTCGCGAAAGTCGGCGAGTTTCTTCGGGTCGGCGCAGCGCACCCAGCGCGCGGTCGCGACATGCACGTTTTCGAAGCTGCAATCGACGCTGTATTCGTCCTTGAGCCGATAGGCGACCACTTCGAACTGCAGCACGCCGACCGCGCCCAGGATCAGATCGTTGGACAGCAGCGGGCGAAAGAACTGGGTGGCGCCTTCCTCGGACAACTGCGCCAGGCCCTTGCTCAGTTGCTTCATCTTGAGCGGATCGCGCAGGCGCGCGCGGCGGAATAATTCGGGGGCGAAGTTGGGAATGCCAGTGAAGCTCAATACCTCGCCTTCGGTGAAGGTGTCGCCGATCGAGATGGTGCCGTGGTTGTGCAGGCCGATCACGTCGCCGGCAAACGCCTGGCTGGCGATCTCGCGATCCGAGGCCATGAAGGTGAGTGCATTGGCGATGCGCATCTCCTTGCTGCTGCGCACATGCAGCAGTTTCATGCCGTTGTCGTAGTGGCCCGAGCAGACGCGCAGGAACGCCACCCGGTCGCGGTGGTTCGGGTCCATATTGGCCTGGATCTTGAACACGAAACCGCTGAAGCTGGGCTCGGCGGCTGCGATGGAGCGGGTGGTGGTCGCCCGCGCGCGCGGCGGCGGGGCATGTTCGACAAAGAAGTCGAGCAGCAACTGTACGCCGAAGTTGTTCACCCCGGAGCCGAAGAATACCGGCGCCTGGCGCCCGGCCAGGTAGGCGGCCGGGTCGAAGCCGTGCGATGCGCCGCGCACCAGTTCCAGTTCGTCCTGCAATTCGCGAAACAGCTCGCTGCCCAGTCGACGCGCCAGTTCCGGGTCGTCGAGCTTGAGGATGGTCGAATCCTGGCGGGTGAAATTGCGCCCGGGTTCGTACAGGTGTACTTCGTCGTCCGGCAGGTGGTAGATGCCTTTCAGGCGCTGGCCCATGCCGATCGGCCAGGTGATCGGCGCGCACTGGATGCCGAGCACCGACTCGATCTCGTCGAGCAGATCGATCGGCGGTTTGCCCTCGCGGTCGAGCTTGTTGACGAAGCTCATGATCGGCGTGTTGCGCAGTCGGCACACGTCCATCAGTTTGATCGTGCGTTCCTCCACGCCCTTGGCGCAGTCGATCACCATCAGCGCCGAATCGACCGCGGTCAGCACCCGGTAGGTGTCCTCGGAAAAGTCGGCGTGGCCCGGGGTGTCGAGCAGGTTGACGATGCGGCCCTGGTAGGGAAACTGCATCACGCTCGAGGTCACCGAAATGCCGCGCTCCTTTTCCAGCGCCATCCAGTCCGAGGTGGCGTGGCGGTCGGCCTTGCGTGATTTGACGCTTCCGGCCATCTGGATCGCGCCACCGAACAGCAGCAGCTTCTCGGTCAGCGTGGTCTTGCCGGCGTCGGGGTGCGAGATGATGGCAAAGGTGCGGCGCCGAAGCGTCTCAGTCAGTGGGTCGGTCATGGTCGGATCGTTCGGCGCGAAAGCGCGGCTTTGAACCGGGCATTATAGCCGTTGAGGGTCGGACCGCTCAGCATTCGATCACGTTGACCGCCAGTCCGCCGCGGCTGGTTTCTTTGTACTTGTCCTGCATGTCGCGGCCGGTGTCGCGCATGGTCTTGATGACTTTGTCGAGCGAGACTCGGTGTTTGCCGTCGCCGCGCAGGGCCATGCGCGAGGCGTTGATCGCCTTGACCGCGCCCATGGCGTTGCGTTCGATGCAGGGAATCTGCACCAGGCCGCCGATCGGGTCGCAGGTCAGGCCGAGGTTGTGTTCCATGCCGATTTCGGCGGCGTTCTCGATCTGGCTGAGGCTGCCGCCCAGGGCCGCGGTCAGCCCGCCGGCGGCCATCGAGCAGGCCACCCCAACCTCGCCCTGGCAGCCGACTTCGGCGCCTGAGATCGAGGCGTTTTCCTTGTACAGGATGCCGATGGCGCCGGCAGTCAGCAGGAAGTCGAATACCCCCTGCTCGTTGGCGCCGGGCACGAAGCGGTCGTAGTAACGCAGCACCGCCGGTACGATGCCAGCGGCGCCATTGGTCGGGGCGGTGACCACGCGGCCGCCGGCGGCGTTCTCCTCGTTGACCGCGAGCGCGTACAGGTTCACCCAGTCGAGTACGGTCAGCGGGTCTTTCATCGCGGCCTCCGGGCGGCGCGCCAGTTCGTCGGCCATGTTGGGCGCGCGCCTGGTCACCTTGAGTCCGCCCGGCAGTACGCCGTGGCTGGCGATGCCGCGATTCATGCAGTCCTGCATCGCCGCCCAGATCTGCCGCAGGCCGGTGCGGATGGCGTCGGCGTCGCGCCAACTGGTTTCATTGGCGAACATCAGCGCGGCGATGCCGAACTGGTGTTCATGGCACTGGCTAAGCAGTTGTGCGGCGCTGGAAAACGGGTAGGGCAGGGGCGTCAGGTCGGGCACGATGCGGTCTTCGGCGGCCTCGTCCGGGTTGACCACGAAGCCGCCGCCGACCGAGTAGTAGTCGCGGCTGGCCAGTTCGCTGCCGTCGGCGGCATAGGCGGTGAAGCGCATGCCGTTGGAGTGATACGGCAATTTCTGACGCTTGTTGAAGGCCAGGTCGTATTTTTCGTCGAAGCCGATCCGCTGTTTGCCGCCGAGCAGGATCGATTTGTCGGCGCGAATCTGTTCCAGCCGCGCGGCGATGCCCTCGACCGCAATGCGGTCCGGCTGTTCGCCTTCGAGGCCCATGATCACCGCCTTGTCGGTGCCGTGGCCGCGGCCGGTATGGGCGAGCGAGCCGAACAGTTCGCAACGCAGCCGCGTGCATTGCGCGAGCGCGCCGCGCTGGTCCAGCCAGCGATCGACGAAACGCGCCGCGGCGCGCATCGGCCCGACCGTGTGCGAGCTAGACGGGCCGATGCCGATCTTGAACAAATCGAAGACGCTGACCGCCATACTGTCGCTCCTGCACCGTCGTCATTGTAGCCCGCGTCGCCACCGATCATGCGCATCACCCTGTACCGCCGCAGCCAATGTTCCCTGTGCGATCTGGCCGAGGCCATGCTGGTCGAGGCCGGTATCGACTTCGACGCGGTTTGGCTGGAAGACGATGCCGCGGCCGAGCAGCATTATGGCTGGCGCATTCCGGTGTTGCGCCGCGACGATAGCGGTGCGGAGCTTGATTGGCCGTTCGATTCGGTGAAATTGAGACAGTATGTTTTTGGGGGGAGCGTTTTAGGTTTTAGGTTTTAGGTTTTAGGTTTTCAGTTTTCGGTTTTCGGTTTTCGGTTTTCAGTGTTCGGTTCCCCGCTGCCCGCTGCCCGCTGCCCGCTTCCCGACTCCCGACTCCCGACTCCCGCAACAGCAGATCCACGGTGACGGTGACCTGGGTGCCGATCAGCTCGTCGTCGGCCCATTCGCCGCTACCGAGGCCGAAGTTCAGTCGGTTGAGGACCATGCTGGCGCGCAGGTGGCCGCCGGCGGCGTCCTCGCGCCAGCTAAACGGAAAGACCAGTGCCTGGGTGTGGCCGCGTAGGCTGAGTTCGGCGTCGGCCTCGAAGCGACCCTCGCCCAGGGCGCGGAACGCCAGGGTACGGAAATGCGCCTGGGGAAATCGACCGACATCGAACCAGTCGCTGCCGCGCACCGCCTGGTCGCGTTCGCTGTTTTCGCTGTCCACGCTGGCCAGATCGATGCGCACATCGAAACCGGCCTGCGCGAGATTATCCGGATCGAAGCTGATCCGGCTTTCGAAGCGCTGGAATCGACCGTCGAAGGTCTCGCCCTGCTGGCTGCCCTGGAAGCGTAGACGGCTCTCGGCCTGTTGTTGCCAGTCCCGGGCGGAAGTCGGAGAAATACTGAGGATCAGGGCCAGTAAGGTCAGCAACGGCATCTTCAAGCGGCGTCTCCGGGTGGTGGGCTGCGGTCGGTGCGTGCGAATGGCAGCATCCGGCGCAGCACCTGGTCGCGATCGAGCAGATGGTGTTTGAGTGCGGCGCTGACATGCACGAGCACCGCCGCGATCACCAGATAGGCCAGCCATTCGTGCGCGCTGTGCGCGAGCTGTTTGAGCGCCGGATCCGCGGCGGTCAGCCGCGGCAGGCTGACAAAACCGAACCAGCGCAGCGGAAAGTTGGCGGCCGAGTTGTACAGCCAGCCGGACAGCGGCAGCGCCAGCAACAGCAGGTAGAAGCCAGCGTGCAGTGCGCGCGACAGGCGCCGTGCCAGCGGGCTCATGCCCGGCGGCGGCGACGGGCGGCGGTCGAAAGCGCGCCACAGCAGGCGCAGCAGCATCAAGCCGAGCACACTGATGCCGATCGATTTGTGCAGGCCATAGCTGCGCATTTTCTGCGCTGAGGATTCCAATTCGATCATCCACAGGCCAAGTGTCAGATTGGCGATCACCAGCGTGGCGATGCCCCAGTGAAACAGTTTGGCCAGGCTGCCCCAGGCGTCGGGGCCGGATCGGATCGACATATCAGCGTTTCCTGCGAAAGCCCTCGACCTGCAATTCGATGCGGATCTCCTCGCCGACTTCGGGGAGGGCCGCCAGCATACCGAAGTCGCTGCGCCGGATGCGCGCGGTGGCGCCGAAGCCGGCCACGTAGCGCAGCGCATATTTGTGCATGCCGGCGCGGTTCAGGGTGAGCGCGAAGTCGACCGGGCGGGTCACCCCGCGGATGCTGAGTTGGCCGCTCAGGATGCCGTGGCGCGCGTCGGTCTGTTGCAGGCGCTCGCAGACGAAACGCAGGTCGGGAAATTGTTTGGCGGCGAACCACGACTTGCCGAGCAGCGCCTTGGTCCAGGTCGAGTCGCCCATGTCCAGCGAGGCGACCGCGATGCGCACGTCGCAGGCCGCGTTCGCCCAATCTTTGCGATCGAAGCGGAAACTGCCGCGCGGTGGCCCGAAGCGCCCGGTCGAGGTGGAAAAGCCGAGGTGCGAGACTTGGAAAAAGGCCTGGCTGTGCACTGGATCGAAGTCGTAGTCGTAGGCGCGTGCGACCGCGCCGCGACTGCTCAGGGCGAGTCCGAACAGACCAATCAACATGATCGCGATGCGCATGGGTCCTCCATAATTGGGGCAGTGGCGCGAGCGCCTGGATTGGCGTCATCATACGCCCGCTCGCGTATCGACCGGAGTCGCCATGGAACTGTTGCATCGCTGGCTGCTGGGGGCCTGCCTGTTGTGCTTGTCGATGCCGGCAACGGCACAGGTGGAGCCGGTGTTTCGCAAGCTCGGGGTCGCTGATGGCTTGCCGTCCAGCCAGGTGCCGGCGTTGATCCAGGATCACCTGGGACTGATCTGGATCGCCACCGAGGACGGGTTGGCGAACTATGACGGGGTTGGTTTCCGGGTGTTCAGAAACGATCCGGCCGATCCGTTGTCGCTACCGTGCAATGATGTACAAGCGGTGTTCGA
>JBFXKH010000063.1:0-20402 GCA_050173995.1 Lysobacterales bacterium | reverse complement strand
GAGGGCGCGGCGACAGGTCGCGACTGTCGTTGTGATCGGCAGTCGCGACCTGCCGGTCGCTCCCACACTCTTCCAGAGGCCGTTGACGTCCCGGCGGCTTTCAACAGCGAAGCTGGTCATGCCGGGGTCCGGTGTTCGAAGTTACGGTCACGGTCACCGCTGGGCCCCGGCGTTCGCCGGGGCGACGAATGTAGGGTGGATAAGCGCAGCGCATCCACCATGCATCCGACCGCCATACGCCTCAATCATGCCGTGAGCATCGACCTTTGGTGGTCGCCGTGAGTTGGATGGGTTGTGCGCGTCGGTTTGCCACGGCGCCGCAGGGATTGGAGACGGTGGATGCGCTGCGCTTATCCACCCTGCTTCCGGTTGCTGGCGGGGGCGCGGCGACAGGTCGCGACTGTCGTTGTGATCGGCAGTCGCGACCTGCCGGTCGCTCCCACAGGGAATTTGCGGGCAAAAAAAAGCCCCCGCGAACGGGGGCTTTTTCCTTACAGACTACGATCCAATTACGGACCGGTCGGCGGCGGGGTCGGCAGGTAAACGCGCGAACCCTTGTGACGGTACAGGCCGGAGTAGTTGGCCAGCACGCCGGGGGAGGCTTCGCCATTGGTGAAACCAACCGCCCAGAAACCGGCCGCCGGCAGACCAAAGAACGAGTTGCCAGTCGCATCCGTACGCGAGATGTGGTTGGTGATCAGCAGCGGACCGACCGCATCGTACAGGCCAAGGCGCATCCAACCTTCCGTCACACCAATAGCGGCTGCGTCCACGTTAGCCACCAGGGTCGATCCGAAGATCGAGCTGCCGACGGTGATCGAGTCGGCCTGGTTGAAGGTGATCACATTGGTCTCCCACAGCAACTGCGGGGTGTTGACCTCACCTTCGGGCGGCAATGGCGAGAACGGCAGGCAGGCTGGATCGGAGGGATCCACGCAGCCTTCGATGGTCGGACCTTCTTCGCGGTTGAACACGGTCAGGTTCACATCGACCGGGGCCGTGCCGGTGGTTCCGGTCAGCGGGAAGATACGGGTGAACGGGGGAATAGCCGTGCCACTACCAGAGCTGAGCGGATCCACATAGCGGTTCTTGGTCGGGAAGGTAACCACCCACTCTGAGTCCGCCGCGCCGCCATCGATGGTCACGAACTCGTTGAACAGGGCGTCGTGCGAGAACACTGCCGAAACCGCGTCGATCGCCTGGGCCAGGGGATAGTCCGCAGTGATCAGGGTGCCGTTCGAGAACACGATCGCCTGAGCCAGACCGGGCGAGGTATTGGCACTGGCCAAGCTGGGCGAGGTACTACCTGGATTGGTGTGCAGGTTGGTCGCACTGAACGCATCAACCGCGTCGGCGTTGTAGGCATAGAACTTGCCGTTCACGACATCGACGATCGAGCCGGTACCGAACAGCCCACCTGCTGGCGGGGTGATATCGGTATTGGCATCGGCGATCCAGTACGGATCGGCGCTGGCGGCGATCCAGGCATTGCGGACCTTGGCGCAGTTAGCGGGAACTCCAGCTGCATTGTGGGTGATCGCGGTCAGCGAACCCTTGGTGATGTTGTTGACTTCACCCATTTCGATCATTTCGAAATGACCTTCGCGGGTGCGCGACAGCGCGTCCGGGCCGGAATCATTGTTGGTGCCAACATAGGCGAAGTTTACAAACGGCACGTAACGGCGGCCATCAGGCAGTGCCGGCAAACCGGTGTTGCCTTTGATCGCAGGGACGGTGCAGCTGTTGTCGTCGGTCAGCAGGTTGCCGGCGCCGGTGTCGGACAGGCCGAACACGGCCGCAGTCCACACGTCGAACGGGGACAGGTACAGGTTGAAGTCGAGCACTTCGCGAGAGTTGCGACCCTCGAGGAAGCGCACCTTGACCGCCTTGCCGACGTCGGTGGTGTTGACCACGGAAATCAGGGTGTTCAAGTTGTTGTTGACGGTGTAGTACGGATAGACCAGCACCTCACCCAGGCCATCCGGGTTGAGGTTGACGGCATTCGCCACGCTGGCGAGGCCGGCCACGCCAGCGACGCCGGCGAGGATTGCGTTGCTCAGGGCATTCTTACGCATGGGAAACTCCTAGTTGATCACAGGGCTTTTTTCTGCTTGCGTCCGCCACGCCCTGCCCCAGGGTTGAGACCCTGGGTGCGAACGGGACAGGCAACAGCACGGGCGATACTACGGCAACACCTGGGGCATTGCAACAGGGTTTTGCCGACCGGGTCACAATGCCGCATCTTCCGGCAGGAAATACCAAGTGCCGTCGATCCGCAGCCAGCGTTCGTGGACGAAGCCGAATTGATCGGTAAGTCCGGTGGCGGCGGACATGCGGATCTTGAAGTAGACCATGGTGCCGACCAGGCAGTTGTCTTCGCTGGCGCACTCCGCGTTGGCATACAGCACCCGGTACCATTTGATCGGGCGGTCGGCCATTTCCCTTTGGTAGGTGGCGCGGTCGTGGGCCTGGCGGTAGCCCGGCGTGAGGTAATCGAAGGCCAGGTCGCCCTGCTTGGCGATCAGCAAGGCCCAGCGCTCGATCACCCGGCGCTCCAGTTCGGCCTTGGGGTCGCGCGGTTGGTCGAGCTTGATCTGGTCGGTGCTGAGTTTGGGTTTGGACGGATCGTACAGGTTCTTGGGGGCGTCATCGCCCTGGGGCAGCACGAATTGGCCGTCCTTGGTCATGCCGCTTTGCTGTTTTTTGGCCTGGGCCTGGAACTCGGCCTGGGCCTTTTCGATGGCAGCTTGATTGGCCGCGGCGGGAGTGGTCTTGGTGCCGCCGTTGCCGGTGCAGGCGGCCAGCGTCAGCAGAGCGGCGAGCAGGGTGGCGGTCTTGGTGATTTGGGGGTGGGGCATGGTTTGGGTCGCTTGGTTGGGGTGGGGCTCGGTTTTCGGTTTTCGGTTTTCGGTTTTCGGTTTTCGGTTTTCGGTGGGCGGTGGGCGGTGGGCGGTGGGCGGTGGGCGGTGGGCGGTGGGGATGGTAGATGCGCTGCGCTTATCCACCCTACTTCCGGTGGTGCTGAGGTGGTGGGTGGGGGTTGATGGGCACGCTGCGCTTTGCCCATCCTACGCCTACCTACGCATGGCGGATGCGCTGCGCTTTGCCCATCCTACGCCGAGGTTGCGGTGTTTATTCTGCCTCTTGATCGAGGTGCATTTTGTCCTTGTCCTTGGCTTCGGATTTGGGGTGCAGCAGGGGTTGCAGGCCTTTGAAGCGGGATTGGTATTCGATGGAGAGTTTGCGTGCGGCGTCGGAGTTGTCGATCACGGTCGGGGTGATCAAAACAAGGATTTCGTTGCGGCTGGTGCGGTTGACGTTGCTGCCGAACAATCGTCCGAGGATCGGGATGCTGACCAAGCCGGGCACGCCGGAGCGGGTGGCGCTTTTGGTCTCTTCGATCAGGCCGGCCAGCACCACGGTTTCGCCGCTCTGCACCGCGACTTCGGTTTCGATCGTGCTCTTGTCGACCGGCACATTGCCGTTGACCGCGTCGGTTGTGGCACCGGGCACGCTCTTTTCTTCGCGGATTTCCATGTAGACCAGGCCGCCTGGGTTGACCCGCGGGGTGACATCCAGAGTGATGCCGGTGTCGCGGAACTGGGTGGAGTTGAAGAACGAGTTGTTGCCAGTCCCGCCACCACCGGTGATCGGCTGGAACGAGGTGGTGTTCACCGGGATCTGCGTACCGGAGTTGAGGCTGGCGGTCTTGTTGTTCAGCACTACCACTGAGGGCGCCGACAGCACCTTGGTGTTGCCGCGCGATTGCAGGGCGGTGATGAACGCTTCGGCGTCGTCGCGCAGAAAGGTCCAGGCCAGGCCAGCGCTGCCGGTGGCCGAACCGGCGAAGCTGTCCCAGACATGACGGGTCGGGCGAATATCGCGGAAGTTTGTCGCAGTACCGGTACCGGTATCGGTGCCGGTACCTAAGCCGGTGGCGTTGTTGAAGAACCAACGCACCCCGGAGGAGAGCTCGCCGGTCAGGCTGACCTGCAATATCTTTGCCTCGATATGCACCTGCAGCGGCACCGTATCCAGGCGCTTGATGGCGCCCAGGATGGCGTCGTATTCGCCGGGGGTGGCGCGGATCATCAGGGCGTTGCTTTCTTCGATTGCGGTGATGCGGATGTCTTCGCTGCCGGAGATGCTGATGCCCTCTTTCGAGGTCGGTTGCTGCGAGGGGCGTGCCTGCTGGCGTTCCGATTCGCGCTGTTCGCGACGCGCGGCCTGGCTGTTCTGGCTGCGGATTTCGACCGATTCGCCGGGCGCTACGCTGCCCACGCTGGCCGGACGGCTGCTACCGCCACCGCCGCTGCCGAACACTTCGGTCAGGCGGTCGGCCAGATCCAACGCCTTGACGTTCTGCACGTAGTAGACGAACAACTGCGAGCCGGAGCCGCTGCCGCCGCGATCCAGGCGACCCAGCCATTCCTCGGCCTTTTTCAGGTAGGAAGGCTGCGGGGTGATGACCATGACCGCATTGATGCGTTCGATCGCCATGAACCGGAACATACCGGCGAGCGGGGTCGGCACGCCTTCGCCGAACACTTTTTCCAGTTCCGGCACAACCGTGGTCGCCTCGACCCGCTCCAGCGGATAGACCCCGACCGACATGCCGGCCAACCAGTCGACGTCGAAGGTTTCGATGGTCTGCAGATAGTTTTCCAGGTCGGCGCGGGTGCCGGCGATGACCAGCAGGTTGCGGCTGTTGTCGGCCTTGACGATCGCGCCCTGGCGCACATACGGGGTCAGCACTTCCTGCATGGCGGTGGCCGAGATGAAGCTGAGCGGCACCGCGCGCACTTCGTAGCCGCGGGCATCGTTGACCGGGCCGATGCGCGGCACCAGGTTGCCCGGGATCGCCTGGGCGACCGGCAGCACCGTATAACGGCCATCGCGGTAGACCAGGGTGGCGTTGTTCCAGGCGAGCAGCATTTCCAGCACCGACATCGCCTGGTCGGCGCTGATCGGTTTGGCGGTGGCGAAAGTGACCTGGCCGTTCAGGCCCGGGGCGATCACGTAGTTCTGCTGCAGCAGGTCGCCCAGGATCGCCTTGACTACGGCCGGCAGCGATTCGGCCTCGAAGTTGAACACCACTTCGCCGTCCTTGATCGGGCCCTCGTCGCGCCGGTTGGCGGCTTCTTCGTTGAGAAAGCTGCCGCTGCCGAGATCGACCTTGGGCAGGCCCATAGCGGCGTCCGCGGCGTCTTCCGCCGGGGCCTCGAATTTGTCCACAGGCGCCATGGTGCCGACCGGTTCGCTGGCCGCCGAATCTGCCGCCGGCATTGCGGGCGATTCGATCAACGGCACGGGCTCGGGGCTTTGCGCCATGCTGGCACAGCCACTGAGGCCGACGCAGACCAGCATCAGAATTGCCAGCAGCGGGCGGATCGAGTGACTGGCATGGATAAGGACTTTGCGCATGATGTTCTGCTTAGGGTTCACTGCTTGGATTCCTCGGAGCGCATGCGCTCGGCTTCTTCGCGCAACTGTTTGCGGCGCTCTTCGATACGTTTGCGGATTTCTTCGGCGCGGTCCTGAGCGCCGCCGGCGGCGGGCGCTGGCTGGGCCTGGGTTTGCGCCGCCGCGGCCTGACCTGGATTGACGCCGAATGCCGCCTCGGCTACTGACTGGGGTGCGGCGGGCGTGCCCGGTGCAGCGGCACCAGCGCCGCCACTCGGACCCTTGTCGGCGACATCGAGTTCCAGGTTCTGTCGACCCATGCCCTGCCCTTCGAATATCGCCATGCGCGGGTTGACTTCGACCAGCTTCCAGCCGCTTTGTTCACCGTCGAGTGGCGTGCCGAGCTTGACTACCTGCGATTTCCCGCTGGCCTTGTCGCGCACGATCGCCAACTTGACCGTGGGGGTCAGGATGATACTGGTCAGGGTAACATTGATCGGCGGCACGGCCGGCTCGGCGTCGGCATCGGCGCCGGCAACCGCCTCGACCGGGGTCGGCTGGCGGTCTTCGTTGAACAAAGGGTGTTCGAGGACACTGGCATATTCGCCCCAGGACTCAAGCTTGAACGGCTCATGATCGAGTTGCGCCAACACATCCTGGTCAACGCTCAGCGGACGTGTCGGAAGCAGTCGGTAGCCTTCGCCCAGGCCGAAGCTCTGGGCCACGCCGAGACTGCCCAATACCGTGACCAACGACGACAGGATGATGCTGATGCGGCGGGTCGGGGTCATGGCCTGGTCCTCGCGCGCGGCGGCTTCTTACCGGCGGCCTGCCCTTCATCGGCGCGATGGCGGATATACCCGTACAGGTCCAGACGGATATCCAGGTAGGTGGAGATCTTGTTGCGACCCGGCTGCAGGTAACCCTGCTGCCGAAAGATCTGCAGGTCGTCGATAAACAACACCGGGCTGTCGTTCTCCAGATCGTAGAGGATGCCGGCAAACGGCTCCAGGTCGCAGCGCAGTCGCATCTTGAGGGTGACCCGTTCGAAGCGTTCCGGCTGGTTGTTGCGCGCGCTGGTGTTGGTCAATATCTGGCAGCGCGCCGGGTCGGTGACGTGGCTGGCGACGACCTGCTTGAAACGCTGGATCAGGCCCGCCGCAGCCGCGTCGAAATCGGCCTCGGGAAGGAACGCCGGGTTGCCCTGCTCGTAGCGATCGACCTGAGCCAGTTGCTTTTCCAGCAGGGGCCGGCGCGCCACCGTTTCGCGGAAGCCGCGCTCCTGTTCCTTGAGCTCGGCGATCTGGCTGGCGATATCCAGGTGCGGGGCGGTGAACCACCAGTGCACGCACAGGTAGTAGCCGGCCAGCACTGCAATCAACAGCAGCACCAGCGCCAGAAACCGGCCCTGCTCAGGGTTTGGTAGCAGTTGCATGCTTGCCCTCCCGCGGGTTCGGCAAGCGCGCCTTGGCCTGGATCAGAAACTGTTCTTTCTTGCTGCGTGCGTCCGGGGTGATCGCGCCGGAAATGCCGGGACTTTCGATGGTTTTTGCCTTCTGTAAAGTGACGATCAGTTGCGCGGCTTCTTCGGCGGTGCCCTGGATCTGCACATCGCCGCGGTTGACCGACAATCGCATCAGCGAGGTATCGAGCGGCAACAGAGCAGTGAGTTCGCGCAGGATATCGACCACCACCGGCTGCTCGCGCTTGCGCTGGTCGAGAAAATTGGCTCCCTCGACGGCATCGGTCAGGCGCTGCTGCAACTGCCCGGTGCTGGCGGCTTCGGCGCGTTCCTTGTCGACCGCCGACTGCAAGCGGTCGAGCGCGACCCGGCGCGCGTCCAGCGACTGGTTCATCACCGCCCACAATAGCAACACGGCGACCGCCGCCAGAATCGCGTTCAAGCGGGCGCCACGATTGACGCGACTGGCGCGCGCCTCGGGCGGCAGCAGATTGAAGCCACGGCGGCTGCCGTCGGCGGCCAACGCATCCAGCGCATCCAGCGCCAGCCCGGCCGCCTGCACCGGCGCCACCAGCGCGTCGGCGCGGGCGCGCAGGGCGATCAACACTTCGACCTGGATTTGGCGTCCGGCCAGATCGCGGGAAATCACGCGGAAATCATGGCGCACCTGGTCGGGCTTGAACGGCGTCTGCCGGTCCAGCTCAAAGCCGATCACTTGGGCAAGGTTTTCCTCGGCTGCCATCGGCAGGTTTAGGCGGCGGGTCAGCACCTGGGATTCCGGCAGCAGCGCGACCAGGTCGGCACCGGTTTCGCCCACGCCAAGCATTTGGTCGGTGTGGGCGCGCAGGGTTTCGGCTGCGGCATCGGGCGCAACCGTTTCGCTGGCGATCGGGTGACTGCCGAGCCGCTGTAAGTGCCAGCCGTCCGCATCCTGGCGGACCTGGACTTCGTCGCGGCGCTCGACGAACCAATCGTAGAAACGCGGCGGCAGATAGCTGGCCAGCTCACCGCCCCACCAGTGCAGAAAGCGGTGCACGGTGCTGCGGCGATAGGCCGCAAGATACGGCGCAAACCAGCGGTCGAGTTCAAGTCCGGCCATCAATCGGCGCTCCCTTCGCGCCAGCGTAATATGGAATAGGCGCGCGCGCCGGGGGCTCCGCCGACGCGGATGGTGGCATCCACCAGGGTCCAGGTGCCGTTGGCCAGCGTCGCTTTCGACCGCACAGTATACGTGCCGCTACCGCCGACGGTAAGCAGGGGGGTGCCGTCGGGCAGGGTCACTGCGGCGCTGCCAGGATCGCCGGGATGCTGCTGCTGGCGGGCGGCGAGCAGTTGCTCGGCCAGGGTCGGGTCGATCCCCTCGATGGTCTGCAAGCCGAGTTGCGAAGCGAATGCCGCGTTCGGCCGACCGGCGCCGCCGTAGATGGTGATGTCGTTCTGCAGCTTCTGATACAACTCGTAATCCATACCCAGTACCTGCTGCAGCTCGCCGGTCGTGGTGAACGGGGCGTCGGCGGCGCCATAGGGCAGATTGGCCGATTGGTAATCCGGGTCTTCGGCACCGTTCGGCGTGAGCAGGTCATCGCTATCGCGCCAGTCGACCACCGCCGCGGCCAGGTGTTCGGCTGCGCTGTGTTCAACGCCAACCGCGGTGAACATCAGCACCAGGGTATTCAGGTCGGCGGCATTGATATCGACCTTGCCGGATTCGTCCTGAATCTCGATGTCCACCTTGGCATCGGCAAAATCCATGCTGTAGCTGCGGCCATCGGCCACCCAGGTGGTCAAGGGATCCGGATTGCGCAGCTCCCAGATCACCCGGCTGACACCGGCTTCGGCCGCGTAGCGGGCCTGTGCGGTGTCGAACAGGAAGCGCGCCTGCAGCGCCTCGGTGCGCGCCACCACGACAAATCCGCCAAGGATCACGGTCAACAGCAGCAGCACCCAGATCACCACGATAAAGGCGATGCCGCGCTGGCTCCGGCTCGATACGACCGACTGGTGGCGCTGCTGACGATTGCGGGATGCGGGTTGTTGCATTTGCAGGCCTGTGGGGCTAGGGGCTAGGAACATAGGTTGTGCTGAGCGCAGCGAAGCGCAACAGTGCAACAGGAACATAGGTTGTGCTGAGCGCAGCGAAGCGCAACGGCACGAAGCGTGAACTCGCAGGCAGCGTCGCAGCGTTGTTGCGCTTCGCTACGCTGCGCTGCGCTCAGCACAACCTATGCGCTGTGCCTTTGTTGCGCTTCGCTACGCTGCGCTGCGCTCAGCACAACCTATGCACTTTCGTATCGTCTTGTTGCGCTTCGCTGCGCTCAGCACAACCTATGCGCTGTTCTGCTACTCCTTGTGGATTTTCAGCGGAACCGTCCGAGGAAGGGGTCGGCGGCGGCGGCGTTGGCGGCGTTGGACAGGATCGCCACCTCCAGGTCCGGCCAGACGTAGCGCGATGACTGGTCCATGTCCAGCACCAGCCGCACCGCCGAGGGCATCATGCCGATGTTGTCCCAGTCGTCCCGCCAGTCTGACATCTTGCCGGTTTCATCCAGACCACGATATTCGAAACCACCACTCTGAATGCCCTCGATCAAGACCACCGGGTCGCGCTCGCTGTCGTCGCCGTGCTCTGCCTCATAACCATTGAGCAGGGCGAAGCCGAATACCAGTTCGCGCCCGCCCTGGCGGCCGGAACGCAGCGACAGGGTCTGCACGTAGGCGCCGCCGTGGCTGAGATAGCCGGGCATGGTCGAGACGAAGCGCAGGGTGTCGTTGCCGCCTTCGAACAGGCGGGTCTCGCCGGTCGAGGACTGGATTTGATAAGCGAGCGGCATGGCGTTGCGCAGTTGCCGGCGCAGGAACTCCTGGGCCACCCGCACCCGGTTGGTACGATCGATCAGCGCTTCGCCGCCGGTGACCGCGCGGGTCGCGGTGGTGATACCGCCATAGGCGCCGGCCATCAGCAGCCCGAGCAGCAGGATCGCCAGCAGCAGTTCGATCAGGGTGAAACCGGCCGCGCTGCGCTTCATTTCGGTTCCTCGCGGTCGCCACCGGCGTCGGCACCCGCGCCAGCGCCGGCAGCAGCACCGGCCAGTGGGTCTGGCTGGATCGCTCGCAGGGCTACGAATTTTGCTTGCTGGCCACCCGCACCCTCGCCCCAGCGCACCACCAATTCGACTTCGAGCATGGACAGGGCCCCGGGGTCGCTGAGCTGTGCGGCATCGCTCGGCGGTTGCCATTCGCGCACATCCAGTTCCCAATGGTATTTGCGGTCGAACTCGCCGCTGCTGGTGCCCGGTTGCAGGGCCGCATCGATACCAGCCAGGTCCAGCTTGGACTGCGCCCACAGCGCCGCCTCGGTCAGTTCGGCGCCGCGCCGGGCGTTGTGCAGCGAGGCGGCGCTCAATTCCATCATCACCCCGAAGCCGATCGCGAACACCACAAACGCGGCCAGCATTTCGATCAGCGAAAAACCGCGCTGGCGACGCCGTCCGTAGACCGCATGCCCGCTCACCGACCTTCCTCCATGCGCACTTCGCCGGTCAGCCAGGCGATATCGACCCGCCATTCGTGGCCATCGCGGTCCAGGGTGACGCGGCCGCCACTGGAGCTGCCATCCGGAAAGAAGCGGATCAGGCCCTTGCTATCGCCGACCTGCTCGCGGGCGGCGGTCAGCAGTTTCATGTCCAGGCCGTAGGGCAATTGCACTGCGCTGCGCCCCGGCGCCTGATAGCTGCGCTGTTCGACATCGATTTCCAGGGCGCGCTGTTCGTGTTTGACGATCGCCTGGCCACGGGTATAGCGCAAGGCAGCGGTCAGATCGCGCACCGCCGAGCGGGTCTTGGCACCGGCCAGATTGCGGCTCAGCGAAAACACCCCCATGCCGGCGACCACCGCGATCAGGATCAGCACCGCGACCAGCTCGATCAAGCTGAATCCAGCGACCGCGTGGCGGGAGTTCGACATCGGAATACGCATCGGGGCTGGGTTTCGGTCGGGGTGGGTAGCGGCACTATGACCGGTGCGGCGGACAATCGTTCCCTGTGAGGAGGCGAGCGAACAGAAGCCCACCTGTGGGAGCGACGGCACGTCGCGACTGTCGATGTCGGCGACAGTCGCGACGTGCCGTCGCTCCCACAAAATAATCAGGCTGGGTCAAGCTACTCCCAGTTGCCGATGTCCTTGGCCCATTGCTCGCCGCCGGCCTGGCCATCGGAGCCGAGCGAGCTTAAGTCGTATTCGCCGTGCTCGCCGGGGGCCTTGTATTCGAAGCTGCGGTTCCAGGCATCCTTGAGGTCGGACTCGCGCGCGTACGGGCCGTTCCAGTTTTCAGCGCTGCCGGGCTTGACCAGCAGGTCCTGCAACTGGCTGGGCGGCTGGCCCACATCGAGCGTGTAGTTCTCGACCTTGCCGGACAGGGCCGCGACCTTGGAGCGGGTCGCGTTCCATTTGCCCTTGGCAAAGTTCTTGGTGACCTGCGGCACCACGAAGCCGGCGATCATGCCGAGCAACAGCACCACGGCAATCAACTCGACCAGGCTGAAGCCGGCATTGCCGCCCAGCCGGCGTCCACCGGTAAAACCTCTGTTTCGCTGCATCATTTGTGTTCTCCTCGCTTGATAGTCATTGCACCAGTTCGCTCATACTGAGCAGCGGCAACACGATCGCCAGCATGATGCCGCCGACCACCACGGTCATGATCGCGGTGATTGCCGGCACCATCGCCGCCAGTAGCCGCTCCACCGAGTTCTTGACATCGGCATCGAAGGTATCGGCGACCTTCATCAACATGCCATCCAGTTCGCCGGATTCCTCGCCGACCGCGACCATCGACAGCGCCAGCTTCGGGAAGCGCTTGCTGGTACTGAGCGCGAACGCCAGCCCGGAGCCGGTCTTGACCTCGTCGCTGGCCTTTTCGACCGCGGCCGCGATCACCGTATTGCCGAGCACGTTGCGCGCGATGGTCAGCGCCGACAACAGCGGCACGCCGTTCTTGACCAGGGTGCCGAGCGTGCGCGCCAGGCGGGCGGTCTCGACCTTGGTAATCAGGGTGCCGATGCCACCGCGCGCCAGCAGCCATTGTTCGATGCGGCGGCGCGAATCGGGTTTGCTGTACTGGTCGGCGATCAGCCAGGCCAGGCCGACAACGCTCAGCAGCATCAGCCACCAGAAGCTTTGCAGGCTGCGCGCGACAAATAACACCACGCTGGTGATCAACGGCAGGTTATCGCCCAATTGCTCGAAAATCGGCTGGAAGTTCGGCACCACGAACAGCATCAAGGCGAACAGCGCAAAGATCACCATGCCGACCAGGATCGCCGGATAGATCAGCGCATTGATCACCAGCGCGCGCAGTTCGCGGCTGCGGTCGAGGTAATCGGCCAGCCGCTTCAGGGTATCGGTCAACGAACCGGACACCTCGCCGGCGCGCACCATGTTCACGAACAGCCGCGAGAACACGCCGTGCTGCTGCTCCAGCGCATTGGACAGCGGCGTGCCGCTGCGCACGCCGTCCTTGATCCGTTCGATCATCGCGCGCATCGCCTCGGTCTCGGCGTTTTCGCTGAGCGTGGCGAGCGCGCGATCGAGCGGCTGCCCTGCGCCGAGCAGGGTGCCGAGCTGACTGGTAAAGGTGGCCAGTTGGCCGCCGGTCATGGCGCTGCGCTTGAACAGCGCGGCCAGCGCCATGCCGCCGCCGCTGCCGGCTTCGGCGGCTTCGATCGGCACATTGCCAGCGTCCTGCAGGCGGCTGACCACCTCATCGCGGCTGCCGGCCTCCATTTCGCCGACCAGGGTTTCGCCGCTCGCGGTCACGGCTTTGTAGCGGAACAGGGCCATGGTTTTCAGGTGTCCTGCTGGGTGACGCGCAGGACTTCCTCAATCGTGGTTACCCCGGCCAGCGCCTTGACCAGGCCGTCCTCGTACATGGTGCGCATGCCTTCTTCGCGCGCCGCCTGTTCGATGATGCCGGTGTCGGCGTGCTTCATCACCAAGCGGCGCAGCGGGTCGCTCATGCGCAGGAACTCCATGATCGTGGTGCGGCCGTGGTAGCCGGTCGGCACCGCCACGGTCGGCACCGGTTTGTACAGGCGGATCGGGCGTTCGCTGGTAAACCGTTCGAGTTCAAATTGGCTGACCACTTCCGGCAGCGCCGGGTAGGCCTCAGCCGAATCGCGCGCCAGCTTGCGCACCAGGCGCTGGCCGAGGATGCCGTTGACGGTGGAACTGAGCAGGTAATCCTCGACCCCCATGTCGAGCAGGCGAGTGATGCCGCCGGCGGCGTTGTTGGTGTGCAGGGTGGACAGCACCAGGTGCCCGGTCAGCGCCGACTGGATCGCGATCCGCGCGGTTTCCAGATCGCGCATTTCGCCGATCATGATGATGTCCGGATCCTGGCGCACGATCGAACGCAGGGCGTGGCTGAAATCCAGCCCGATTTGCGGCTTGACCTGGATCTGGTTGACGCCCTCGATCTGGTATTCGACCGGATCTTCGACGGTGATGATTTTCACGTCCGGGGTGTTGATCCGGCTCAACGCGGTGTACAGGGTGGTGGTCTTGCCGGAACCGGTCGGGCCGGTCACCAGCACGATGCCGTGCGGCATTTCCAGCACTTCCATGAAGCGCGGCAGAAATTCGTCGGTGAAGCCCAGGGTGTGGAAATCCAGCACCACGCTTTCGCGGTCGAGGATGCGCATCACCACCGATTCGCCGAACGAGGTCGGCACCGTGCTGACGCGCAGATCCAGCTCCTTGCCCTGCACCCGCACCATGATCCGGCCGTCCTGCGGCAGGCGGCGCTCGGCGATGTTGAGCTTGGCCATGATCTTGATGCGCGAGATCACCGCCGCGGTCGAATTGGCCGGCGGCGATTCGACTTCTTCGAGCACGCCATCGACCCGGTAGCGCACCTTGAGCCGACTCTCGAACGGTTCGATGTGGATATCCGAGGCGCGCGCCTCGACCGCGCGCTGGATGACCAGGTTGACCAGGCGGATCACCGGCGCTTCAGAAGCCAGGTCGCGCAGGTGCTCGACGTCGTCTTCGGAGCGGCTGGCGTCCTCGGACAGGTTCTCGACGATGGTGCCCATCGCCGAACGGCCGCTGCCGTAGTAGCGTTCGACCAGATCGTCGATCTCCGAGCGGATGCCGATGCGGATTGCAACCGGCTTACCGACCGCGAGCTCTGCGGCGTGCATCGGGTAAGGATCCTGCGGCTCGGCGACCAGCAGCACCACTTCGGTATCGCTTTCGCTGATCGGCACGACATGAAACTGCTTCAGGAAGCGCACCGACAGGCTGACATTCGGCGGCGGCGCGTCCGGGCAATCCTTGGCCGAGAGCAACGGCAGTTGCAGCACTTCGCTCAGGGCCTCGGCGGCGTCGCGCTCGGAAACCAGGCCGAGCCGGGTCATCAGCGATATGAAGTCGCCGCTCGGCGATTCTTCATGCAGACGCCGGGCGCGCTGCAGATCGGTTTCCTTGAGCCGGCCGCGCGCGATCAGGAAAGCGGCGATGCGGTCTTCCAGGTCGATCTCGTCCGGCAGCGCCTGTCTGGCATCGGCGATCGCCAGCTCGGCTTCTTCGTTCATCGCTCAGTTCTCATCGGGCGGGGTGGACGCCGCGCTGGTGGCGTCGGCCGGATTCGGCACGGGTTTGGCATCGGCGCTGTGACCCGCGGAACCGCGGGCAGGTTCCCGGCCGGGGAGCGGATCGAAACGAATATGCTCGATGAAGCGCCGGTGGAACAGCGCCCATACGATCAGCGCCGAGATCATCGGCACGATCAGCGTGGCGGCCTGGTAGGCGTAAGCGACCAGCTCAAGGTTGACATGGTGTTCGGCGGCCAGCTGCCGGCCGGAATCGCCCAGGTCGATGAATAGGATGCGTGCCACATGGGCGACGATACTCGCCGCCTGGACCGGCATCAGAATGAACCAACCGGCCAGCGCGATGCCCCAGCGCCGCGCCAGCGAATAAGCGCGGTCGTCGGGGGTGGCCATCACCAGCGCCCAGAACACCCCCAGGCCATAGGTAAACAGCAGGGCATTGACGTTGCCATCCATCGCCGGGATCTGCCCAGGTGCAGCCGTCATCCCGGGCGGCAGCGGTATCAGCGCGGTGAACTTGAAGAAATGCACATACTGCGAGGATTCGTGGATCACCCCGGGCAGCCACCAGTCCAGCATCCAGCGGGCCATCCGGGTGATCGGATAAACGATCACGCTGCGCGCGCCGAACCAGACGAAGCAGGCCAACGGCAGCCACAGTGCGGTGGTCAATAGAAACAGCTTGAGCGAGATCGGCTCGGCGCTCTCGACAGACGGTGTTGCGGTTTGATTGGACGAGTCGGACATTTCTGGTTCCAGCGCATGCACCGCCTAGTGTATCGCCTGCCTGGGGCGGGAGACGGGAGTTGGGAAACGGGAGGCGGAAAGCGGAAAAGCTCCGTCGCCCCGGCGAACGCCGGGGCCCAGTCCCGAACCTACCGCATCGGCCACCGCTGGGCCCCGGCGTTCGCCGGGGCGACGGCCTTTGCTGTTCCCTGTTCCCTGTTCCCTGTTCCCCACTCCCTGTTCCCCGCCCCCTCAACCCAACCACACCCGGGCATTGCGGAACAGGCGCAGCCAGGGCGATTCCTCGCCCCAATGCTCGGGATGCCAGCTCATTTGTACCGAACGGAATACCCGCTCCGGGTGCGGCATCAGCAAGGTAACTCGTCCGTCTTCGTTGCAAAATCCGTTCAATCCGGCTGGCGAGCCATTGGGATTGGCCGGATAGTGTTCCGCCGGCTGGCCGTCGGCGCTGATATAGCGCAAGACCGGCCGCGCGGTCTGGGCATCGGCGGCGCGCTCGAACACCACCCGCCCCTCGCCGTGCGACACCACCACCGGTATGCGCGAGCCGACCATGCCGGAAAACAGAATCGATGGCGAATCCAGTACTTCGATCAGGCTCAGCCGGGCTTCGAACTGTTCGCTCAGATTGCGTTGGAACGACGGCCAGGCACGGGCGCCGGGGATCAGTGATTTGATCCCGGCAAACATCTGGCAGCCATTGCACACCGCCAGGGCAAATTTGCCGCTGTCTTCGAAGAAGCGGCGGAATTGCTCGGCCAGATTGCCGTGGTGCAGGATCGACGCCGCCCAGCCGCGGCCAGCGCCGAGCACGTCGCCATAAGAAAAGCCGCCACAGGCTGCCAGACCGTGGAAGCGATCGAGCGAATCGCGGCCGGCAAGCAGATCGCTCATGTGTACATCGATGGCATCGAAACCGGCGCGGGTGAACGCCGCCGCCATCTCGACCTGGCCGTTGACGCCTTGCTCGCGCAGGATCGCGATCAGCGGCCGCGCGCCGCGCGCGATCAACGGCGCTGCGACATCGAGCTTGCGGTCGAAGCTGAGCCCTGGGCGTAGCCGGTGCGCACCACTGAGCACGCTGTCTTGTTCCTGGTCGGCGCAGTCCGGGTTGTCGCGCAGGCGCTGCATGGCGTGCGAGGTCTGCTGCCAGCGGCCGAGCAGATCCGCCAGCGTCCAGCTTCCGCTCGCCCGGCCATCGACGCGCAAGGTAAAGCCTGCGATCGCTTTCCGCGGCTTGGCCACGATCGCCACTGCCGACCCCAGCCCGGCCGCCACCAACAAGGCTTGCACTGCCGGCAGATCGACCACGCGCACTTGCACCAGGGCGCCGATTTCCTCGTTGAACAGCGACGCCATCCGATCGCCAGCGGACGCCAAATCAATGCTCAGCCCGCAGCGCGCGGCAAACGCCATTTCCAGCAGGGCGACCAGCAAACCGCCATCAGAGCGATCGTGATAGGCGAGCAGCAGGCCGGCGCGATTCAAATGCTGGATGGCATCGAACAAGGCGGCCAGCGCGGTCGGGTCGTCGACATCAGGCGGGATCTGATCGATTTGGCCGAAGCACTGCGCCAGGATCGAGCCGCCGATTCGCTGCCGGCCGCCGGGCAGCCCGACCAGCAGGATCGCGCTGTCGCCGCGGTTGAGCTTCAGCTCCGGCGTGAGCGCGCCGCGCACATCGGCAACCGGCGCAAACGCCGAGACCACCAGCGACACCGGCGACAGCACCGCCTGCTCGCGACCCTCGGCGTCGCGCCAGCGGGTTTGCATCGACAAGGAATCCTTACCGACCGGGATGGCCAGTTCCAGCGCCGGGCAGAACGCCATGGCAACCGCGTGCACCGCGTCGAACAGGCGCAGGTCCTCGCCCGGCTGGTTGACCGCCGCCATCCAGTTGGCCGAAAGTTTGATGTCCTGGCGCGCAGCAATCGGCGCGGCGGCGATGTTCATCAGCGCCTCGGCCACGGCCATGCGCGCGGCCGCTGGCGCGTCGAGAACCGCCAGCGGGCTACGCTCGCCGATTGCCATCGCCTCGCCGGAATAGCCGGCAAAGTCGCACAGTGTCAGCGCGCAGTCGGCGACCGGCGTCTGCCACGGACCGACCATCTGGTCGCGCGCACACAGACCACCGACGCTGCGGTCGCCAATCGTTATCAGAAAGCTCTTGCTGCCGACGCTCGGGTGGGTGAGCACCCGGTGGAGTGCGGTCTCCAGGCTGTCTGGCAACGCCAGCGTCGATGTCCGATCGCCGCCGTTCGGCCGCGTTACCCGCCGCTCCTGCTTGGGCGCATTGCCGAACAGCACCGCCATCGGCAGATCGATCGGGTGATCTCCTAGCCATCGGTCGGTCAGCCGCAAATGCCTTTCGGCGGTGGCCGCGCCGACCACGGCGAACGGGCAGCGCTCGCGCACGCAAATCGCCTGGAATTGCGCCAGGTCGGTCTGTGCCACGCCCAGCACGTAGCGCTCCTGGGCCTCGTTGCACCAGATCTGCATCGGGCTCATGCCCGGTTCGTCGCAGGGAATGTCGCGCAGTTCGATCACCCCGCCGACTTCGGAATCGTGCAGAAGTTCGGGAAGGGCGTTGGACAAGCCTCCGGCGCCGACATCGTGGATACTGATCAGCGGATTGCCCGCGCCGAGCGCGGTGCAGCGATCGATCACTTCCTGGCAGCGCCGTTCCATTTCCGGGTTGTCGCGCTGCACCGAAGCGAAATCCAGAGCTTCGGAAGACTGCCCGGACTCGAGCGAAGATGCAGCGCCGCCGCCTAGCCCGATCAGCAAGGCCGGGCCGCCGAGCACGACCAGCGCATCGCCGGCCGCCAGCTTGTGCTTGTCGACATGCTCGGTACGGAGATTGCCGAGTCCACCGGCCAACATGATCGGCTTATCGTAACCCCAGCGTCGCGCGCCATCGTCGTATTCGAAGCTGCGGAAATAACCGCACAAGGCCGGCCGGCCGAATTCGTTATTGAACGCCGCCGCGCCGAGCGGGGCATCGCGCATGATCTCGAACGCGCTGGCCACGCGCGGCGGCAAGCCGCGCTCCGCCTCCCAGGGCCGCGCCAGCTCTGGGATGCGCAGGTCCGAGACGGAAAACCCGACCAACCCGGCCTTTGGCTTGGCACCGCGCCCGGTCGCGCCCTCGTCGCGGATCTCGCCGCCGCTGCCGGTACTGGCGCCGGCGTGCGGTGCAATCGCGGTCGGATGATTGTGGGTCTCGCACTTGATCGCGATCGCCACCGTTTCGCTATGCGCGCAAAACCGCCGCGTTTCCGGGTCCGGGTAGAAGCGGTCGATGTTGCGCGTGCCGATGACCGCGGCGTTGTCGTGGTAAGCCGACAGGGTGCCCTGTGGGGTATGCGCATGGGTGTGACGGATCATCGCGAACAGCGAGCGCTGCTGGGGCTGGCCGTCGATCCACCAATCGGCATTGAACACCTTGTGCCGGCAATGTTCGGAATTGGCCTGGGCGAACATCATCAGTTCGGCGTCGCTGGGGTCGCGGCCAAGTTCGGCGAATCGCGCCGCAAGATAGACGATCTCCTCGGCGCTCAGCGCCAGACCGAGTTCGACATTGGCCGCAGCCAGGGCGGACTGCGGGTCGGCGCCTAGCGCGATCCGCCGCAGCGGCGCCGGTGGCTGGGTAACGAACATCTGCGCCAGTTGCTCACGAGTCGCGCACAGCGACTCGGTCATTGGGTCGTGCAGAATGCGCGCGACGCGGGTGCGCTTGGCCTCGGTCAGTGCCGCGTAGCCGGCCAGCCGGTAACAGCTACCCTGCTCGATACGACCGACCTGGATGCCAGCGCCGCTCAGGATTTCCGCAGCCTTGCTGGACCATGGCGACCGGGTTCCTGCCCGCGGCAGCACCCACAGGCCATCGCTGCCGCCCTGCGGCGCGTCCAGGCCAGCGCCGAGCAGTCGGGCGATGCCGATCAGTCGGGCACGATCGTGCGTTGCCGATTCGTCTGCGAGCACGTAGCAGCGCTGCGCGGATTCGATCTTGAGACCGGGCGCAATCGCGCCTAGCGCGGCATCCAGATGCCGACGCCGGAATGCCGATAATGCGGTCGCGCCCGCGAGCAAGATCATCAGAGGGAATTCAACGCTTTAATCAGCGCGAAAGCATAGCGGAATCGCCTGCGACCGTGCTCAGCGCCGGACCTATCCGGCGCTTACGAACGGGGTCAAGGCGCGCCTGCGCCTTGCGCGGCAATCGCGTTCAGTCGCTCAAGCAAGGCGGCGGGTGGCACGTAGCCACCAATCAGCGTGCCATTCTCGGCGACGATGGTCGGGGTACCGGAGACACCGACCGCCTGACCCAATTGAAAAGTCTCGGAGACCGGATTCAGACAACTGACCTTGTCCATCGCCACACCGGCCTTGGCGTCGGTCATCGCCTTGTTGCGATCCTTTGCGCACCACACCGTCACCGCCTTGTCGAATGAAGCCGAGCCGGCCCCGGCACGGGGGAAAAACAAGTACTCGACCGAAATGCCGAGATCGTTGTATTCGGCGATCTGCTGGTGCAGACGACGGCAGTAGCCACAGTCGATGTCGGTGAACACGCTGACCGTGTGGGTAGGCTTTTTGGCGGCGAACACGATGCGCTTGTCAGCGCCGACCTTGGCCATCGCCACCTTGTGTAGGCTGGATTCGCGACGCTCGGTCAGATCGACCTTGTGTTCGATGTCGAATACGCGACCCTGCATCAGAAATTTTCCGTCGGCACTGGCGTACAGCACATTGCTTCCGATCACCACCTCGTAGAAACCGGGCAGGCTGGATTCGGCAATGGCGTCGATCTTGGCACTGGGAACCATCGATTGAATCGCCGCCCGCACCTTGTCTTCGCTGGCCGGATCGGCTGCGGCCGCGGTCACACCCAGGACCGCCAGCGCGGTCAATACACATTTCAACATGCGAAATCCTTGATTGATGGTGGCAGCCAGGTGCCCGGGTGCAGTACGACCCAAGCCGAGCGGAAAAGTTCAGGGCCAGGCATTCTAGTTGGGGAACGGGCTGGTTGGGGAACGGGCTGGTTGGGGAACGGGCTGGTTGGGGAACGGGCTGGTTGGGGAACGGGCTGGTGGGGGAACGGGCTGGTTGGGGAACGGGGTGGTTGTGGAACGGGGTGGTTGGGGACCTGGCTGGTTGGGGAACGGGGACCAGGGAAC
>JBFXKH010000062.1:0-20546 GCA_050173995.1 Lysobacterales bacterium | reverse complement strand
GATCAGCGACAGCGACGCGGTCGATCCGCCCAACCTGATGCTGGCCAATTTCGTCAGCAGCTTCGGCACCGATGCCGCACCTACCGTCACCGGCGGCCTGCCGGCCAACGGCGCGAGCAATGTCGCGACCAACACCGCAGTCAGCTTCACTTTCAGCGAGAACGTTGACGCCGGCCCCGGTGCGGCGATCACGCTGAATTGCGGCGCTGCGATCGCCGGCAGCATTACCGGCAACGGCACCAGCACCCTGACCTTCACCCCGAGTGTGGCATTGCCGGCAGGCAGCGCCTGCACGGCCACCGCGGTGGCGGCCAATATTGGCGACAGCGATCTGTTCGACCCGCCGAACAATCTCGCCGCGAATGTGGTCAGGAACTTCACCACCGATGCGCCGCCCGTGCTCACCAGCAGCCTGCCGGCCAATGGTGCCACTGCCCAGCCGGCGACCGGCACGATCACCCTTAACTTCAGCGAGTCGGTGAACTTCGACACCACCGCCAATGCCGCCAACCTGAGTTTCGACCTGGAGTGCCCGGGCGGCACCCCGGCCAATTTCAGTGTGCTGACCGCGAGCCCGGCCGCGAGCGTGGTGCTCGATCCGCTGGACAGCGCGCTAGCCGGTCGCACCTGCAGCCTGATCCTGCGTTCCGCCGCCATCACCGATGCGGATCTCGGCGATCCGCCGGACACGCTGCCGGCCGATGTGCCGCTGACCATGGCGTTTGCCGGCGTCGCCGTCGATGACACGCTCAATGCCACCCCGCACCTGACCCTGAGCAGCGCCGCCGGTGCGACCGAGCTCGACGCCAATGACGTACTCGGCGCCGAAGTCATTACCAGCTTCGGCCTCGCGCCGGCCTGTATCGGCACCCTCGCCGGCAGCCAGCTCGATGCCGGCGCCACCAATGGCCGCCTGCAGATCAACGCCGACGGTAGCTTCAGCTACGAGCCGCCGGCCGGGGTCGCCAACGGCACCCGTACCTTCTGCTACACGATCAGTGGCGGCGATACCGCGAATGTGGTGATCACCCTGGCCAATACCGAACTGGTCTGGTTCATCGACGCCAGCGCGCCGGCCGGTGGGGTCGGCAACCAGGCGCGTCCGTTCCAGTCGCTGGGCGCTGCAACAGCGGCGCTGGACACCAGCAATGACACGCTGTTCCTGGCCGATGGCAACTACACCGACACGATCACCTTGGAAGTAGGCGAACGCCTGGTCGGCGATGGCGCCAGTGGCCTGCTCGCCACGCATAGTGGTGTCACCCCGGTGACCGGTTCGGCGTTCCCGGCGTTTTCGGCGACCGCCCCGGTGTTGACCTGTGCCGGTACCTGCCTGAGCCTGCCGGCGGCCGGCAATAACACCCTGCGCGGTCTCACCATCGGCAACAGCGGCACCACCGGCACCGCGATCGGCGGCACCGGTTTCGGCACGCTGACGGTCAACGAAGTGACCCTGAACGGCAATGGCCGCGCGCTCAATCTGGCCACCGGCAGCCTGGCGGGCAACTTCCTGGATATCGACGTGAGCTCGACCACTGGCGCTCTGGAAGGCCTGCGCCTGGATGCGGTCGGCGGTACCTGGACGGTGACCAATGCGCTCAATTTCGGCAATACCGGCGGCAACGGAATCGATATCCGTAATGCCCCGGCCGGCGCCAGCATGACGCTGGCCGGCGGGGCGGTGGTAGCCAAGACCAGCGCCGGCAACGCGGTGGCGCTCGCCACCAACAATGCCGGGGCCACGCTCAACCTGGGTGCGGTCACACTGTCGAACAGCGCCGGCACCGCGCTCAATGTCAATGCCTCGCCGATCACCATCAGCGGCGCCAGCAGCACGCTGACCGCGACTGGCGGCCCGGCCCTGGATGCGCTCAATGCCAACTTTGCCGGTGGCGCGACTTTCGCCACGGTCAGTTCGACCAATAGCGCGGGCAAGGGCATCAATCTGGATACGGTCAGCGGCACTCTGGCCATGAACGGTGGCGCGATCAGCGGCGCCGCCGGCAATGCCTTCGATGTCAACGCCGGGTCCAGCACGATCAGCTATGCCGGCAGCGTGACCAGCACCGCGGCGGCGCGGCTGGCCGAGGTCACCGCACGCAGCGGCGGCACGGTCACCCTGTCTGGCAATCTGAGCGGCACCGGCGCCAACCACGCCGGCATCAACGTCGCCAGCAACACCGGCGGTAGCGTGGTTTTCTCCGGTGTCAGCAAGGCGCTGAACACCGCGGCCAACAACGCCATCACCCTGGCCGGCAATACCGGCGCCAGCATCGACTTCACCGGCGGCGGCCTGGCGGTCGTCACCACCAGCGGCACCGGCATCAACGCCACCGGCGGCGCCGCTGGGATCAGCGTGCAAGGCGCGGCCAACACGATCAGCAGCACCACTGGCATTGCGCTCAACGTGGCGGCGACCAATATCGCCGCCGCCGGCCTGAATTTCCGCAGTATCAGTGCCGGCACCGGCGCCGGTAGTGCCGGCGTCGGCATCAGCATCGATGGTAGTGGCGTAGCCGCCGGCAACGGTGGTCTGGGCATCAGCGGCAGCGGTGTGGCCGGCAGCGGCGGCACCATCCAGCACAAGACTGGGGCCGACGGCGCCACCAATGCCGGTATCGGCATCTTCCTCAAGGACACCAAGGCAGTGGCGTTGAACTGGATGCAGTTGAACGACTTCGACAACTCGGCGATCGTCGGCCGCAACGTGCAGGGCTTCACCCTGAGCGACAGCGTGATCAATGGCGTGATCGGCAACAACTCGGCCCCGGTCGAAGGCCCGATCATGTTCGGCCTGACCAACCCTGGCGGCACCAACGGCCTGCAGGGCACCGGCATCATCCACAACACCAGGATCAGCGGCGGCGTCGAGCACAACCTGGAGTTCTACAACCAGAGCGGTGCCATGAACCTGACCATCGACGGCAGTACAGCGGTCAGCGAGGGCGCTAACCCGAACAGCGCCGCTGACGACGTGGCCGACTGTGCGATCGGCTTCAACAGCGTGGCCCTGGGCGCCGACGGTATTTTGATCGAAACCCAGGGCAGCTCGACCGCGACGGTGATGGTCGACCGCTGCCTGTTCCGCGACAACAAATCGCAGGCGATCCAGGTCGCCGCCAACGACAGCTCGGCGGTGGCGCTGACCATCAATGGCTCGTTCGCCCGCCGTCTGGCCCAGGGCAACGAGGGCATGGTGCTGTCGAACGGCAACAACGGCGATCTGACCACGTTGGTCAGCGGCAATGTCATCAACCAGTACGGCGGCGTCGGTCTGTTCGTCGGCCAGACCCCGGCTAATGCGACTGCCGCCTCGTTCCTGCAGGCCACCCTGAGCAACAACACCATCAATTCGCCAGCGACCGCGACCAACCACAGCGCCTCGCTGCTGCTGACCAGCACGGTCGGCCAGATCTCGCAAGCGCGGCTGCGGGTCGATGGCAATACCGTCGTGCAGAATACGACGTCAGGCACCGCCCGCGGCCTGACCATCGATACGCCGGATGCCGGTACTTCACCGAAGATGGACAGCACCGTGACCAACAATACGGTGGCTCTGACCGATGCGCCGACCGCGTTACAGTCGATGGTAGTCCAGTCGCGGCAGAGCGCCAGCACCAATGGCTGCGCCAGCATCGGCGGCAATGTGGCGACCACGGCTGGTGCTGTCCAGGCACTGCGCGCCCGCCAAAATGACGGGGCAACGTACGTTCTGGAACAAAGCGGCGCCTGCGCCGGCACCCCGGCGGCGGTGCTGGCCTGCCGCAATCCGGCCTCGACCACGGAAATTCTCGGTGTTTTGACGGTGTCGGCGGTGGGTTCCTGTCTGACGCCGGCCCTGCCCTGAGGCAGCGCGGGGCTAGGCAGCGGGCCAACTGGAGCGTTAGGCAAGACGAGGTGCGGGCTGTGATCGTTGGCCGGGAAGGTTTCCCGGTCGGGGCAAGGTTGGAAAGGGCGGGCCGCGGCAACGCGGCCACGCCCGGTACAGGGGTCTTGACCGCCATTCCGGGGTGAGGACGGGACAGTCAATCCATGCGCCGGCTCGGCGCGCGAGGGGGAACGCTATGGCAGAACCATTCTTGAGTGAAATACGCTTGATGAGCTTCAGTTTTGCCCCCAGGGGCTGGGCGCTGTGCAATGGCCAGTTGTTGCCGATCAACCAGAACCAGGCGTTGTTTTCTCTGCTCGGTACGACGTATGGCGGCGATGGCCGGGTCAATTTCGCCCTGCCCGACCTGCGTGGCCGCACACCCATGCACGTGGGTAGCGGGCACACCCTGGGCGAGCGCGGTGGTGAGGTCAGCCATACCCTAAGCCTGCCCGAACTGCCCACCCACACCCACGTCGCCCAGGCCAGCAGCGCCACCGGCACCAGCGCCATTCCGGCGCCGACGGTGGCCCTGGCCGCTTCCGGAAATTACGAGGCCTACCGAGCGGCAACATCGCTCACGCCGCTAGAAGCGGGCACGGTGGCCAATGTCGGCGGCAGTCAGGCGCACCAGAACATGCAGCCGTTCCTGACCATCAGCTTCTGCATCGCACTGCAGGGCATCTTCCCTTCACAGAACTGAGGATCAGATCATGGCACAACCCTTTGTGGGCGAGATTCGCATGTTCGCCGGTAATTTCGCACCGGCCGGCTGGATGTTCTGTGAAGGACAGCTTTTGCCGATCTCCGAAAACGAAACCCTGTTCCAGTTGATCGGTACGACCTATGGCGGCGACGGACAGGTCACCTTCGGCCTGCCGGATCTGCGTGGCCGCCTGCCGATCCACCAGGGCAACGGGCCCGGATTGCCGAACTTCATTCTGGCCGAAAACGGCGGCAGCGAAGAGGTGACGCTGACCACCAACCAGATCCCCTTGCACACCCATCCGCTGCTCGGTTCAACCGATGTCGCGAGCACGGTCAACCCGGGCGGCAATGTGATCGGCACGCCGCTGACCGCGACGCCGTTCTTTGCGGCACCGCCGAACGTGGCGCTGGCGCCGCAGTCGATTGGTGCGGTCGGCGGCAGCCAGCCACACAACAATTTCCAACCCTACCTGTGCGTCGATTTCATCATCTCGCTGTTCGGCATCTTTCCCTCTCCGAACTGAGCTGCGGCGGCCCGCCGCCGGCCACAGTCGACCCACGCCAATCCCTGAAATCGCCGTGCCCATCCGAGGAGTTTCCCCATGGCTGATCCCTTCGTCGCCGAAATCCGCGTGTTTCCTTTCAACTTCGCACCCAAGGGCTGGGCGTTCTGCGATGGCCAGTTGCTGCCGCTGTCGCAGAACACCGCCCTGTTCTCGCTGCTTGGCACCACTTACGGTGGCAACGGCAAAAGCAATTTCGCCCTGCCCGATCTGCAGGGACGGGCGCCGATGCACCCCGGTCAGGGCCCCGGCCTCAGTCTGCACGACCTGGGCGAGACCGGCGGCAGCGATACGGTGAGCTTGCTCGAATCGGAAATCCCCAGCCACAGTCATACCCTGATGGCCCGTAACGAGATCGGCGAAGACCGCGCCGTCGGCCCGACCGAGGCGCTGGCGCGTTCCACCGGTGGGCTGCTGTACGGCGCAGCGACCAATCTCACGCCGATGGCCGCGCAGTCGCTGCCGCCGGCCGGCGGCGACCAGCCGCACAACAACCTGATGCCGTACCTGACGCTCAACTTCTGCATCGCCCTGCAGGGCGTGTTCCCGCCGCGGACCTAAGGACTGGCCATGCAACGTCGAAACTTTCTGCGCAAGACCGGCCTGGCCGGCGCCGCCGCGCTGGCCAGCCTGCACCTGCCGGCGCTGGCCCGGGTCGATCTGGCCGTCGGCGAACGACTGCACACCAGCTTGCTTGCCATCGGTGCTGGGCCGGGCCTGGCACCGGCACCGGCGCATTACCGCGGTCCAGTAAAGGTCAGGGTGGCCGGCATCGAAACCGATCAGGTCGGGCGCCGGGTCGATCTACGCGCCTGGTTTTCCGCCGATCGCGGTCCCAGCGCGTTCGAATTCGCCTCGACCGGACGCCAGGGTGCGAGCGCCAGCCTACGCTTCCGGGTCGATGCCGAGCGCCTGCTCGGGTTTGCCGCCAGTGTTGCCGGTGCCGAAGCCTGCGCCGATTGCAACGCGGCCGAAGCCAGCGGCGGACGCCTGGCGCCTGGTGCTTACTGGTTGCTGGTCCATGCCGATGCCGCGGCACCGGCCCGGCCGGACCAGGCCGGGGTGGTCGCGCGTCTGCGGCTCGACGTGAGCGCGCTCGACGTGGGCGCACACGGCGGGTGAGCGAGGCGCTCGATCTGGACCAGGCGCTGGCTGCCATCGGTCGAGCCCTGGCCGCGGGCAGGCCGGCGCTCAGCCTGCGTGCGGAAACCGCCGCCGATGCCGATGCCATCGATCGCCTGTATGCCTCGACCCGCTGGGACGAACTCGCACCGCTGCCCTGGCCGGAAACCGACAAGCACACTTTCCTGCAGCAACAGTCGCGGCTACAGGCCGATCACTACCGCAAGCACTACCCCGGCGCCGCGTTATGCGCAATCGTGGCCGATGCGGCCTTGGTCGGGCGCGTCTATCTGTACGCATCGCCAGGCGAATACCGGCTGATGGATATCGTCCTGCTGCCCGAATGGCGCCGGCAGGGCCATGGCGCAGGCGTGCTTTCAGCCTTGCTGACCACCGCCGCGACGCAATCGCGTCGAGTCAGCCTGCATGTCGAAGCGGACAACCCGGCCTGCGCCTGGTACCAGCGCCTGGGTTTCCGACCGGTCGAACAGCGCGGTGTCTACCAGTTCATGGCATGGCAGCCAGCGACCGCCAGCGCGCCATTGTGAGAGCGGGTTTTGTGGGTGCGGCAGTTGTGGGAGCGACATTCATGGGAGCGGAATTTGCCGGAGCGACGGAACGGCGCTTTCAGAGGACAGGGGACGGAGGACAGAAGACGGACGCAGTGACCGACCTTGGTTTTGACTTATCTGTCCGCCGTCATCTGTCCTCCGTCATCTGGAAGCGCCGTGCCGTCGCTCCCACAAAAGCACCCCGACTCCCGACTCCCGACTCCCGACTCCCGACTCCCGACTCCCGACTCCCTCATCAATTGAACACCGCCTGGTAGCACAGACCCAGGCCATCCGGCCCGATCGGTACGAAGAAGATGTCCAGCGCACCGCGCTGCGGGTGATCGAGCCTGAAAATGCCCTGTTCACTGCGCCAGCCGTCGCTTGCGCGAAGGGTCAGCGAGAACGGCGGAGACTGCCGCGGCGAGGGACTGTCGATCGGCAAGACTTCCTTGAGCTCCAGCGTTCGTCGCTGGCCCGCGCATTCGATTGCCAGGCTTTGACCAAGCAGGGGCAGAAAATCGTCCAGGCGGAGTTCGTCGGTCATTGCTGGGCTCGGGTGGGTGAGGTCGAACGGCGGTCGCGGGCGTACGCCGCCTCGCTGGGCCGGCTCGGATCGGCGCGATCGGCCGGCATTGTAGCCTGTGGGAAGGGGCCTGCCGCAGCAGCGTCAGACACAGAGTAATTGATCGCTGTCGCGGGGGCGCGGCTGTCCCCGGTACTGCACCGGGTGTTGCATCGGCTCGGTCGGGAAGGTTGCTGACACGCAACTGCGCAGGCCCATGGCCATGCCGAATTCATGCCCGCCGCAGGCGCGCCAGTAAGCCGATCAGCCACCAAACCAGTCGGCCGATCGTGCGACCCTCGGCGAGCACGATCAGACGTGAATCGGCGAGTGCGGCGCGGCGGTGTCGGGCGATTTTCTGGAAATCGGGATCGCTGGTCATGGCGATGAACGCCGCGCGGCTCGGATAGCGCACCAGCAGGCAGTCGTGCCAGTCCTCGCCGGCCGGTCCGATCAAGGTGAAGAGGGCCGCGGTCTTGAACAGCGGCCGTCCGCCGACCCGGCGCAGATGCGGCTGCACCAGCGAGGAATAATGGGCGTAGCTGTCGCGTCCGCTGCGCGGCGTCGGGCCTTCGCTCTCCGGGCTGTCCGGCGGGTAGGCGGCCTGCTCTCGGTAGCGCAGCAGATTCAGCATCCACAGCGCGCCGCTGGCGGGCAGGGTCTGTTGCAGACGGGCGGCGGCTTCGGGGCGTGGATCGAGTTCGGGCATGGCGTGATTCAAGGGCGCGGGTGGGGCGCCGAGTGTGACAGAGGGCGAGGAATGGGGAATGGCGGGATAGTGGGATTGTGGGAGCGACGGAACGTCGCGACTGCCGATCCAGGCGACAGTCGCGACCTGCCGGTCGCTCCCACCAAGGCGGACCGCCTCGGCTCTCCTAGTGCAATGGCTGTCGCAGCTTCTGCGACGGCGATGAGTTATCCACACGATTGCCACAGGTTTGTACCTAACCGGCGCCCGGTCCGGCGGCTACCATGGTGGTTCCCCCGAGGTGAGTTCATGGCCGCCGTCAATCCCCTGCAAAGTGCCCATCGCAAAATCGACAGCCTGCGCGTGCCGCCGCATTCGATCGAGGCCGAACAGGCCGTGCTCGGCGGTCTGATGCTGGTGCCGGAGAGTTGGGATCGGGTCGCCGATCGGCTGGTCGAGGCCGACTTCTATCGCCGCGATCACCAGTTGATCTACCGCGCCATCGGCGAGTTGCAGGCGCACAATCAGCCGGCCGATGCGGTCACCCTGGGCGAGTGGTTCGAGGCCCAGGGCATCGCCGAACTGGTCGGCGGCTCGCGCTACATCCTGGAACTGGCCAGCACCACGCCGAGCGCGGCCAATATCACCGCCTACGCCGAGATCGTGCGCGACAAGTCGGTGCTGCGCAAACTGATCGACGCCGGCAGCGAGATCACCGGTAACGCCTTCCAGCCTGAGGGTCGCAGCACCCAGGACGTGCTGGAACTGGCCGAGCAGGCGGTGTTCCGTATCGCCGAGGCCGGCGCCCGGGGCCGCCAGGGTTTCGTGCCGATGCGTTCAGCGGTGAAGGAAGCGTTCGAGCTGCTGCAGCAGCGCTTCGAGAACAAGGGCGCGGTCACCGGCCTGCCGACCGGCTTCACCGATCTCGACGTCATGACTGCCGGCCTGCAACCGTCCGACCTGATTATCCTCGCGGCGCGACCGTCGATGGGCAAGACCAGTCTGGCGGTCAACATGGCCGAATACGCCGCGCTCAAGACCAAGAAGGCGGTGGCGATCTTCTCGATGGAAATGTCCGCCTCGCAGCTCGCGTTCCGGCTGATTTCCTCGCTCGGGCGAATCAACCAGCAGCACTTGCGCACCGGCGATCTGCAGGACGAGGAATGGCCGCGGGTGACCTCGGCGATCACCCTGCTTGGCGAGTCGAAGATCTTTATCGACGATACCCCGGGCCTGTCGCCGGTCGAACTGCGCTCGCGTGCGCGCCGGCTCAAGAAAGAGCACGACCTGGGTCTGGTCGTGGTCGATTACCTGCAATTGATGACGGTGCCCGGCAACAAGGAAAACCGCGCCACCGAAATCTCCGAGATCACCCGTGGCCTGAAGGGACTGGCCAAGGAATTGAACGTGCCGGTGCTGGCCCTGTCCCAGCTCAACCGCTCGCTCGAGCAGCGCACCGACAAGCGCCCGGTGATGGCCGACCTGCGCGAATCGGGCGCGATCGAGCAGGACGCCGACGTGATCCTGTTTATCTACCGCGACGAGGTCTACAACAAGGAATCGCCAGACAAGGGTCTGGCCGAGGTGATCATCGGCAAGCAGCGCAACGGCCCGACCGGCCTGGTCAAGCTGACCTTCCTCGGTCAATACACGAAGTTCGAAAACCATACCGCGCAGGATTATTCGGGGCATTTTGGATGAGTCGAGGCGCCATCGCCCGCATCGATCTCGGTGCCTTGCGCGGCAATCTGGCGCGGATTCGCGCGCTCGCTCCCGGCCAGCCGGTGATGGCGGTGGTCAAGGCCGATGGCTACGGCCACGGTCTGGAACGGGTCGCGCGCGCGCTGGCTACGGCCGATGCCTTCGGGGTCGCCGCGATCGCCGACGGCCAGCGCCTGCGCGCGGCCGGGGTCAGGCAGCGGATCGTGGTGCTGTCCGGCTTTGACGAGGCCGGCGATCTGCCCGAAGCGCGCCGGCTCGATCTGGATCTGGTCGTACACCATCCGCACCAGATCGCCCTGATCGCCGCCGACCCCGACCGGCGCCGGCTGCGGCTGTGGCTCAAGCTCGATACCGGCATGCACCGGCTCGGACTGCCGCCGGAGCAGGCGGCCGGCGCATTGGCGGCTTTGCGCGCGCTACCCAATGTCGATCCCGAGATCGTGCTGATGAGCCACTACGCCAGCTCCGACGCGCCCGATCCCGGCCCGACCCGCGCCCAGTTCGCCCGCTTCAACGCGGTGTGCAGCGATTTCGCGCTGCCGCGTTCGCTGGCCAATTCGGCGGCGGTTCTGCGTCATCCCGATGCCCGCCCGGGCTGGTTGCGGGTCGGCGGCCTGCTCTATGGCCTGTCGGTGATCGACGGGGTGAGTGGCGCCGAGCTCGGCTTCACCCCGGCGATGCGCCTGTCCGGCAAACTGATCGCGATCCATCGCGTCGCGGGCGGCGAGGGCATCGGTTACGGCGGCAGTTTCCGCAACGAATGCGAGCGTGCCATCGGCGTGGTCGCGATCGGCTATGGCGACGGCTATCCGCGCCACGCCGGCACCGGCACCCCGGTGCGTTTGCGCGGCCGCGCGTCGCGCCTGCTCGGCCGGGTATCGATGGATCTGCTGACCATCGACCTGGCCGATTTTGCCGACGCTGCGATCGGCGACGAGGTGCTGCTGTGGGGACCGGAACTACCGGTCGAACGGATCGCCGCGGCGGCTGGCACGATCAGCTATGAACTGACCTGCGGGGTAACCCGGCGGGTGATGTTCCTGGAAACCGATGCGCTCAGCGCGGTGCCGGCGGAGACCCAGTGATGGCCAAGCCAAAGACCGCCTTCGTCTGCAGCCAGTGCGGCGCCGAGCACAGCAAATGGGCCGGGCAGTGCGACGACTGCGGCGCCTGGAACGCGCTGGCCGAAGTGCGGCTGGAAAAGGCCAGCGCCAGCGCGCGCTTTCAGGGCTATGCCGGCAGCGGCCAGGCGCCGCCGGCGGTGATCGGACTGGCCGGCATCGCCAGCAGCGAGGAGCAACGCCTCGGCACCGGCATTGCCGAGTTCGACCGGGTGCTCGGTGGTGGACTGGTGCTGGGCTCGGTGGTGCTGATCGGTGGCGATCCCGGCATCGGCAAGTCCACCCTGTTGCTGCAGGCGCTGGCCTTGATGGCCGGTCGGCACGCGGCGATCTATGTGACCGGCGAGGAAAGCCTGGGCCAGGTCGCCGCGCGCGCGCGCCGGCTCGGCCTGCCGATCGAGGCCTTGTCGGCGCTCGCCGATACCGCAATCGAGCGGATCATCGAGGCCGCCGCCGCGCGCCGCCCCGAGGTACTGGTGATCGACTCGATCCAGACCATGTACACCGAGGCGCTGACCGCCGCGCCCGGTTCGGTCAGCCAGGTGCGCGAATGCGCGGCACGGCTGACCCGCTTCGCCAAGGAAAGCGGCACCACCGTATTCCTGGTCGGCCACGTCACCAAGGACGGCGGCATCGCCGGCCCGCGCGTGCTTGAGCACATGGTCGATGCGGTGCTGTATTTCGAAGGCGAAAGTGGCAGCCGCCTGCGCGTGCTTCGCGCGTTCAAGAACCGCTTCGGTGCGGTCAACGAACTGGGCGTGTTCGCGATGGGCGACAAGGGCCTGAAAGAAGTGCCGAATCCCTCGGCGATCTTCCTGTCCGGCAATGCCGAGCCGGCCTCGGGCAGCATCATCATGGTCACCCGCGAGGGCACCCGGCCGCTGCTGGTCGAGGTGCAGGCCCTGGTCGATCAATCGCCGCTGGCCAACCCGCGCCGGGTCACGCTCGGACTGGAACAGAACCGCCTGGCGATGCTGCTCGCGGTGCTGCACAAGCACGGCGGCATCGCGCTGTACGACCAGGACGTGTTCGTCAATGTGGTCGGCGGTATCCGCGTGCAGGAGACCGCGGCCGACCTGCCGGTACTGCTGGCGGTGCTGTCGAGCTTTCGCAACCGGGCACTGGCGGCGCGTACCGTGGCGTTCGGCGAGGTCGGCCTGGGCGGCGAGATCCGCCCGGTGCCGAACGGCGAAGAGCGCCTGCGCGAAGCCGTCCACCACGGCATGAAGCGCATCCTGCTGCCGCGCGCCAACGCCCCCAAGCGCGCCCCGGCTGGGGTCGAACTGGTCGCCGTCAACCGTCTCGCCGAAGCGATCGAAGCCTGCCGCGAGTAAGGAAGGAAGCCTGGCGCCAGCCCTCACTCGGGGCGAATCATGCGCTTGATTTCGTCGCTCTTGAAGCCGAGCAGCATCGGCCGGCGCGCCGCTGGGATCACCGCCACGTCGTAGAGTTCCTCGACCACGCCTTCGAAACGGACACTGTGTACCTGGTCGCCGGTGCGCAGGTCGATCACCGCGATACCGCAACGCGCCTCGACCTTGCGTTGCGCCAGTTGCTGGTCGAGGCCGAGCCCGCTGAATGAACGGTTGCGCGCCCGCGACAGGCCGACCAGGGCATACTCGCCGACGAAGGCCAGGCCGCGCGCGTAGCCCGGCACCACGCACACCGGATCGAACCTGCCGCTGGCCAGATCGACCGTGCCGAGTTCGCCATTGCCGGAATTGAGCAGCCACAACTTGCCGCGGTACCAACGCGGTGAGTGCGGCATCGACAGCCCGCTGCAGACGATTTCGTTGCTGCGGATATCCATGACCAGTCCACCGTTGGCGCGATGTTCGCGCCAGCCCTCGGCGGCGTCGGCCTGGCTGATCAGGGTCACATACACCGCTGCGCCCTCGACCATTGCCAGCCCGTTCAGATGGCAACGGTCCTCGGCCGCCAGCTTGCTGATGAACGGCGGTTTCCACAGCACCTCGAAGCTCGCCTGCTGCGACGGCCGCGCCAGGCAACTGAACAGGGTGTTGACGAACACCGGCTGGCCGTCGCGGTCGATGCCGATGTCGTGTACGTCGACATCGCCGGTGGTCCAGCCGACCTGGGGCACGAACAGGCGGTCGTAGCCCTGATAATCCTCACCCGGTCCGAGCATGTTGTTGAACCGCCACAACTGGTACAGGCTGGCCAGATAGAAACGGTCGATGCCGGCGGCGAGCCCCATGCAACGCGCAAATGTGCGCTCGGCGATCGACACGCCCTGGGCGCCGGAACCGAACAGGAACACCTTGCCGGCCTGATACGTCGTGCAGCCGATGCTCACCCCGGCATCGCGCAGCCAGCTTTCGAAGCCACGCGAAAAATTGATCTCGAAGGCCGGCGCGTGGCTGGTTTCCGGGCTCATTGTGGCTGAAGTGGGCTGCGGTTCTGTGATCATCGTGGCTGATCCAACGTTTGGGCAAACTGCGATCATAGCCAAACCCGCGCCGTTGCCGATCCACACGCGACTGCCACTGCCGGCGTCATGCCGGCGCGATGGCTTGTTTCGGTACGCACACGGCGGTGCCTATCGCCGGACTCCCGCTTCCCGCCCCTGCTATAGTGCGCGGTCCATCCGACCGACCGGGGTCGCGATGCGCCCACACCGGAGCGCCCGACGCGGCGGCTGCCAGACCTTGAAGACATCCGATTTCCAATTCGATCTGCCGCCCGAGCGGATCGCCCAGGCGCCCCTGGCCGAGCGTTCGGCCAGCCGGCTGCTGCGGCTCGATGGCGCGGACGGGCGAATCGAGGACCACCGGATGGCGGCGCTGCCGGGCCTGTTGCGTGCCGGCGACCTGCTGGTATTCAACGATACCCGGGTGCTGCCGGCGCGTCTGTTCGGGCGCAAGGCCAGTGGCGGCGGGGTCGAGGTGCTGGTCGAGCGGGTGCTCGACCGCCAGCAGTTGCTGGTGCAGATGCGTGCCAGCAAGACCCCGAAGCCGGGTTCGCTGCTGCACCTCGATGGCGGCGTGGCGGCGACCGTGCTGGGCCGTGATGGCGAGTTTTTCCGGATCGCACTGGCGGACGGCGAAGACGCGCTGGCGGTACTCGAACGGATCGGCCACGTGCCGTTGCCGCCCTACATCCAGCGCCCCGATGCGGCCTTCGACCAGGCCCGCTACCAGACCGTATTTGCCCGGGCCTCGGGAGCGGTGGCGGCGCCGACCGCGGGGCTGCATTTCGACGCGGCCCTGCTCGACGCGCTGACCGCGGCCGGGATCGGCCAGGCCTGGTTGACCCTGCATGTCGGTGCCGGCACTTTTCAGCCGGTGCGGGTCGAGAATCTGGAGCAGCACCGCATGCACAGCGAGCGCTTCACCGTCAGCGCCGAATTGTGCGAGCGGATTCGTGCCACCCGTGCCGCCGGTGGCCGTGTGGTGGCGGTTGGCACCACGGTCGTGCGCGCGCTGGAATCGGCGCTGCGCGATGGTGTGCTGGTGCCGGCGAGTGGCGAGACCGACATCTTCATCAGCCCCGGTTACACCATCACCAGTGTCGATGCGCTAATTACCAATTTTCATCTGCCGCAATCGACCCTGCTGATGCTGGTGTCGGCGTTTGCCGGTCGCGAGCGCGTACTCGCGGCGTATGCGCATGCGGTCGAGGCCGGTTACCGTTTCTTTTCCTATGGCGATGCCATGCTGATCTTTCCCGCCGGGCCCGACCATGCAATTTGACCTGCTCGCGACCGACCAACGCACGCGCCGTGGGCGCCTGCAGCTGGCCCATGGCACGGTTGAGACGCCGGCGTTCATGCCGGTCGGCACCTATGGTTCGGTCAAGGGGCTGACCCCAGAGCAAATCGACACGACCGGCGCCGAGATCATCCTCGGCAACACCTTCCATCTGTGGTTGCGGCCCGGCGCCGAAGTGATCGCCGCGCATGGCGGGCTGCACCGATTTATTGGCTGGGATCGGCCGATCCTGACCGATTCCGGCGGATTCCAGGTGTGGAGCCTGGCCAAGCGCCGCAAGATCACCCCGGAGGGCGTGCATTTTTCCAGCCCGACCGACGGCGCCAGGGTGTTCCTGTCGCCGGAAATATCCATGCAGGTGCAGACCGCGCTCAATTCCGACATCGTGATGATCTTCGACGAATGCACCCCGTATCCGGCGACCGAGGCCGAGACGCGGGCGTCGATGGAGCTGTCGCTGGCCTGGGCCGAGCGTAGCCGGCGCGCGTTCGAGGGCAATCCCAACGCGCTGTTCGGCATCGTCCAGGGTGGCATGCTGCCGGCGCTGCGGGCGCGCTCGGCGGCGGCCTTGGTCGACATCGGTTTCGACGGTTACGCGGTCGGCGGCCTGAGCGTCGGCGAATCGGCGGCCGAGCGCGAACACATGCTGGATGAAACCGTGCCGCATCTGCCCAGCGATCGGCCGCGCTACCTGATGGGCGTGGGTCGGCCGGAGGATATCGTCGAGGGCGTGCGCCGCGGCATCGACATGTTCGATTGTGTGATGCCGACCCGCAACGCCCGCAACGGCCATCTGTTCACCCGCTTCGGCCAGGTGCGCATCCGCAACGCCCGCTACCAAAGCGACACCGGGCCGATCGACCGTTACTGTGCCTGCTACACCTGCCGCAATTTCAGCCGCGCCTATCTGCGCCACCTCGATCGCTGCGGCGAAATGTTGTTTTCGACCCTGGCCAGCATCCACAACCTGCACTATTACCAGGAATTGATGGGCGGTATCCGGGCAGCGATCGAGGCCGGTCGTTTCGAGGAGTTTGCGGCCGATTTCTACCAGTTGCGGCGGTCCGCCGAACCGACGTCGGGCTGAGTCGATCGCGCTTCCAGTGATGCATTCCGTTGTTTCCGAACTGCACAGGATTTTCCGATGAGTGAGACCATTGCCCTAGCCCAATCCCTGCTGCTCGAACCGGGCGGACTCGCGATCGCCGACCTGGACCGGGTATTCGCTCGTCTGATCGGGCCGGGGGTGGACGCCGCCGACCTGTATTTCCAGCATTCGCGGCATGAATCCTGGGTGCTCGAAGACGGCATCGTCAAGGACGGCAACCACAGCATCGAGCAGGGTGTGGGCGCGCGCGTGATCAGCGGCGAGAAGACCGGTTTTGCCTACTCCGACGATCTGGTGCTGCCGGCCCTGCTGGAAGCCGCCGGCGCGGCGCGGGCGATCGCCCGCCACGGCCACAATGGCAGTGCGGCATTATTGGTTCCGGTCAATGCCCGACGGTTGTACCCGGCGATCGACCCGATCGATTCGGTCGGGGTCGAGCGCAAGCTCGCACTGCTGCGCGAGCTCGACGCCTATGCGCGCGCCTGCGACCCGCGGGTGACCCAGGTGATCGTCAGTCTGAGTGCTGCGCACGAGGTGATCCTGGTCGCCGGCAGCGACGGCAGTCTGGCCGGCGATGTGCGGCCGCTGGTGCGGCTCGGCGTGCAGGTGATCGTCAAGCAGAACCAGCGCAGCGAACAGGGCAATGCCGGAGGTGGAGGACGGATGAGCTATGCCGATCTGCTCGACGGCAGTTTCGCGCACGACCAGGTGCGCGAGGCGGTGCGTCAGGCCTTGGTCAATCTGGAGGCGGTCGATGCCCCGGCCGGCGAGATGACCGTGGTGCTCGGCCCGGGTTGGCCTGGCGTGCTGTTGCACGAAGCGGTCGGGCACGGACTGGAGGGCGACTTCAATCGCAAGGGCCTGTCCGCCTATTCCGGCCGGATCGGCGAGCGGGTGGCTTCCGAACACTGCACCATCGTCGATGACGGCACCCTGGCCGGGCGGCGCGGCTCGCTCAACATCGACGACGAGGGCAGCCTGACCCAGTGCACCACGCTGATCGAGAACGGCATCCTCAAGGGCTACCTGCAGGACAAGCACAACGCCGGTCTGATGGGCATGGCGCCGACCGGCAACGGCCGCCGCGAGAGCTTCGCGCATCTGCCGATGCCGCGCATGACCAACACCTACATGCTGGCCGGAACCGATGCGCCCGAAGACATCATCGGCTCGGTCGAGCGCGGCTTGTACGCGGCCAATTTTGGCGGTGGCCAGGTCGATATCACCTCCGGCAGGTTCGTGTTCTCGGCAAGCGAGGCCTACCTGATCGAAAACGGACGTGTTACCCGGCCGGTCAAGGGCGCCACCCTGATTGGTTCCGGGCCAGAAGTGATGCAGCAGGTTTCCCGGGTCGGCAACGATCTCAAGCTGGATGCCGGGGTCGGCGTCTGCGGCAAGGACGGCCAGAGCGTGCCGGTCGGCGTCGGTCAACCGACCCTGCGCATCGACCGACTCACGGTCGGCGGTACCCGCGCCTGATGCCAGCGACCGCGACCGTGTGCCGCGCTGCCGGCTATTCGAGCAGCTCGCGCAGCAGGCGGAACAACTGCCGCGCCGCCGCCGGTGGCCGCTCGGCCGCGGCTTCGGCCTGGGCGCGGCGCAGCAGGCTGCGCAATTGCTGGCGATCGGCCTGTGGGTGCTCGCCGAGCAGGCTATCCAGCGCCGGGTCGCCCTCGGCGATCAGCCGCTCGCGCCAGGCTTCGGCATGGTGCAATTGCGCGGTGGTGCGCTGCGCCGACTGCCGGGAGATTTCCAGCGCGGCGCGGATGGTCGGTAATTCTTCTTCGTGCTTGCGCAATTGCTTGGCGAAGAATTGCACCTGGCGCTTGTGCGCGATCTGGGCGCCGATGCGTTTGGTTTCCAGTGCCTGCTGGCATAGATCGGCGGACAGCGGCAGTTGCCCGATTTCGCGTTCGCTGAGTTCGCTGATCGCCTGTGCCAGCGCCAGTACCTCCAGCGCCTCACGGCGCTGCTGGCTGCGGCTTGGTCCGCCGTAGACTTCGTTCCAATCGACCTGTTCGTCGCGCATGACAGCGACACTCCCGATAATCCCAGTACAGCGCCAAGGATACCCTGTGAACACCATCGCCACGAATGCCGCTAACGATGTCGAACAGCTGGAGCAGCTGGCCGCACTGGCCAGCGAGGTGATCGCCCGCTGTCGGCAGCAGGGTGCGAGTCAGGCCGAAGTCGGCATGCAGTTCGAGGTCGGGCTGAACGTCAACGTGCGGCTGGGCGAGGTCGAAACCGTCGAGCACACCCGCGATCGCGGCATCGCGGTAACGGTCTACGTCGATCATCGCAAGGGTTCGGCCAGCACCGCCGATCTGCGTCCGGACAGCATCAGCACAACCATCGAGCAGGCAATCGCGATCGCCCGCCACACCGAGGCCGATCCGGCCGCCGGGTTGGCCGATCCGGAGCGCATGGCCACGGTCTTTCCGGATTTGGATCTGTGGCACCCCTGGGCGCTCGATGCCGATCAGGCCATCGAGCTCGGCATCGCCTGCGAAGCTGCGGGACGCGACCACGACGCGCGGATCAGCAATTCCGACGGCGCCAGTGTGTCGAGCGGCAGCAGTCTCGGCGTCTACGCCAATTCGCATGGTTTTGTCGGTCGCGAACGACGCACACGGCATTCGCTATCCTGCTCGTTGATCGCCGAGGATGCCCAGGGTATGCAGCGCGATTACTGGTTCTCGACCGCGGTCGCGCGCGAGGACCTGGAGGCGGCCGAAGCGATCGGCCGGCACGCCGCCCAGCGCACCCTGGCCCGGCTCGACGCCGCGAAACTTTCCACGCGCACATGCCCGGTGCTGTTCGCGCCAGAACTGGCGCGCGGACTGATCGGGCATCTGGTCGGTGCGGTCAGTGGCGGCGCCCTGTACCGCAAAGCCAGTTTTCTGCTCGACAAGCGCGGCGAACGGCTGTTCCCGGCGTGGTTCCAGGTGCATGAAGATCCCTTCCTGCGGCGCGGCCTGGGTTCGGGCGCGTTCGATGCCGACGGGGTCGCCAGTGCCGCCACCGACTTGATCCGTGATGGCGTGCTGGCGCGCTATGTGCTGGGCAGCTACTCGGCGCGCCGGCTTGGGCTCGAATCGACCGGCAACGCCGGCGGAATTCACAATCTCAAGGTCGCCGCCAATGCCGGTGAGCTTGCCGATCTGGTGCGGCAAATGGACCGCGGATTGCTGGTGACCGAATTGATGGGCCAGGGGGTGAACATCCTGACCGGCGATTATTCGCGCGGCGCCGCCGGGTTCTGGGTCGAGAATGGTGCCATCGTCCACCCGGTACACGAAGTCACCATCGCCGCCCACCTCGGCGAACTATTCCAGCGCATCGTCGCGGTTGGCAAGGACACCGACACCCGCTCCAACATCCTGTGCGGGTCGATCCTGGTCGAAGGGATGACCGTTGCGGGGAGTTGAGGAAAGGCGGTTTTAAGTTTTAAGTTTTAAGTTTTAGGCTTTAAGCCAGCGGGTTGCAGTGTTCGGCGGGGCCAGAAACCTAAAACCTAAAACCTAAAACCTAAAACCTAAAACCGCTCCACCCCCTACGACCTCCGGTCCACCGCGTAACACGCCAGGTCCCGCAACAGCTCCGCAGCGGCGCCGAGCGGCGCCAGCTCGGCCAGCGCCTGCTGGCGCAGGCGCTCGGCCAGTTCGCGGGATGCCGCCATGCCGAGAGTGGCGGGATAGGTGGGTTTGTTGCGGGCGATGTCGGCGCCCTGACGCTTGCCGATTACGGCGGTGTCGCCTTCGATGTCGAGAATGTCGTCCTTGATCTGAAAGGCCAGTCCGATCTGCCCGGCAGCGCGTTTCAGCTGGTCGAGCACGATCCGATCGCAGCAACCGGCGCACAGTGCGCCCAACTGCACCGACGCTCGGATCAGGGCGCCGGTCTTTTGCGTGTGCATGTATTCGAGTTCGGCGTGGCTCATGCTGGTGCCGACCGCTTGCAGATCGAGCGCCTGTCCGCCGGCCATGCCATCGGCGCCGCAGGCGGCGGCGAGCAGGCGCAGCATCTCCACCCGAGTCCCCGGCGACGCGACGTTTTGGTCGTCGCCCGCCAGCACTTCGAATGCCAGCGCCTGCAGGGCGTCGCCGGCCAGGATCGCGGTCGCCTCGCCAAAGGCGACATGACAGGTCGGCTGGCCGCGGCGCAGTTCGTCGTCGTCCATCGCCGGCAGGTCGTCGTGGATCAGCGAATAGGCGTGGATCAGTTCCACCGCCCCGGCGGCGGCATCGGCATGTTCGGGAAGGCCGCCGACACTGGTCGCAGCCGCGTAAACCAGCAGTGGCCGCAGCCGCTTGCCGCCACCAAGCACGCTGTAGCGCATCGCCTCGTGCAGAGATTGGGGTGCGATATCGGCCGGGGGCAGCATCCAGTCCATCACCGCTTCGACGCGGGTGGCCAGGGACTGCAGCGCCGGGCTCAGTTCAGGGCGTGTCGGTATCAAAGGCAACCGCACTTTGCGGATCGGTGGGATCGAGCAATTGACGCACGCGCAATTCCGCCTGCTCGAGCGCGCCCTGGCATTGCCGATACAGCGACACGCCGCGTTCGAACGCGGTCAGCGATTCGTCCAGGCTCATCTCGCCTTTTTCCATGCGCCCGACCAGCGCCTCGAGCTCGTCCAGCGAATGCTCGAAATCGGCGACCCGGGTGGAAGCGGCAGGTACTTCGGTAGGCGGGTTCGACATGTCGCGCAAGGTAGCGGTGCGGCGGCGCCGACGCAAGTAGGTGTGGTGTGGTGGGGAACGGGGGACGGGGAACGGGGAACGGGGAACGGGGAG
>JBFXKH010000061.1:0-20987 GCA_050173995.1 Lysobacterales bacterium | reverse complement strand
CAAGTACTCGCCCGCGCCCGGCAGGCAGTCGAGGCGATCGTCATTTCGTAGGCTGGCGGTGAGCGCAGCGAACCCCAGCGCCGTAACTGCATCGAGAAGGTCATGCTGGGGTTCGCTGCGCTCACCGCCGGCCTACGCCCCGCTCGCCGCTCTCCGCGCTAATGCTGCGCCACGTGGATGGCGTTGTTGACCGCACGCAGGGCCGCTTCCAGCACCTGCGGATAGGGCGCGCTGGCGTCCAGGTCGAGGATGCGCGCGCCGTTGAAGCGCAGGCGGGGAGCGACCGCGATCTTGTCTTCGATCTCGGCGAGTTTGTGGTCGGGTTTGCGCGCCAGAGCAGTGTCGACATCGACATTGAGACGGATCACCAGGGCCGGCACATGGCTCGCCATCCACCGGTACAGGCGCAGTTCGCGCACCGCCAGCTTGCGCACCAACCAACTGCCCTGGGTGCCCGGCAGGCCGGGGCCATCGTAGTTGAAACCGGGAATCTCGGCCTGCGGATAGCGGTCGGTGATCACCACCACGCCGCGCCGGGACAGCGCCAGAATGCGCCGAAATTGCCAGACCCGCCACAGCGACAGCAGATACATCACCACCGCGGTCCCGGTACCCGGCAACTGCTTGCGCCGGTCTTGCGCCCGCCGCGCCTTGGCCGCCAGGTACTGTTCCAGACGCACGCCGATGAACGGCAGGCGTTTGATCTTGTTGCCGGTTTCGCCGGAGACTAGGCCAAGGTAGCGACGCTCGATCGGCCCACGATTGCGCAGGCGCGCCATCAGGTCGTTGCTCAGCGTGGATTTGCCGGAACCATCGCAGCCGATCACGGCCACCACCCCGGCCAGGGGCGGATGCAATTCATCGGCGTGGGTAAGAGTCTCGATCGTGCAGTCGCGGTTCGGTTTTGCCCGGAAGCCAGTGGGGGAATAGTAGTCGGAGTGCGACACGTTTGTCACAGACCCTTCATCAACAGGCTCTACGATACGGGAGGGGACCGGTTAGGCAGGCGCTCGATTACGGCCGAGCATCGGCCAATTGTGAAACGTGGGGACGCCAGGTGGCAACGGGCGCAATCGGGGACGAGCCGACCCGCCTGGGGACTGTTCGCTTTGGCCGGCGGATAGCCGGCCGGAACCGGTCACCAGACCATCGAAACCATTACCCCGCCGCCTTGGGTATCGGCCCAGGGCGAAACCTGCACCTTGTCATTGATGGCCTTGGTGAACAACCAGCCACTGCCAGTGCCGATCGCTGCACCGGCGACCACGTCGTACCAGTGGTGTTTTCTCGCCGCCACCCGCGCCGAGCCGGTCAAGGCGGCCACCGCATAGGCCGGGAAGCCCCAACGCCAGCCATAGCGGCGATACAGGGTGGTGGCCGAGGAGAACGCGAACGCGGTATGACCAGACGGAAAGCTATCGTCGCCGCTGTTGTCGGGGCGCTGCTCATGGATGAGCGCCTTGCCCAACTGCGCCAAACCGGTGGCAAATCCGATGCTGAGCGCGGCCTGGCCGGCGCCATCCCAGTCGTTTTTGACGATCGGCGTGCCGAGCGCGAGACTGGTCAGCCCGAGCGCGCCGACCGTACTGATATCGTCCCAGGAATTATTGCTGATCGCCTTCGCCGAAGGATGGATGCTTAGCAGGAGCACCAGCAGTAGCGCACACCGATTGAATTGCATGTCTGTCTCCCATGATTTGGCGCCACAGCGGCGAATGAACCGACCCGCGCGCCCTGAAGAAAACCGCGAAACCACTGTGATCGGGATATATATCACCTAATCGGTTGGATGACCGTTATCGAAACGTAATAATTCGGCCGCCGGACGCCGGGCCGGGTCTGACCACGGATGCCGATTGGCGGCGCCAGGATCGCGTCGAGCAAGCGCACCGAGCGCCTGGGGCGCGCAGTGAAATCCCGCACCCGCTACTCTTCAGCCTTTGACCTTCGACCAGGACGACGAAATGCATCACGACAGCGCCGGCCCCGCTGCCGGCAAACGCACATGGCGGCTGTTGCTGCCACTGCTGGCGATCCTGGCGATTGCACTGATCGGCCACGTGCTGACCCGCAACGGTCCGACCGACATCGAGCTGGGCGCGCTGCGCTGGTTTCGACTCGCCACCGATCACACGGTCATCGCCGGACCTGCCTTCATGACGGATTTGTGGCTGGCCCTGACCTGGCTTGGCGACAGCGAACCGCGCATCGCGATCGCCGGCCTGTGCGTCGCCGTGTTGACACTGGTCGGCCGCTGGCGCAGCGCTGTCTTCGCCGCGGCCGTGCTGGTCAGCGGCATAGCCTTGTCTACCCTGCTCAAGCACTGGATCGCCCGACCCCGGCCGCAGGTGGTGGCACATCTGGATCAGGTCGGTTCCGCCAGCTTCCCGAGCGGGCACGCGCTCAACAGCACGCTGTTCTATTTGTTGCTGGCAGTGTTGCTCGGCGGACTGCTGCGCTCGCGCGGCGCGCGCTGCGGGCTGTTCGCGGTGGCCTTGCTACTGGCGATCGCCACCGGCATCTCGCGGATCGCGTTGGGGGTGCACTATCCGAGCGATGTCATCGCCGGCTGGCTGATCGCCGCGGCCTGGCTGTGGTTCTGCTGGTCGCTGGCCGCGGTCAGAAGCCTGGGAATTGAGGACAGAAAGTAGCCCGGATGAAGCGCAGCGCGTTTTCAACAGCGGAGCTGGTCATCCGGGTGATGATCTGAGAGCAGATCACAGCGAGCACCGTCGCCCCGGCGAACGCCGGGGCCCAGTGGCCACCGCTACGCCAGCGTCGGAAACTGGGTCCCGGCGTTCGCCGGGACGACGCCGGTCCGCGCCTGCGGCGCTTGACCCGACCTACCTCCCCGACCGATCTCGTGGCGCGCCGCAGACCGCTACGCCGAGCGCGTGTAGCCCAGCCGGCCCAGCGTGGCCGATGCCGCCGCGGTAGCCGCGGCCAGCACCTGGTCGAGCGGCAGGGCCGCATCCACTTCCACGATCGGCGCGCCGTTGAAGGTCAACAGCGGCGTTGCCGCCACCTTGTCGCGCAGCAGTTCGCGGCGATGGTCCGGCTTGCGCGCGCAGGCGGTATCCAGGTCGACATTGAGCCTAATCACCAGGTCTGGCCGAAAGCTGGTCATCCACTGGTAGTGCGCTCGCTCGCGCCGCGCCAGCCAGCGCACCAGGGCGTTGCCCGGCGCGTCGGCCGACAGGCCGGTGCCGTCGTAGGCGCCCGGCAGTTCGAGCTGCGGATAGCGGTCGGTGACGATAATCAGGCCCTGACGGCGCGCGGCCATCATGCGCCGGAACCGGCGCAGACGCCGCAGCGAAAAGGCATAGATCACCAGGGCGGTGAGCAGGCCCGGGGTTTTCTTTTCGCGCTGCGCGCGGGTCTTGTCGGTCTTCTTCGCGATCGCCCGGTCGAGCATCCGACCAACCAACGGCAGCCGCGCCAGCGCACGACCGATATTGCCGGACTGCTTGCCAAGATGCGCGGCGATTGCCGGGCCGTAGCCGCGCACCCAGGCCAGCACCGCCTCGCTGACCGTGGACTTGCCCGAGCCGTCGCAGCCGATCACCGCAATCAGCGGCGCCAGCTTGTCCTGCATCGCCGGCATCAGGAAATACCGTCGAAGGTCCGGGTGAAATGCCGCAGTATGCGCAGCACCCCCTCGGTCACCGCCGCGGCCGCCCACACGTAATACCAGCCGAGCTGGTCCTGCAACTGCGCCGGATCGAAGCCGCGGCGGGCGAAGTCGTACAGCACCACCGCGCTGATCAGCAGGAACACTTTTTTGTCTTCGCGCTTGATGCAGCGACGCAGCCAGAACGGGTATTTGGGCTTGACCCAGCCGGTCAGGCGCGGCCACAGGAACGGCACCTTGGCCGCCCAATCGGCGTGCGCAGCCCCGAACTCCTTGCGCAGGAACTCTTCTTCATAGACCGAAATGCGCTCGTAGACCAGCACCGACACCAGCAGGGTGATCGCGCCATACACCCAACTGCCGGACAGCATCGCGAGCCCGGTGAAATTGAGGATCCGCCCCAGATACAGCGGATTGCGCACCAGCGAATACGGGCCGGTGGTATTCAATTCCGCAGCGACGGCCGCATCCTTGGCCACCCCCGAAGTACCGAGCGCGGCGTAGCCGCTGGTGACGATGCGCACCAGCGCGCCGGCCGTGGCCACACCGAACGACAGCCAGAACCAGACCAGGTTCGCGCCCGCGTCGGCGAACGGCCCGAGCGCACGGGTGCAATAGGCGATCACCGCGCCGATCAGGATCACGCCGATCAGATAGTTGCCACGAATCTTGAACAAGGCCCGGCCGCTCGCGGCCATCTCGTGCTGGTACATGCTTGCTGCTCCTGGGATGGGGCCGGCGGAAGCGTCATCGCCCCGTTCGCCGACGCGGGTCCCGCCGAGGCGACGAACCCAATCGACCATTCTAGCCCGACCGGATCGGGCATGCCACGTTCAGAAGACGGAGGACGGAGGACGGAGGACGGAGGACAGAAGACACAGGACAGACGCAGGGCGGATAAGCGCTTCGGCTACGCCCTACCCAACATGCGCTACACCGGCGTCGAGCCGTGGCCGGCCTCGGCCCGCGCCAGCGCCCAGACCTGCACCGTGGCGGCGCCGGCGCGTTTCAGCACGCGCGCGCATTCCTGGGCGGTGGCACTGGTGGTGATTACGTCGTCGACCAGGGCGAGGTGGCGACCGGCCAGTTGGTCGCGGGCGATGAAGGCATCGCGCAGGTTGCGGCGCCGGCTTTTGGCATCCAGCCCGGTCTGCGCGGTGGTGGCGCGGGCGCGGATCAGGGCTTCGAGGTCCAACGGTAGCGCGAGCCGCCGCGCCAGCGGTGCAGCCAGTTCCAGCGCCTGGTTGAAGCCGCGCTCGGCCAGCCGGCTCGGGTGCAGTGGCACCGGCACGATCCATTGCGGGCGCGGTAGCGCCGACTGCGTCAGTGCCCGGTCGATGCTTTCGCCGAGCAGCCCGGCGAGCGTGCGGCCGGCGGCCAGATCGGCGGAGAACTTGAAGCGCGCGATCAGTGCATCGAGCGGCCAGTCGTAGCGGAACGCGGTGATCGCCGCGTCGAACGCCGGTGCGCGGCGCAGGCAGCGACCGCAACGATCGCTGTCCAACGGCAGCGGGATCGCGCAACGCCGGCACTTATGCTTTTGCCAGGGTAAATCGGCGACGCAGGCGTGGCACAGATCGATCCCGGCGGCACCGTGCTGCCCGCACAGCAGGCAGCTCGCCGGCAGCACGCGGAAAGAAACGCGGCGCAGCCAGCCGTCAACCGGACCGGATCGATTCACGTTGACAGCACCTCCGCGCACACCGACACTGCGCGCTACTTTACCGCCAGCGAGCACTGCGCATGCCCTGCGAACTTCGCCACGATTACACCCTGGACGAGATCGAAGCCCTGTTCGATCTGCCCCTGCTCGATCTGGTGTTCCGCGCCCAGGGCGTACACCGCGAATACCACCCGGGCAATGCCGTGCAGGTATCGACACTGCTGTCGATCAAGACCGGCGCCTGCCCCGAGGACTGCGCCTACTGCCCGCAGAGCGCGCGCTTCGACACTGGACTCAAGGTGGAAAAATTGATGCCGCTCGATCAGGTGCTGGAGCGCGCACGCGCGGCCAAAGCCAGTGGCGCCACCCGCTTCTGCATGGGCGCGGCCTGGCGTTCGCCCCGCGACAAGGAGCTGGAACAGGTCGCGACCATGGTCCGCGAAGTCGGCGCGCTGGGCCTTGAGACTTGCGCCACGCTGGGCATGCTCGATGCCGGCCAGGCGGCAAGGCTGAAATCGGCCGGACTCGACTACTACAACCACAACCTGGACAGCAGCCCAGAGTTCTACCCGGAGATTGTCGGCACGCGTCGATATCAGGATCGCCTGGACACGCTGGCCCACGTGCGCGAGGCCGGACTCAAGACCTGCTGCGGCGGCATCGTCGGCATGGGCGAATCGCGCCGCGATCGCGCCGGCCTGCTTCAGGCGCTCGCCAACCTGCCGGCGCACCCGGATTCGGTGCCGATCAACCGCCTGGTCGCGGTCGCCGGCACCCCGCTCGCCGATGCCCCGGAACTGGAGGCGTTCGAGTTCGTGCGCAGCGTCGCGGTCGCGCGCATCCTGATGCCCAAGTCGATGGTGCGGCTGTCGGCCGGCCGCGCGGCGATGAGCGAAGAGTTGCAGGCGCTGTGCTTCCTGGCCGGAGCCAATTCGATCTTCTACGGCGAGAAGCTGTTGACCACCGGCAACCCCGACACCGCCGCGGATCGCGCCCTGTTCGACAAACTCGGCCTGGTCGCGGCTTAGGGGCTAGCGGCTAGGGGCTAGAGGCTAGGGGCTAGGGGCTAGGGGCTAGGGATTTGGAGCACTTTGGATTTTCACCAGCCCGGCTCCACCGTTAAACACCGCTGTGCTCAGCACAACCGATGCCCGCCCCGCTCTTCGCTCTTCGCTCTTCGCTCTTCGCTCTTCGCTCTTTGCTCTTTGCTCTTTGCTCTTAGCCCCTAGCTCCTAGCCTCTAGCCCCTGCTTTCGTTGCGCTGACCGGCTCCACCGTTAAACACCGCTGCGCTCAACACAACCGATGCCCGCCCCGCTCTTCGCTCTTAGCCCCTAGCTCCTAGCCTCTAGCCCCTCCTTTCGCTGCGCTCAGCACAACCTATGCCCTAGCCCCTAGTCTCTAGCCCCTAGCCTCCAGCCGATGCCCAGAACCTCACTGATCGACCGCGCCAGCGCCGCCTGCCAACAACGGCTGCGCGCCGATCTGGATCGGCGTTTGCGGCGTATCGATGCGGCGCGCGGAGCGCGGATTCTGATCGATGGGCGGGCGCTGATCAGTTTCGCGAGCAACGATTATCTCGGCATGGCGCAGGACCCGCGCCTGGTCGCGGCGCTGAAGAGTGCCGCCGACGACTGGGGCGTCGGCGCCACCGCCGCGCACCTGCTCGGCGGTCACCGCGCACCCCACCAGGCCCTGGAGGAGGCGCTCGCCGACTGGCTCGGCTATCCGCGTGCGCTGTTGTTCTCGACTGGCACGATGGCCAACCTGGGTGTGCTGTCGGCCCTGCTCGGACGCGGCGATCTGTGCCTGCAAGACAAACTCAACCACGCCAGCCTGCTCGACGGCGCGCGGCTTTCCGGTGCCGAACTGCGCCGCTATGCGCATGCCGACACCGAGGTGGCCGAGCGGCTGTTGCAGGCGCATCCGGATCGCGCCACCCTGCTCGCCAGCGATGGCGTGTTCAGCATGGACGGCGATCTGGCGCCGCTGGCCGCACTGGCCGCACTGGCCGCGCGCGAGCAGGCGACGCTGATGGTCGATGATGCCCACGGCATCGGCGTGCTCGACTGGCAAGGCCGCGGCAGCGTCGCCGCTGCCGGCCTCGGCGTCGCCGAGGTGCCGATCCTGATGTTGACCCTGGGCAAGGCGCTGGGCAGTTTCGGCGCCGTGGTGCTCGGCAGCACGTCGCTGATCGACTCCCTGGTGCAGTTTGCCCGCCCGTATATCTACACCACCGCGCTGCCGCCGGCACTGGCCGCCGCCACTCTGTGCGCGGTGCGCATCGCCCGCGATGAGGATTGGCGACGCGCACACCTGCATGAACTGATCCAACGCTTTCGCCGCGACGCGGCCGCAATCGGGCTCAACCTGCTGCCCTCGGATACGCCGATCCAGCCGCTGTTGATCGGTGCCAGCGCCGAGGCGCTGGCCTGGTCCAGCGCGCTGGAGCAGCACGGACTGTATGTGCCCGCGGTGCGCCCGCCCACCGTGCCCGAGCACGCCGCGCGTCTACGCATCACGCTATCGGCCGGGCATACAATGGCCGATGTGGAGGCCCTGTTATGCGCGCTGCGGCAGACCGCCGATGCGCTGCGCCCGGCCGCTTGATCGCGGCCGGATCAGCCGTAGGTCGGCTCAAACCGCGCAGCGGTGGAGCCGACATCTTTACCTCCGAGGCAATGCGTCAAGCTGTCGGGTCCACGCCTGCGGCGCTTGACCCGACCTACGGCCTAAAACCTAAAACCTAAAACCTAAAACCCAACACGCGGTAGTGAGGAACCCCATGCACATCCAGTCGATCGGTCGCGGCCCGAATATTTCGCTGATCCACGGCTGGGCCATGCACGGCGGCATTTTCCATGAGCTGACCGAGCGGCTGTCCGAACGCTGCCGGGTGCATGTGATCGATCTGCCCGGGCACGGTGAAAGTCGCGCCCCGGAAAGCGGATTCGAGTTGCAGGATCTGGTCGATCGCCTGGAGCGGCTGCTGCCGCCGTCGATTTGGGTCGGCTGGTCGCTGGGTGGGCTGATCGCGATGCGCGCGGCGGCGGCCGGCTCGGCGGCGCTGCGCGGTCTCGCCCTGATCGGCGCCTCGCCGCGTTTCGTGGTCGATGCCGACTGGCCGCACGCGGTTCCGCTGGCGGTGTTTCAGCAATTCCACGACGACCTGCAATCCGACTACGACGCCGCGCTCGAACGTTTTCTGGCCCTGGAAATGCACGGCGACGAAAACGCCCAGCAAGGATTGCGCGACCTGAAAGCGCATATTTTCGAGCGCGGCCGGCCCGACCCGGCAGTGCTGGAGCGCGGCCTCGCCTTGCTCGAGCGCACCGACCTGCGCGAGCAAGTCTCGCGGATCGTCGTACCCAATGTCTGGATCGCCGGCAGCCGTGACCGACTGGTGCCGTCGCCAGCATTGGAATGGGGCGCGCGCATCGCTGGCGGGCGTTTCGTGTCGATCGCCAAAGCCGGACACGCGCCCTTTCTTACCCACCGCGCCCAGGTGCTGGAAGCGCTGTTTGCCCTGGTTACCGAGGTCGAAGTCGGATGAACCTGGATTCGCGCCGGGTGCGCGCGGCTTTTGGACGCGCCGCTCCGGGCTATGCGGCGCTGGCCCGATTGCAGGCGCAGATCGAGGATCAGCTACTGGAGCGGGTCGGCGAACTGCCGCTGCAACCGGCGCGCATTCTCGATGTCGGCGCCGGCACCGGCCGCGCCGCGGCCGCGCTGCGTCGGCGTTTTACCCGCGCCGAAACGATCGCGCTCGACCTGGCCCTGCCGATGCTCAAGGTCGCCGCCCGCCGGGTCGGCTGGTGGCGGCCGTTTCGCCGCGTCTGTGCCGACGCCAATGCACTGCCGATCGCCGACGGTTCGATCGATCTGCTGTTTTCCAACCTGTGCCTGCAATGGTGCGAGGACCTGCCACGGGTGTTTGCCGAGTTCCGCCGGGTGCTGCGCCCGGGCGGCTGGCTGCTGATGTCGAGCTTCGGGCCGGATACGCTGATCGAGCTGCGCCACAGCTTCGCCGCGGTCGATGGCGATCCGCACATCAACCGCTTTCTCGACCTGCACGAACTCGGCGATGCCCTGCTCGCCGCCGGTTTCAAGGACCCGATGCTGGATGTCGAGCGCCTGCGCATCGGCTACCCCGATGTGCCGGCGCTGATGCGCGAGCTCAAAGGCATCGGCGCCGGCAACGCCGACCGCGAGCGCCGACGCGGATTGACCGGACGACGGCGCATGCAGCGGGTGTTCGGCCACTACGAAACCCTGCGCGGCGAGGATGGGCAACTGCCGGCCAGCTACGAAATCAACTTCGCCCAGGCGATCGCACCGGACAGCCATGTCCCGCGCCGCGAGCACGGCATGGAAATCGCCAGCGTCTCGCTGGATGCGCTGCGCGCCACACTGCCGAAAACCAAGGACCGCGGCGGATCGCCTTCCGACCGGTAGCACCGACGACAACACCTTGTCTGACCATTGAATTCTGCGTCGGCGATACCCATTGAAGGGTTTCGCCGTCCAATCCCCTGCTCCGTCCCATCAAACCACGAGGAATCCTCATGTTGCCAAGCGCCGCTACACTCGAGCACCGCCCTGTTCCCAAAGTGCTTTTCCAGGCCCGTAGCGCCGAGGGCTGGGCAGAAATCGACAGCGACACGCTGTTCAAGGGCCGCAATGTGGTTGTCTTCGCGCTGCCGGGTGCCTTCACCCCGACCTGTTCATCCACCCACCTTCCGCGTTACAACGAGCTTGCCGGCGTATTCAAGGCCAATGGCATAGACGAGATCGTCTGCCTGTCGGTCAACGACGCGTTTGTGATGAACGAATGGAAGCTGGGCCAGGAAGCCGACCAGGTGACGCTGATTCCCGATGGCAACGGCGACTTCACCCAGGCAATGGGCATGCTGGTCGACAAACGCCATCTCGGCTTCGGCATGCGCTCATGGCGCTATTCGATGCTGGTCCGCGACGGCATCATCGAGAAGATGTTCATCGAACCGGAGCGGGACGGCGACCCGTTCGAGGTCTCCGACGCCGATACCATGCTCCGTTACATCAATCCAAAGGCCGAGGCGCCACCACCGGTGTTGATTTTTTCCAAGCCCGGCTGTCCGCACTGCGCCCGCGCCAAGGCCACGCTGAAGGCGAACGGCCTGGATTTCTCCGAAATCAGCATGAGCCAGCAGGTAAACAGCCGCGTGCTGCGTGCGGTCAGCGGCAAGGGCACCTGGCCGCAGGTCTTCATCGGCGGGCAGTTGATCGGCGATGCCGACGCGGTCGAGGCTTATTTCGCCGCGAAACAGGCCTGAGCCAAACACGCGGGCACTGCGCTCCGGTCGGCCCGACGCAGCCGTGATCGGCAGGCCGGGCGCTGGGCGTTCGGTAGCTATTCGAAACCGTTCGCAAACAGGATCCCGGCGGCGGCTGGATAGACCAGGGCCAGCGCGGCCTGGTCGTCTGGCCTGAGCGCAGCGCCGCGGCCATCGCCAAAGGCGGTGGCGCGCATGGTGGCGATTTGCTCGGCGGCGGTGGCACTGGCGCAGCTGCCGCTTTGGGTGTCGCCGCAGGAATGCGCCAGGCCGACCACATGCCCCATTTCGTGGACCATCACTTCGGCGCCGTTCTTGCCGGTATCGCCATCGAAATAGCAGGCGACGCCATCCTGCACCTGGATGCGGCCTTCGAACGCTTCGTTGTAAGGCAGGCCATTGGACATCGTGCTGGTGGTGAAGAAACACGGCCCGCCATTGGCCAGCACCCCGCCGTTGGCACAACTGTAGCTGCCGGCGATGGCGTTCAACGGATCGTTCCACAACACCGCATGACCATCCGACGTGCCGTCGTTGCAGTGCGTGTCGGGTGTGGCAATGGTGCCGCCAGCGTGGGTCACCGTGAGCTTGCTGCCGGCGTCGTTGGTCAGCGCATTGGCGGCCGCCGTGATCATCGCGAATTCGTTCTGGACCATCCCGGTCTGACCACCGGCGGTGGACACCCAGTTCAGGGCGGTATTGCTGTCGAACTGGAACCAACGCACCGCGTTGCCATTGGGGCCGAGTAGCAGATTGAATTTAGCCTGCGGCAGTTGCAGCGCCTTCGCGTCCAGAAAATAATCTTCCGCGTCGCCGACCCGGCCAGCGACCGCGGCCCGCAGCCAGGTCTCGAAGCGAGCGGCATCGCGCGGCTGATGAAACCTGGCGTTGCGCCCCTGGCCATGATCGTCGCTGCTGTCCAGCGCCCGCGTGAAGTAGCTCAGACTCTGGTGCTGCTGCTGGAAAAACACGCCGAGGGTCAGTTGCTCGGCCTGCAAGCTACCGTCGCCCCGACGTTCGGCGAACAACAGCAGCGTCTGGCCCTTGTGCAGGGTCGGAATACCAAAGTATTGCTCGCCGAAACCGGACTCGAGCACGCCGCCGGGTAGCGCCAGACGGACAATCCTGGGCAAGGGCGGACCCTTGAACTGCTGCTGCAGTTGCAGTGCGTAGGGCGACTCGATGCCGGCCGGCCCGCGCACCGGCGCCAGCGATTCGATCACCTGGGCACGCAGCACCAGGGGCGAACTCTCGAGCAGATACTGGTCGTTGACCATGACATAGCTGAAGGCCTCAGCCCGGCCCACCAGCAGCGCCCCCAGCATGCCCGCCAGCAGCGGCGCTGACCACGATCGGCTGTGTTGCACGGCACGCCCTCCCGAATTAAAAGAACGCGCGCGAGCATACACCTTGGGGATCACCCCGCCCTGGGAACAGCCGCCGCGTTGCGGGCCGATGAGGCCTTGGACCAGACGCAGAGCGGCCAGTGGCATCCAGGCGGTGGCTGGGAAAGTCGGTTTCATCGCGTTCTCCTGTTGGCTTGGCGCAACCGGTTCGATCGCGCCGGTTACCAACCCAAGCGACAAAGCGGGCGGCCTTGCGCCAGATCGTGAGCTCCCGGCCGCTCCAGCTTGGCGCGAACTCACCTGGTTTGTCGCTTGGGTAGGCGACCACCGCCTCTGGCTCACGGTCAGCCAACCCACCAGGAGTACGCGATGAAACCGACATCCAAACTACCCACCCTGATCGCACTGACCGCACTGACCGCCCTGACCGCACCGCTCGGGGCCGCTCCCGCCGGTGCCTTAAACCCCGCATGGCAGAGCGTCGATCCGATCGGCAGCACCACGCCGCTGGAACTGAAGCTCGGCTACCGCCTGGGCGGCAACAACGACCTGCTGCTCGGCAGCCTGCGCAATATCGCGCCGAACAATAATGCGATCGACCTTTACCGACTGAACCCGACCCAGACCGGAGTCAGCATCGCCGCCAGCCAATCCGATCTCGACACCGGACCGGCCTTCGGCCTGGGCGACTGGTGCGTCAATGCCAATGTCAGCTTCATGCCGTACATCAAGAACTTCGAACTGCGCGGACTGCGCGTGCAGAACTCGGACAACACCACCACGCTGGTCAGCGTCTCGCCGCCGCTGACTGACCGCTACACCACCAGCGACTGCTTCACGCTGAACGCCGGCAGCCGCATGGTGATCGCCGCCAACAATTTCGACCAGAAGCGGATCGATTACTTCGAATCCACCGACGACGGGCAGAACTGGACGCTGCGCTACAACTTCCAGCCGGCCGGCGGCACCGTGCTCGACCCGTTCGCCGGTGGCTTCCGCGATACCCACGGCAGCGTCGATGACATCAATATCGGCACCACCTGGCAGCACAGCAATGGCCATCTGTTCTCTACCCTGTTCGACGGCGGAACCTTCATGCAATTGGGCGAAGTGGATATGGGCGATCATTCCGCTTTTGTCGGCAACGGCTTTCTCAAGGAGATCTATGGTGCGAGCCTGGCCACGCTCGCCTACGGCGCCGCCAATGGCGGCAATGCCATCGCGGTCGGCGTGATCAATCGAGCCAGCAGCAACTTCAATTTTCGCCTGGTCAATTCGGTCGGCACCGGTTCGGTGCTGCCGTTTCAGGGCGTGAGCGGCCAGGCCTTTCAGCCCGCAACCGGCGGCTACCAGTTCCACAGCTTCAGCAACCGCCAGGCGGTCACGCTTTACGACGGCACCAGTTCGAGCTCCGCCGAGATTCCCGGCTACCCGTTCCTGGACACCGGCGGACCGAACAGCAGTGTGTATTCGACCAGCATGCAGCGCATCTATGTGGCCGGTATCGCCGACGGCGCCAGCCTGCCCGGCGGTCTGCCCGGCTTTGCCGTGGCCACCCTCGACCCGGCGCTGGTGGTGGTACCGGCGGGCAATACCGCGATCAGTGTGCCGAGCGCCACGCCCTGGTGGCTGGCGATGCTCGCGCTCACCCTGCTCGGCTCAGCGATCTGGGCGGTACGTCGCGGCGGGTGAGGCTGTGCTGGCGGCGCGGCCCTCAACCCGCCAGTGCGCGGCCGAGCCAGGCGCGCGCTGCGGTCCAGTCGCGGTTGACGCCGCGCTCGGATTTGCCGAGCACGGCGGCGACTTCCTCGATAGCCAGGCCGGCGAAGAAGCGCAGCTCGACCACCTGAGCCATGTCCGGGTCGATCGCCGCCAGTTGCGTCAGGGCCTGATCGATCGCCAGCAGGGTGTGCGGGTCGCTGCCGGGATCGGCCAGGGTCTGATCGAGGGTCGCGTGGGCGTTGCCGCCACCGCGCTTGCCGCGGCTGCGGGCGCGGGCATGGTCGATCAGTATCTGCCGCATCACCCGCGCGGCGATCGCCAGAAAGTGGCGGCGATCAGTGACCGCGATCGGCGCCCCGTCGTGGATGCGCAGCCAGGCTTCGTGCACCAACGCGGTCGGGGTCAGGGTATGCCCGGCGCGCTCGCCGGCCATGCGTGCCGAGGCCATCCGGCGCAGCGGCTGGTAGAGCAACGCGAACACGCGGTCGGCCAGCACCCGGTCTTCGCCAGCCAACTGGTTCAGCCATTCGGTGATCGGTGCGGATTCGACGTTCACTGATGCCCCCTGGGTTTCGACATTCGGCGAGCGGCGTCCGCCAGGCCCGGCGCACCCAATGAAGACAAGCCGCTTCGACCCCTGCCCGCGGAACAACCAAGGACGATCGGGAGACCAGCCACAAGCCTGGACGGGGGTAGCCGCGGGTCGGCGGGAGCTCCGGGCTGTCGGAATTGCTGCATACTGGTGGCATGCCTTGGTTCGAAGGATGATAACGGCAAGGACGGCGCCGGGTCTGGCCCGGTGCGGCCTGGACGGGCGGAGATGCTCATGCCGCTAGATTGGCAGCAACTTTGGCAGGATTTTCACCTGGCGTTGGCGGAGCCCGCCTCCGAGCGCGAGGCTTGGTTGCAGGCGCATTTCGGGTCGGATGGGCCTCGCCTGCGGCAGCTCAGCGAACTTTTGGCCAGCCATGCCCGCGCCGATCACCCCTTGGATCAGGACTGGGCCGGACTGCTTGCGTCCGTACCGCTCGCACCCCCGCCGCGAGCCGGCGATGTGCTCGGCAACTGGCGCCTGCTCGAACCGATCGGCCAGGGCGGCATGGGCCAGGTCTGGCTGGCCGCCCGCTGCGACGGCGAATACGACAAGCAGGCAGCGCTGAAGTGGATCGCGGCGCAGGCCGAAGGCGCCAGCTCGGAGGCGCATTTCCTGCGCGAGCGACAAATCCTCGCCCGACTCGAACACCCGAACATCGCCCGCCTGCTCGACGGTGGCCACGACCGATGCGATCGACCCTACCTGGTCATGGAATACGTCAAGGGCGAACCGCTGACCAGTTGGTGCGACCGCCGCGTCTGCGATTGGCGCCAGCGTCTGCGCCTGTTCGGCACGGTGATCGATGCGGTCGCCTATGCGCACGGCCAGATGATCGCCCACCTGGACCTCAAACCGGGCAATGTGCTGGTCAGCGCCGAGGCGGTGCCGATGCTGCTCGATTTTGGCATCGCCCGCTCGTTGTCGGGCGCCGCGCCGGGCGAAGACGGCGGCCCGACCGCGCTCACGCCAAGCTACGCCAGCCCGGAGCAACTGCGTGGGCAGCCGGCCGGGGTGGCGAGCGATGTCTACGCGCTCGGCCTGATGCTGTTTGAATTACTGACTGGCGATCTGCCGTTCCGTCCGGCCGTTGATGCAACAACGCAGCGCGGCCAGCGGCTGGCCAACACGCTGCCGCCGCGGCTGGGCGCGGTCGGTCGGGCACCCGGTTGCGCACGGCGGCTGCCGGCCGACCTGGACTGGGTGATTGCGCGAGCGCTGGCCTGGGATCCGAACCGGCGCTATGCCTCAGTGCGCGAGCTCGGCGACGATCTGACTGCGGTGCTCGAACTGCGCCCGGTGCGGGCGCGGCCGCAGCGCCTGCATTATCGCGCGCAGCGTTTCCTGCGCCGACGCTGGCAGTGGGTCGCGGTCGCGTCGGTGTTTTCCCTGGTCGCGCTGGCTTTGGTGGCGCACCTGCTCGAACAGGGCGAGCGCAATGCCGCCTTGCTGGTCAGCACGCGCATCGACCGCGAACGCGCCGAACACACCGTGGCCTTCCTGTCCAAGCTGTTCCAGCACGCCGATCGCACCGTCAATGGCGGCCAGGAACTGTTGGCGCGCGAGGTGCTCGCGCGCGGTCGCGCCGAACTGGCCGAGCGTCAGGACCTCACCGCCAGCGCGCGCGTGGTGCTACTCAATTCCCTGTCCACCGTCTACCGCAATCTCGGCGACTATCCGGCCGCCACCGAGCTGATCGAAAACGCCGTGCGACTGCTGCCGAACCTCGACTCGCGCTCGCTCGAAGCCGAAACCCTGGAGAACCTGGGCACCCTGCGTGCCCTGGCCGGTGACGCCAGGGCGGCGCAGGTGCCGCTGGAACGCGCCCTGGCGCTGCGCCGCGCGGCGGCCGACCCGGCGCCGGTCGCGATCGCCAGCGCGGCCGAAAGACTCGCCGCCAACTTGCAAACCCTGGGCGAGCACCAGGCCGCCGGTGAACTGTTTCACGAGGCCTGGAATCTGCGATTGCGCTGGCGCCCGGACGACCGCGTGGCCCTGGCCGAATCGGCGCTGCGGCTTGGCTCCTGGCACTGGCTGGCCGGCGAACTCGACCAGGCCGGGAAATTCTATGGCGATGCCCTGGCCTGGCGTCGCGCCCAGCGCCCCGCCGACCCGGCGGAACTGGCCCGCGCGCTGGACGCCAATGGCGCGCTCGCGCACGCGCGCGGCGATTACCCCGAAGCCCTGACCCACTTCGAACAGGCGCTGCTACTGCGCCGCCAGGTGCTCGGCGATCGCCATCGGCTGACCGCCGACACCCTGAGCAATATCGGCGCCTGTTACTACGACCAGGGACAGCCAGAAGCCGCTGAAGCGCCGCTGCGCGAAGCCCTGGCCATCTATGCCGAGACCCTGGACGCGAACTCGCCGGTGCTGGCGAAGGCAGTCAACAATCTGGGCCTGGTCCTGCTCGACCGCCAGGATCTGGCCGGGGCACGCAATCAATTCGAACGTGCGCTGGCGATCAACCGTTCTGCCTACGGTGGGCAGCACGCGCGGGTGGCTTCGGTGCAGAACAATCTGGCCCTGGTCGCCGAAGCCGCCGGCGACCTGGGCGAGGCCGAAACGCACCTGCGCGCGGCCCTGGCGATCGACCGACAACTTCTGGGCGACGAGCACGTGCAGACCGCCTATCCACTAAACAACCTTGCCCGTGTATTGCTCTGGCGTGGCCGAGGTAACGAAGCCTTGGCGCTGTTCGACCGCGCCTACCGCATCCGCAGCAACCGACTTCCTGCCAACCATCCGGCGCTGGCCGAAACCCGGCGCTGGCAGGCGCTGGCGCTGTGCCGCCACGGCGAGGCCGAACGCGGCCTAAGCCAAATCCGCGCGATCAGGCAACAGCACCCGCCGAGCGGCCAGCACCCTGGGCCAGAATCCTTCGATGCGCGGGTCATCGAACAGCTCTGCCTGATCGCCAGCAGCGCTGGCCGCGACCCACCCTGGTCGGCCGCGGAACTGGCGGACTGGCGTAAGCAACGCGGCGCCACACATCCGCTGGTAGGCATGCTCGCGGATACGGCCGTGCCAGGTTCGTCGCGGCCCGCCGCCAGCGCAAACCAGCAGAACGTGGACGAAGGCGGCTGAGCAGCCGCGCGCGACATTGCCACTGTTGGAGTTTGCCGGGAATTGTAGGAGCGACGGCACGTCGCGACTGTCGCTTCGATAGCCCAGTCGCGACGTGCCGTCGCTCCCACAAACCTCCCAGGCAGGGTGGATAAGCGCAGCGCATCCACCATCGTCCAGCCAAGCGCCGCACGCCATAAGGAGCCTCTAGCCCCTAATCTCTAGCCCCTAGCCTCCAAGCCGAGCAGATAGGCCAGATAGCGATCCATGGCGGCGCGTTCGGGGTGCTCGGGGTAGCGCTCGCGGGTGTCGTGCAGCAGCCGGCTGGCGTCTTCGATGCGTCCGAGTTTTTCGGCCAGCAGACGCGCGCATAGCAATGCCCAGCCCGGGCCTTCGGGCTTTCGTGGAAATTGCTTCACGGCATTTTCCAGCAGGCGGATGGCGGCCTGGTGCTGGCCGCGCTTGCTCGCCTCCTCGGCCAGCCGGGCGATGTCGTCGGCGACCGGCGGACAATGGCCAGGATCGCGGGCCTGGCACTCGATCAGCAACTGCACCGCGCGCGGGAACAAAGTTTGCGCCATCAGTACCAGCAGATACTGCTGCCCATGCCGGGCCAGCTCCTGCTGGTCGTCGGCAGCGGTGAGCAGGCTGCGGTAGCTGTCGTGCAGCACCGGTGTGGCGCCGCGCTGGTCGATCTGCGCGCGCAGCAGGGCGATCGCCGCCGCCGACTGGCCACCAGCCGCGAGCGCGCGGGCTTGATCGATCAGCGCCTGATCGGGATCTTCGCGATGACGCAACGGCGGCAGCACCGGGTCCGGGCGTTGCTGGTAGCCGATCCGTTCGTGGTCCTGATAGACCAGATACCCCATCATGTGGAAGCCGAGCACGGTCAGATAATTGTTGACCATCCAGACCAGCGGCAGGGACAGAAATACCGGCAGGAACGAAGTCCAGCCGGCGATCCACAGGCGCAGCTCGCTGGCCACAAACAGCAATCCGGCGACCAGAAAATAGGCGCCGCCGAAGGCCAGCATCACCTTGAACCACACCCAGGGATTCAACGCCTGCAAGAAATAGCGGTCGATCGCCAGCGACAGGGTCGCCGCTGGCGTAATCAGAGCAACCGCCAGCGGAAACAGCCAGACCCCGGCGTTGCCGCCCCAACCAGCCTGGCCGAGCACCGCGATCAGGTACAAAAGCACCTGTAGTTTCATCTGATCGATGGCCAGGCTGTTGTCGACGCCGATGGCGAACTCCGGCGCATCGAGCTTGCCCTCGGCGGTGTTCAACAACACCTCGATCGCGTAGCGATAGAAGGTCGCGGTGAGCACGATATGCAGCACAAAGCCGATCGCTCCGAGCGGCAGGGCTTCGAATACGCGCAGCGCCGAGAACAGCGCGATCGTGCTCAGTGCCCCGGCCTGCAGCGGATAGGCGAGCAGGGCGCGCGGACGTTCCCATATGCGTTCGATGCGGGTAGGTTTGGTCGGTGTCGATGACGGGCTGGGCATGGGCTTCCGATCGGATTCAGCGTGCGCGCAAATGGACCCGGCTGTGCAGCAGTGAGCGCAACTCGGCCTTGTCGGCCGCGCTCAATGCCGTGGTTTTTTGTCGTTCCAGCAATTCGTCCAGGCGCTGCGCCAGGGTCTGGCGATTGAGCTGGGCGATTGCATCCAGAAACTCGTGGCGCAGGCCTTCGGCATCGGGCGGAAAATCGAGCAGTGCGAGCCGGGTCAGGGCATCGAAATCCTCACGCCCTTCAAACTGATCGAGCAGGGCGCCAGTCTTGATCTCCGGCCGCGCCATGCAGATCGCGATCAGTTCCATCAACAGCCCAACGCCCGGCTGGCGCAACACGGCAAACAGGTAAGGCGGCTCGATCGCGCTGGCTAGCGAAGGTTGCTGCAGCAGCAGGGCAATCGCGGTACGGACCAGACTGCGGCGCGGATTGGGTCCGCTCGCCGGGGTACGCAGGCGGCTAGTACCCGGCGCAACCGGCGCAGCAAGCTGACCGCGCGCGGCGGCCAGGCGCTGGTCGAGCAGTTCGCCGGCCTTGGCGCGCATGCCGGCGCTCAGTTCCGGCGACAGGCTCCATTTCAGCGTGCTCTTCTCGATCAGTAGTTCGGTCATGCGATCGCGGTAAGCGCCCTCCGGTATCGATTCGATCAGCGCACGGCACTTCTCGACCAGTCGCGCACGACCGTCGGCGGTGCCCAGATCGGTTTCCCGCTCCTGGTGGGCAAAGAAAAACTCCGACAGCGGCTGCGCCGCCTGCAGTCGTGCCTCGAACGCGGCAGCGCCGTCCTTGCGCACCAACGAATCGGGGTCCTCGCCCTCGGGCACAAACAGAAAAAACGCCTGGCGTCCGTCCTTCATCCGCGGCAGCACCGACTCGACCGCCCGCCAGGCGGCGCTGCGCCCGGCGCGGTCGCCGTCGAAGCAGAAGTACACATCGCTGGCATTGCGAAACAGCAGTTCGGCGTGGTCCTTGGTGGTCGCGGTACCGAGCGTCGCCACCGCCTCGGTGATGCCAAACTGGAACAGCGAGATCACATCGAGATAGCCCTCGACCACGATCAGCCGGCGGATCTTGGCGTGCGCCTGGCGCACCTGGTACAGGCCGTACAGCTCGCGGCCCTTCTGGAACAGCGGCGTCTCCGGCGAGTTCAGGTATTTGGCGCCGTCCGCGGTTCCCAGCACGCGTCCACCGAAGGCGATCACCCGGCCGCGGCGGTCGTGGATCGGAAACATCAGCCGATCGCGGAAGCGGTCGTAGACCGACCGCCCATCGCCGCTCGACAGCAGTCCGGCGCGCTCGACCAGCTTGAGCTTTTCGGCGTCGCCGGCCAGTGCATTTTTCAGCGCGTCCCAACTGTCCGGCGCATAACCGATCGCGAAGGTCTGCACCATCGCCGCATCCAGCTCGCGCTTGCGCAGGTAGGCCTGGGCACTGGCGCTGCCCGGCAACTGTCGCTGGAAAAAGCGCGCGGCGGCATCGAGCACCGAGAGCAGCGCATCGAATTCGGACTGATCGCGGCGCGGCGCGCCGCCCTCGCGCGGCACCTTGACCCCGGCGCGCGCGGCCAGCTCCTCGACCGCATCGACAAACTCCAGCCGATCGAATTCCATCAGGAACTTGATCGCCGAGCCATGCGCCCCGCAACCGAAGCAGTGATAGAACTGCTTGGTCGGACTGACATGAAACGACGGCGTGCGTTCGTCGTGAAACGGGCAACAGGCCTTGTAATCGCGCCCAGCCCGCTTCAGCGGCAGCCGCGCCTCGATGATCTCGACGATATCGGTGCGCGCCAGCAGATCATCGAGGAAAGCGTCGGGGATGCGGGACATGGCCGGGATGCGGGACGACGGAGGCGGGTTTTGCAGCCAGACCGGCGGTGGCCTGGCAGCGCGGCCGAAACGAACCGCGATTGTAGGGTCTCGCCGGTCAAAGCAGGAGCACCGCCCCGGCCGGGCGGATAGCCGCAACATTGGAACCCTAGACGCAGCGAGGCGAAACTCCTTTAGGTGTAGTGTCCCTGATGATTGCATAGCTCCAAGAAGTTACACTCTGGCGCTGGCCAGGGGCGTTCTTGAAGCGCTTCTCAAGACCAAGGACTCTGCATGAAACTGAACCTTCACGCCAATGCAACCAC
>JBFXKH010000060.1:0-21162 GCA_050173995.1 Lysobacterales bacterium | reverse complement strand
CCCCCGGCCATGGGGCCGTTCCCCCGAACACCCGCACACGCTGTGCCGAGCTGGTGCTCGGCGCGCCCAGTCGATCCCGTGCTGGCGCCTACGCTGGGGTTCGCTACGCTCACCCCAGCCTACGCAATGCGCTCACCCCTGCCTACGCACCCGCACTACTTCTGCGCGGCGATCCAGTCGTCGATGACGCGTTCCAGCAGGTTCAGCGGCAGGGCGCCGTGGCTCAGCACCTGGTTGTGGAAGGCTTTGAGGTCGAACTTGTCGCCGAGTGCCTGCTTTGCGCGTTCGCGCAGTTCGAGGATTTTCAACATGCCGATCTTGTAGGCCAGCGCCTGGCCGGGATTGACGAAATAGCGTTCGATCTCGGCGGTGACTTCGGTCTCGCCCATGCCGGTGTTGGCCAGCATGTAGTCGATCGCCTGCTCGCGGGTCCAGCGTTTGGCGTGGATGCCGGTATCGACCACCAGCCGCACCGCGCGCATCATTTCGCCGATCAGCCGCCCGAGATTGTCCAGCGGCTGTTTCTGGAAACCCAGCTCCCAGGCCAGCCGTTCGGCGTACAGCGCCCAGCCCTCGGCGTAGACGGTATACGGCAGGATGCGCCGGAAGAACGGTACACCCTTCAATTCCTGGGCGATCGAAACCTGGAAGTGGTGACCGGGAATGCCCTCGTGGTACGACAGCGTGCGCATGCCCAGGCGCGGGGTTTCGCTCACGTTGCGCAAGTTGGCGTAGAACACCCCGGGCCGCGATCCGTCGAACGCGCCGCCGGAATAATAGGCGCCGGGCGCGGTCGCTTCGGAAAACTTCGGCACCGCGCGCACCTCCACGCCCAGTTTGGGGCGGATGTCGAAGGCTTCGCCAAGGCCTTGGTTGACCTCGTCCAGGATGCTCTGATAATCGGCCAGGATCGCCGCGCGGCCGGCGTCGCTATCCGGATACAACTGCGCCGGATCGGCGGTGATCTGGCGCACGCGATCGCCGATGCTGCCTTCGCTCAGGCCCTGGCCGATCAGGATCGCGTCCATCTCGGCGCCGATCCGGGCCACCTCGTCCAGGCCGATCTGGTGAATCTGTTCGGCGCTCAGGTCGGTGGTGGTGTGATTGCGAATGCACCAGGCGTAGTAGGCCTCGCCGTTCGGCAAATGCCAGGCGCCGTAGTTGCCATCGGCTTTCGGCAACAGGGCGGTGAAGTGATCGATCATCTGCTGGTAGGCCGGATAGACATGCTGGTCGATCGCCGCGGCCACGCCCGCGAGCAGAGCGACGCGGCTGGCCTCATCGATCTGCTTGGCATCGAGCTTGTCGAGCTTTTCCTTGAAGCTGACGTACAGCGTGTTCTGTTCGGCCGGCAGTGCGCGGAAGTCCTGCATCTGCTTGATGACTTTCTCAACCGTGAAGCGCGGCGGCACGATGCCCTTGGCTTCGTAGTGATCGAGCGCTTCGATCACCTGCGCGAACTTGCGTGGAAACTTTTCGAGGCGGGCGATGTAATTGCGCGCATCGCCGGCATTGTTGACCTGGTGCGCGTCGGTCATGAAGCTCGGCAGGCCGCTCTGGATACCCTGCATCTGGTTGACCGGAAAATCGTAGCCGCGAAACGCATCGCCCTCGACCTGGTTGGCGAGAAAGTTCTCCAGCACGTCATAGGACAACTGCCCTTCGCGATCCAGGCTGGCGCGGTCGTAGCGGCGCAACGTGGCCAGGTTGTCCTTGACCATCTGCGCGCCGAGTTCTTCTTCGGCCAGCGAGGCGTCGGCCAGATCGTCGCTGTAGAAATCCATCCACGGCGGCAGGATGCGCATGTACGACAGCATTTCCGGGCTGCGCAGGGCGAACTTGGCGAACACCTTGCCGTAGAACAGGTTGATCGAAACCGGCTTGAAGTACCAGACCTGCACGAACGCCAGCCCGGCCAACAGGACCAGGGTCAGCAGCAGCCAGGACGACCATTTCAATAGCTTCTTCATGAGCACTCCAGAGCGGGTGGGTCGTGAACGAGGTGGGACGTAGCCGCCGCAGTGTGCCAGACGCCAGCGGTGTTGGCATCTGTCGTCGGTCATGGCGGGGAACGGGGAATGGGGAATGGGGAATGGGGAATGGGGAATGGGGAACGGGGAATGGGGAACGGGAAGCGGGAAGCGGGAGACGGGAACGGGGGATGGGAATTGTCCGGGCGAGTTACGGTATCGACTGAGATTCCCGGATTGACCAGCTCCGCTGTTGAGAGCCGCTGCGCTCCATCCGGGCTACTTTTGGGCAGCGATGCGGCCGACCACGCCTAGGATGCCCTGCAACAACGCGGTCGGGGTCGGCGGGCAGCCGGGCACACTGGCATCGACCGGGATGACGTTGGCGACGCGGCCGAGGCTGGCATAGCCCTCGCCGAAGATGCCGCCGTGGCAGCCGCAGTCGCCGACCGCCAGCACCCGTTTCGGGTCGGGCATGGCGGCGTAGCTGCGGCGCAGGGCTTCGGCCATGTGCCGGGACACCGGTCCGGTGACCATCAGCAGGTCGGCGTGACGCGGGCTGGCGACGAAGCGGATGCCCAGGCCCTCGATGTTGTAGTACGGGTTGTTGAGCGCGTGAATCTCCAGCTCGCAGCCGTTGCAGGAACCGGCATCGACCAGGCGGATCGCCAGCGCGCGGCCGAGGATGGCGAGCACCCGCTGTTGCAGACGCGCGCCGTCGCCGCTGGCGAACTCGGTCAGCCCGGCGTCGGTCGGGGGCGCTTCGGTCGGGATGCCGGCGCGGCGGATGCGGTCGATGATCTTCAACATTACAGGTCCTGCCCGGCGTAGCTCAGGTTGAAGGATTTGTTGATCAGCGGAAAATCCGGAACGATATTGCCGATCACCGCGTGTTCCAGCACCGGCCAGTTCTGCCAGGACGGATCATGGCAGTGGCAGCGGCGGATGCTGGCCACGCCGTCCTGCGGCGCCAGTTCCAGCGCCACCAAAACTTCGCCGCGCCAGCCCTCGACCCAGCCGATGCCGAATGCCGGCTCGCTCGGCACGACGATTTCACCGCGCACTAGGCCGGCCGGCAGTTGCTCGATCAGTACGCGGATCAGCCGCAGCGACTCGGCGATCTCGTCGAAGCGCAGCAGCACGCGCGCGGCGACATCGCCGTTCGGGCGGCAGGCCATGCGCACCGCCAGGCGATCGTAAGGTGCGACCGGAAACAGGCAGCGCAGGTCGATGGCGATGCCGCTGGCGCGGGCGGCGAGCCCGGTCAGACCGAGCTGTGCGGCCAGCTCTGAGCTGACCCGGCCGGTGCCGATCAGCCGATCCTGCAGGCCGGCGTGTTCTTCGACCAGACGCCGCATCGCCAGCACTTCGACTTCGATCGCACGGCCGAGCGCGACCAGCCGCGCGCCGGCGGCGGCGTCCAGATCGCGTGCGACCCCACCCGGAACGATGCAGTCCATCAGTAGACGGTGCCCAAACAGCTCGCCGGCCAGGCGCAGCCAGTCTTCGCGCAAGCGTGAGAATTGCGCCAGGGCGATCGCCAGGCCGGCGTCGTTGCCGATCGCGCCGAGATCGCCGAGGTGATTGGCGATGCGTTCGTATTCGAGCAGCAGGCCACGCAGCGCCGCCGCGCGCGGCGACACGCTGGCGGCGGCGGCGGCTTCCAATGCCATGCAGTACGCAAAGGCATAGGCCACGGTCGAATCGCCGCTGACCCGACCGGCCAGACGCACGCCATCGACCGGGCGCAATTCGGTGAAGCGGCGTTCGATGCCCTTGTGGGTATAGCGCAGGCGCTGTTCCAGCCGCAGCACTTTCTCCCCAACCACGGAAAAACGGAAATGCCCGGGCTCGATGATGCCGGCGTGTACCGGACCGACCGCGATCTCGTGTACGCCATCGCCCTGCACGCGCACGAAGTCGTAGGGTGCCGCGCTGGCGCCGTCGGCGGCGCTGGTGACCTCGGCAGCCCCGCGCAGCGGTTTGAATCCCGGCGGCCACAGCCCATGATCCAGCCAGGGCCGCTGGTCGAGAGCGTCCGCCGCACCGACCCCGAGCAGATCGGCCAGCGCCCGCTGCATGCGTTCGGCGCCTGCGAACCACGGCGTCAAATCGGGGAAGTCGGCCGCAACATCGACCACTGGCAGTTGCACCCAGAGCAGACCTTCGGCGCTGGCGTAGGCAGCCGAAATCACCACCGCGGCATCGGCATCGGCACGGCGGTCGCTGCCCCACAGTGCGACCAATCGGCCACCGGCGCCCGCCACTTGCGCGGCCACGCGCCGCCAGCCGGCCGCGTCGACCCGGGCGGTGTAGACCGGCGGGGTCGATTGGCTTGGCGTAAACTCGGTATCGAAGTCGGCGAGGCGCATGGCGTCAGTTCCCAAGCATCGCGGCAGCCTGGCGATACCAGGCATCCAGGTAGGGCGGGATATAAAGCCCCAGCATCAGGCCGAGGCCAAGATGCACGAACACCGGCAGCAGGGCCGGCGGATGCGCCAGCGGCTGCACGCTGCTTTCGCCGAACACCATTGCCTGCACCCGCGAGAAGATCGCGGCGAACGCCACGCCCAGGGCCAGCAGCAGGATTGGCGTGGCCCAGGCGTGCTCGCGCATGGCCGTGGTCAGGATCAGGAACTCGCTAGCGAACACCCCGAACGGCGGCATGCCGAGGATCGCCAGCGCGCCTAGCATCAACCCCCAGCCCACGGTCGGGTTGACCCGGACCAGTCCGCGGATCTGCTCCATGATCTGGGTGCCGGCCTTTTGCGTGGCGTGGCCGACGGCAAAGAAAATCGCCGACTTGACCAGCGAATGCACGGTCATGTGCAGCAGACCGGCATAGGTCGCGATCGGCCCGCCCATGCCGAAGGCGAAGGTGATCAGGCCCATGTGCTCGATCGAGGAATAGGCGAACATCCGCTTTACGTCGCGCTGCCGCGACAGGAACAGCGCCGCGACCAGCACCGAGGTCAGGCCAAAGCCCATCATCAGATGCCCGGCCAACTGGTTGGACAGGGCGCCGTCGGTCAGCACCTTGAACCGCAGCAGGGCATACACCGCGACATTCAGCAGCAGGCCGGACAGCACCGCCGACACTGGGGTCGGGCCTTCGGCGTGGGCATCCGGCAACCAGTTGTGCAGTGGCACCAGGCCGACCTTGGTGCCATAGCCGATGAACAGAAAAGCAAACGCCAGGGTGATGATGTTCGGGTCGAGCTGGGTCTTGATCGCGTCCAGATGGGTCCACAGCAGCGCCCCACCCTCGGCACCAATCACCTTTTCCGCGGCCATGAACAGCAGCACGGTACCGAACAGCGCCTGGGCAATGCCGACCCCGCACAGGATGAAGTATTTCCACGCCGCTTCCAGACTGGCGGCGGTGCGGTAGACGCTGACCAGCATCACCGTAGTCAGCGTGGCGGCTTCCATCGCCACCCACAGGATGCCCATATTGTTGGTGGTGAGCGCGAGCAGCATGGTGAAACCAAACAACTGGTACATGCTGTGATAGAGCCGCAGCCGGCGCGGCGTCATCTTGCCCTTGTCCTGCTCGATGCGCATGTACGGGCGCGAGAAAATCGCCGTGGTCAGCGCCACGAAGGCGGTCAGCGTGACCAGAAACACGTTCAGCGGGTCGATGAAAAACTCGTGTCCCCAGCCGAACTGCGGACCCGCATCGATCACCTGCACGGTCAACACGATCGCCGCGATCAGCGTGGACAGGCTGAAGCCGACGTTGACATCGCGGGCATAGCCGCGGTGTCCGCACAGCCCGAGCACCAGGGCGCCAAGCAGCGGAAACAGCAGCAGCAAGCCGAGTGCGGTCATCGCTTCAATCGTCCTTGAGCGCTTCGAGGTGGCGGATATCCAGGCTGTCGAACTGTTCGCGGATCTGGAACATGAACACGCCCAGGATCAGGATGCCGACCAACACATCCAGCGCGATGCCGAGCTCGACCACCATCGGCATGCCATAGGTGGCCGCGGTGGCGGCAAAGAACAGGCCGTTTTCCAGCGCCAGAAAACCGATCACCTGGGGCACCGCCTTGGAGCGGGTGATCATCATCAGCAGCGCCAGCAGCACCGAGGCCAGCGCGATGCCCAGCGTGCCGTGCACGATGGTCTCGGACAGCTCGGCAATCGGCCGGGCCAGGTAGAACGCCAGCATCACCAGGCCGAGCCCGACCAGCAGGGTGGTCGGGATATTGATCAGGGTCTCGACATCCCAGCGCACGTTCAGACGGTCGATCACCCGGTGCAGCAGCCAGGGGATCAGCACCACCTTGAGCGCAAAGGTCAGGCCGGCGGAGACGTACAGGTGCGGTTGTTGGGTGACATAACCGACCAGTACAGTGGCGGCAACCAAGGTGGCGCCTTGTAGGGTGAACAGGTGGATCAGCGACAGGATCCGCCGCTGCGCAATCATCGCGAAAGCGAGCAGCAGCAACAGCGCCGCGAGCAGGTTGATCATCTGTCCGGCGAAGCCGCTCATCACCCACCCCCGAGCAACATGCGCACCAGCAGCGCCAGTACCGCGATCATGAAAGCGGTACCAAGAAATTCCGGCACCCGAAAGATGCGCATCTTGGCGCTGACCATTTCCAGCGCGGCCAGCAGCGCGCCGCCGACCGCGAGCTTGAGCAGCAGCGCCGGCAGCGCCAGCAACAGCCCGAGCGGCGACTGCGCATTGCCGATCCCCCAGGGCACAAACAACGCCAGACCGATGCACGAATAGGCGAACAGCTTGAGGCTCGCTGCCCATTCGAGCAGGGCCAGGTGGCGGCCGGAATATTCCAGCACCAGGGCCTCGTGGATCATGGTCAATTCCAGGTGGGTGGCTGGATTATCGACCGGCACCCGCGCGTTCTCGGCCAGCGAGACCATGGTGAAGGCGACCCCGGCGAACACCAGGCTCGGCGAAATCACCAGCGAATGCGCGGCCATGCTATCGACGATGCTGGTCAACGAGGTCGATTGCGCGATCAAGGCGGTGGTGAACAGCACCATCAGCAGCGCCGGCTCGGCGAGGAAACCGACCAGCATCTCGCGGCGCGCGCCGAGGCTGCCGAACGCGGTGCCGACATCCATGGCCGCCAACGAAATGAACACCCGCGCCAGCGCGAACAGACCGACCAGGGCGATCGCATCGGCGGCGGCAGCGAGCGGCAGATCGGTAGACAGGGTCGGGATGATCGCGGTCGCCAGCAGCATGCAGCCGAACACCAGATACGGTGCCACCCGGAACAGCGGCGAGGCGTGCTCGGCCAGCACCGAATCCTTGTGAAAGAGCTTGTGCAACAGGTAAAACGGTTGCAGCAGGCTGGGCGCAGACTTGTTCTGCAACCAGGCCCGACATTGGTTGACCCAACCGGTCAACAGCGGTGCCAGCAACAGCGCCGCAATAATGGCCAGGGCCTGGGACAGCAGCGCCAGCGCGTTCATCGGTGCACCAGCAGCAGGGTGACGATCAAGGTCACGAAGCTGTACAGCAGATAGACCGCGATCCGGCCCTGCTGCAATCGCCCGACCAGCCGCGCGGCACGTTCGGTCGCCGCCGCGACCGGCAGGTACAGCCAATGCCAGAAATGGTCGTCCACGCTCACCGCATATTCCGGCCGGCGGTCGAACGGCGAAGGCAGATGCCGGGTCATGCGGAACACCGGGCCGAACACATGTCGGATCGGCTGACCAAAACCCTCGGCGCTGTCCTGCATGCGCGCGGTCTGTTCGGGGAAACCGCAATCCCAGGGCGGCGCGCGGCGCACGCGGCCGTGGTAGAGCAGGCGCACCAGCAAAAAGGCCAGGGCAAAACTGACGACCACGCCGAGCAGGAAAATCAGCGGCCCATAACTGGCCCGCTCGATCGCCACCGGCACCAGCAGCCAGCCGTGCGCAGCCACGGTCGCGCCGATCCCGGCGCCGAGCAGGTCGCGGGTAACCGGATCGATCAGGCCGATGAACCAGGTCGGCAATAAGCCGAGCCCCAGGCAGCCGAGCCCCAACCAGAGCATGCCGACCCGCTCCCAGCGCCCGGCATCCTGGGCCTGACTCAGCTTGGCTTCACGCGGTTGGCCGAGGAACACCACGCCGTAAAACTTGACCATGGTGTAGCCAGACAGCGCCGCGACCAGGGCGACCACGGCGGCCAAGGCCGGAACCAACATATTGAGGAACGAGGCCGGTAGCCCCGGCGCAAAAATAAAGCCTTGCAGCAGCAGCCACTCCGACACGAAGCCGCCTAGCGGCGGCAGCCCGGCGCCGGCCAGCACCGCGAGCAGGGTCAGCCAGGCCACCCAGGGCATAAACCGAATCAGGCCGCCGAGCTTGCCCAGACTGCGCTCCGCTGTCGCGTGCAGCACCGAGCCGGTGGCGACGAACAGCAGGCTCTTGAACATGGCGTGGCTGGCCACCTGATACAGCACCGCAGTCAGCGCCAGCGCCGCCATTGGCTTCATGCCGTAGGAAGCGAACAGCAGACTGAGTCCGATGCCGGCAAACAGCAGGCCGATATTCTCGATCGACGACCAGGCCAGCAGCCGCTTCATATCGGTCTGCACCGCGGCGAACACCACCCCGAACAGGGCGGTGAACAGACCGACCAACAACAGCAGCACGCCCCACCACCAGATCGGCGTGTCGAGCAGACCGAGCGTCACCCGCAAAAAGCCGTACACGGCAGTCTTCAGCATCACCGCGCTCATCAGCGCCGACACCGGCGAGGGCGCCGCCGGGTGCGCTTCCGGCAACCAGACGTGCAGCGGCACCAGCCCGGCCTTGGCGCCGAAGCCGACCAGGGCGAGCAGCATCGCCGCCGATGCCCAGAACGGACTCAACTGCTGGCTGGCCATGCCGGCGAAGGTGTAGTCGCCGGAATTGTCCTGCAAGACCCCGAAGCACAGCAGGATGCTGATCGCCCCGACATGCGCAATCAGCAGATACAGAAAGCCAGCGCTGCGGATCTCCGGCAGACGATGGTTGGAGGTGACCAGGAAATACGAAGACAGCGCCATGGTCTCCCACATCACCATGAACGCATAGGCGTCGTCCGACAGCACCACCAGCACCATGCTGGCCAAAAACACATGGTAGAAAAAGCACAAAAGGCCGGGCGGCGTGCCTTCGCCCTGACGGAAATAGCCGGCGGCAAAAGCCGACACCCCGGCGCTGGTCAACGCGATCACCAGCACGAAGAACGCCGACAGATGATCGAGGCGGAAATGAAACGGCAGCTCCGGCAGGCCGATCGGCAGCACCAGCGTGGCAGCCGGCGACGGCAAGGTCCAGGCGGCGACCAGCGAGACCAGCACCGCCACCGCCGCACCGAGCGGAAACAGCCAACGCGCCACCAGTTCGAAGCGGCGCAACGCAAACAGACCAGCGACCCCGATCGACAACCACAAACCCAGCAGCGACAGCAATCCGGTCAGCGGCGACCAGTGCAGCGGATTGAGCGGGTTGTCCATGGGCTCAGCGATTCGCCTTGGCGCGGGATTCAAGCTCGCACCCAAACCTGCAGGCCGCGCCCGGGTAAGCGCGGTACCGCCGTCGAAGGCGCACGATCCGCGCATTTTACTCTGAAGCCACGAAGCCAGGGAGGCCGTTTCAGAGGACCGAGGACAGAAGTAGCCGGGAAGAAGCGCAGCGGCTCTCAACAGCGAAACTGGTCGTTCCGGGAACGTTTGACCGAGAAGCCGCTTCGTAGGCTGGATAAGCGCCGCGCATCCACCACCTCTCCGACCACCACCCCGCCAAAAACGGCGCCTGCGCCGCGCTTCATCCGGGCCAATTTTGGCTACGCTTTTGCTACGCGCACTTCCAGCAGGCGCAGGTCGGGGTCGGCTTGCAGTTGCCAATCCTGGCCGGCGGGCAGCACGCAGCAGTCGTCGCGATACAGTGTCTCGACCACTGGCTCGGAAGCGCTACCGCTGGCGGCGGCCTGCAGACGCGCCGAGCCTTCGAGCAGGTAGAGAAACAGGAAATCGCCCTGATGCCGAAGCGTCAGTCCGGCGGGTGTCGCGACGCCATGCCCAGCAGCGACACGCAGCGCACGCACTTGCGCCAAGCCATCGGTGGCGGCGGCGATGCCGAAATCCTGTGCCTCGAATGCGCCATTGGCCAGCGCCCGCCAGGGCGCCGCAGCTGCCATATGACGGACAAAACGCTGGCCCTCGAAGCGGCGCTCCGCGTCGATGCGCTCGGTCGGCAAGGCGATGCTATGGTCGGCGTAGGTGGCGTGGACCGCTGGACAGCCGACCTCGATCGCTTCCAGTCCCGGCGAGGCATCCAACACACGGTGGCGGATGGTCGGTGGTTGCAGCACGCAGTCGCCGGCAGAGAGTACGAATGGCTCGCCCTGGTCTTCGTAGACCACCCGCACCCAGCCGGACTTGCAATAGATCATCTGGAATCGGACCCGGTGGAAGTGCACGTAATCCGGCACCGGACCGCCGTCCGGAATGCGGATTTCCGAAGCGATGAACGCACCGCCCAGCCGACCCGGGAGCAGGTCGCGATACTGCATGCCGGCACGGCCGACCACCCAGGCCGCCAGATCGCTGCCGCGACCAAGTTGAAACACCTTGGAAGCTGCCGGCACCCGCAGCGGCTCAAACTGCGGCACCCAGCTCAGTCGCAATCGATCCGGCCCGACCAGCACACGGTCCGCCGCGGGCGGAAGATCGGCCTCGGCGCAACGCAGTCGGATCGACAGCGGCTCTAAGTGCTGCGCCGCTGCCCGGTCCTGCTGTAAATGCAGACGCAGCCCGGACACGCTGACCACCGCCGAGCTGGGCGCGTCGGCGGGCATGATCTGCTCAATGCGGAAACCACCGCGCCCGGTTAAAAACGCCAGTGTCGCTTCCAGGTCGGAACAGCGGCATTCGACTTCGGCAAGCTGCACCGGCGCCGCTGCGCCGGCGTTCATGCGCGAGCCAACAGGATGGGATGCGCCGCGGCTCTCACATGGTGTGGGTGACGCGGTCGGCATTGAGCGAGGCACCCAGCAGGTTTTCGATTTTGGACCGTGCCGCCTCGCCATCGGCCGACTCGTTGAACTGCACGCCGATGCCCGCGGTGCGATTGCCCTGCGCCCCAGTCGGGGTGATCCACACCACCTTGCCAGCGACCGGCAGACGGTCCTTGTCTTCCATCAGGGTAAGCAGGATGAACACCTCATCGCCGAGGTTGTAACGTTTGGTGGTCGGCACGAACAGACCGCCGTTCTTGGCAAAACCCATGTAGGCCAGATACAACGCGCCCTTGTCCTTGATGGTAAGCGAGAGAATGCCCTGCCTCGGCATCCCCGCCACGGGTCCTGCGGCCATAGCCAACCTCCGTCGCCGATTCGAAGCTGGATGATAACCGATGCGCTGGCAGCCAGCGAATCCCCATCCGGGTCCTAAAAACGGCCGCTCCAACTCGCGGCAAAGCAGCGCCACTCGCCATCGTCGCGGCGCCAGTGACTTTGGATCGAGATCACCTGCCCGGTCTCTGGCAGACCCTGGCCGCCGCTCGCCAGCAGGTCCAATTCGACACTGGCGCGGTCACCGAACAATTTGACCGTGGCCGGCCCCAGCGCCAGTCCGATGTCGCGGTAGCGCAGCCGGTATCCGAGCAGCAAAGCGCGCAGTTGGCCATGATCGACACCGCCATCCTGTCCGGAAAAGTCCGCGCTGACGTGGGCCAGAAAATCCGCCGGGCGTCCGGACTCCACCGCGCTCTCCATCTCGGCCAGGCTCCGGCGCAGGGCCTGCTCGTCGAGTTCGCGGGTGCAGGCGGACAGAACGAGCAACGGAGCCAGTATCAAAAAGTATCCACGCATGGGGCCATCCTCGCGCTGGGCGGTGCCGGAACCGATCGAGCCGACGCCCGCATCTTGCCATCATTGTCCGCCAATCGGCGTTGACCGACTCGCTAGACTGCGCGTCTTGTGATGCCCGACGATTCCCGCCACGCGACGATGCTGCGCGCCGCCGTACTGATGGCGGTTTCCGCGGTTTTGTTCGGTTTGATGGCAGTGGCAATCCGCCTGGCGGCAGCCGAACTGCACGCCTTCGAGATCGCCTTCTTCCGCAATCTGTTCGGCCTGCTGTTTGCCTTGCCGATTCTGCTGCGCCACGGCCCAAGCATTTTTCGCACCAACAAACTGCCGCTGTATCTGCTGCGCTGTCTGATCGGGACTGCCGGCATGCTGTGCGGATTCTGGGCGTTGGTCAACATGCCGCTGGCGCAGGCTGTGGCGATTTCCTATTCGACGCCGCTGTTCGTCACCATAGGCGCCGTGCTGGTGCTGGGCGAAGTGGTACGGGCGCGACGCTGGACCGCGGTCCTGCTCGGCTTCGTCGGGGTGATCATTCTGCTCCATCCCGGCGCCGATTCGTTCCATGCCGGGGCCTTCATCGCCTTGCTCGCGGCTGCATTCAGCGGCAGCGTGGCGATCAGCATCAAGTTCCTGACCCGAACCGAGTCACCCGATTCGATCGTGCTGTACACCACCCTGATCTGGGTGCCGATGACCCTGGTGCCGGCCGTGTTCGTCTGGCAGATGCCGACCGGCATCACCTGGCTTTGGATCGCTGCAGCCGGATTTCTCGGCACCAGCGCGCACCGGCTGTGGACACGGGCCTTGCACAGCAGCGATGCCTCGGCGATCACCCCGATCAGCTTCCTGCAATTGCCAGTGGTCGCACTGGCCGGCTGGCTGTTATTCGACGAAGCGATCACCCGCTACACGATTATCGGCTCGTTGATCATCCTGGCGTCCAATGTCTATATCGCCCACCGCGAGATGCAGCTCGCCCGGCACGCGATCACCGACCCCGAGATCGGCCGCGATAGCACGATCAGCCGCTGACCGGGTCGGCGCTGCCATCCCGGCTAGAATGGCGGCCCGTCCGCTCGCGCAGCCAACCACCATGACCGCCTCCGCTATTGCGTTCAGCCGCAGCGAACGCGTCGCCCGCATCAGTCTGGACCGCGCCGCACTGCACAACGCCTTCGATGACGCACTGATCGCCGAATTGTGTACGGCGATCACCGCGGTCAGCGCCGATCCGGCGCTTTCGGTGCTGGTCCTGAGTGGCCACGGAAAGTCGTTTTCTGCTGGTGCCGACCTGCACTGGATGCGGCGCATGGCTGCCGCCTCCGAAGCCGACAACCGTTCCGATTCGGAGCAATTGGCGGGCCTGCTGCGTGCGCTTGCGTTCTGTCCGCAAACCACCATCGCCCGCGTCAATGGCGCCGCTTTTGGCGGCGGGGTCGGCTTGATCGCGGCCTGCGACATCGCGATCAGCGTGGACAGCGCCCGCTTCGGTCTGACCGAGACCCGGCTCGGCTTGGTGCCCGCGGTGATCTCGCCGTATGTGGTCGACGCGATCGGCGCGCGCGCAGCGCGGCGCTACTTCCAGACCGGCGAACAATTCGACGCTGCGACTGCGCTCGGCATCGGCCTGATCCAGGATCTGGTCACCGCCGACCAACTCGACCCCACCATCGATCGGATCATCGCGCAGCTGCTGGGCAACGGCCCCAAGGCGCTGCGCGAGGCCAAACAATTGGCGCTACGTATCGGCGGACGCAGCCTGGCGGCACAGCAAACCATCGACCAAGACAATGCCGCGCTGATCGCCAGGCTGCGGGTATCGCGCGAGGGCCAGGAAGGTTTGTCGGCCTTTCTCGACAAACGCCCGCCGCGGTTTGATGGTGGGGATGGGGGTATTGGGAACGGGGAATAGGGACTGGGGAAAAGCGGAGCAAGCCGTCTCCCCGGCGAACGCCGGGGTCCAGTGTTTGATAAGGCGGAGCTGTCAACAGCACTGGGTCCCGGCGTTCGCCGGGACGACGCTGATTTGCTTCCCCGGTGCCCAACCCCCACACCCCCACGCCCCACAACCATCATTCCTTACCCGAAAGCAAAGGGTGACGTCGACGCACGGTAACCGCGGGCATTTCCTGAGTACGGTTGGGCGCCAGGGTCACGCCCTCGCCGTCTTCCGACGCTTCCGTGCTATCCACCTCGAACACCAGCAAGGGACCGCCTCGGCCGAACTGCACCCGATCTCCGGTGACCAGCTCGACACCGCCCGGCGCCACCGGCTCGCCGTTGTGCAAGGTGCCATTGCTGGACAGCAGATCATTGAGGGTAAAGCGCCAACCGGACGCTTCGTTTTGGTGCCATTCGATCATGGCATGGTGTCGGCTGACCACGGCGTCCTGGTCGGGGTGAAAACAGATATCCGAGGACGGGTCGCGGCCGATGCGCAGTTGCGAGTAGCGCGCCAGCGGATAGATCTCCACGGCGCCACGTCGCGAACCACTGAAATGCCTGACGATCAGACGGGCCATGCCGGGGTCACACCGCTGCCACGATTAGAGCCACCAGAATGGCTTATTTCAGCGTCGTGTCAAGCAGGCACAGACCAGCGCAGTCGAACCCGCAAGCAATCATTCGATTGGAGCAATCGCTACCCGAACGCGCAACCGCTGGCCGGGCTCGAAGTTCATGCGCGACATGTAGACCTGGCCGCGATAGCGATACTGCACGTCGTAACCAGCGACGCGCCGATCTTCGCGTTCGACTTCGACCACTCGGCATTCCTCGCCCTGCTCGCGGTAGCCGCGGCTGGATCCGGCGACGTGCTTGTCATCGACGTCGCGGCCAACCGCACCACCGATCACAGCACCAGCCACGGTCGCCGCGCGTCGGCCATCGCCCTTGCCGACAGTATTGCCGAGCACACCACCGACGATGGCGCCGATGATCGTGCCATTGGCGTTGCTATCCTTGCGCCCACGCCGGTATTCGCTGGTTTCGTAGCATTGCTCGCGCGGCTCGCGGGTGATGTAGGTCTCGTAGACCGGGTCCACCCGCAGCACGTCGGCGTAGTCGTAGCTGACGTTCTCGGCACGATCGTCGTAACGCTCGGTGGCCGGATCGCCATAGCGATCATTATCCGGCTCGTCGTAGCGCGGGACCGGTTGCGCCACCGCGAACACGGGCAACAGCAGACTCAGCAGGGCGATGCGCTGGATGGACATGGCAGCAGTTCCTCGGTCGGTCGGTAGTAGCGGCAAGCCGCTGTTAACGCGCATTTAACCATGTGTTGAATGAACACAGACCAAGTTATCCGACCCAGCCGAAACGCGATACCGGATTGGTTCATACAGCCAGGGGCAGCGGTGCGGCCGCTGCCCGCCGATCCGGTCCGCGCCTGCTCGCCGCCGCCGATCATGGCCGAGCCACTTTCCGCGCCTGGGCCGGCTAAAATGCCGATTCACTCCGATCGGACCGAACATGACCTTGCGCCTGTACAACAGCCTGAGCCGTACTCTGGAGGTGTTCACCCCGGCCGATCCGGCACGGGTCACCCTGTACGTCTGCGGCCCCACCGTCTACAACTACGTACACATCGGCAATGCCCGGCCACCGGTGGTGTTCGGCCTGCTGGCCCGGCTGCTGCGGCGGCGCTTCGGGCACGTGGTCTATGCCCGCAACATCACCGATATCGACGACAAGATCAACCAGGCCGCGATCGACCAGCAAGTGCCGATCCAGACCATCACCGAGCGCTTTACCCGCGCCTACCAGGAAGACATGGCCGGTCTCGGTGTCGAGCCGCCCGACCTGATCCCGCACGCCACCGACCACATCGCGGATATCGTCCGCATGTGCCAGCGACTGATCGCGAGCGGGCACGCCTATGCGGCTGAGCAGCACGTATTGTTCTCGGTCGCCTCGTTCGCCGACTACGGCCGGCTGTCCGGACGCTCGACCGATGAACTGCTGGCCGGCGCCCGCGTCGAGGTCGCCCCATACAAGCGCGATCCAGGCGATTTCGTGCTGTGGAAGCCGTCCACGCCGGAGCTGCCGGGCTGGGATTCGCCCTGGGGGCGCGGCCGTCCCGGCTGGCATATCGAATGCTCGGCGATGTGCGAAGCGCACCTGGGCGAGACCATCGATATCCACGCCGGTGGCATCGACCTGCAATTTCCTCACCACGAAAACGAAATCGCGCAGAGCACCTGCGCGCACGGTGGCCGGCCATTCGCGCGCTTCTGGCTGCACAACGGCATGCTCAACATGGACGGGCGCAAGATGTCGAAATCGCTCGGCAATGTATTTCGTGTGCACGATCTGCTGCGCGATCATCCGCCCGAAGCACTGCGCTATGCGCTGCTGTCGGCGCACTACCGGCAGCCGCTGGACTGGACCGATGGCCTGATCGAACAATGCGTGCGCACGCTCGATCGGCTGTACGGAACCCTGCGCGAATTGCTCGACCTGCCGATGACCGCGGCCGACTACGTGGTGCCGGCGGCGTTCGAGGCCGCCCTCGACGACGACCTCAACACGCCGCAGGCGCTGGCCGCGCTCGCCGAACTGGCCAGCGTCGCACGCAAGGCCGAGGGCGCCGCCGCACGCCGCCGGGCCAAGGCCGAACTACTGGGTGCCGGCGCCTTGATCGGGCTGTTGCAGCAGACCCCGGAGCAATGGTTTTGCCGTGGAGTCCCAAGCCATGGCAGCGACGCCAGCGCGATCGAGTGTCTGCTCGCCGAACGTCAACAGGCCAAACAGGCGCGGGATTTCGGGCGCGCCGATGCGATCCGCGCCAGTCTCGCCGCACAGGGCATCGAAATCGAGGATACCCCCGGTGGCACCCGCTGGAAGGTCGCCAGCAAGACCACGGAGTGCCGCTGATGAACACCAGTGCAGCCGAACGTCAGGCCGAGATCGTCGAAGAATTCGGCGTGTTTTCGGACTGGAGCGACCGCTACCAGCATCTGATCGACCAGGGTCGGCACCTGCCCGCGTTTCCGGAGGAGTGGAAAACCGATCAGCACCGTCTGCGCGGCTGCCAGTCGCTGGTGTGGATCGTCACCGAGGGCGACCGCGACGCCCTGAACTTCCGAGCGATCAGCGATTCGGCGATCGTGTCCGGGCTGGTGGCACTGGTACTCAGGGTCTATTCGGGACTGCCAGCCGCGGAAATCCTCGCCACCGAACCGGGTTTCATCGAGGCGGCCGGGCTCAAATCGCACCTGTCGGTGACGCGCGCCAACGGCCTGGTCGCGATGCTGGCCAGGATAAAAGAAGAAGCGCAGCGGGCATTGCAGGAAAACTGCTGAGGGGGTACTTGGTTTTCAGTTTTCAGTTTTCAGTTTTCGGTCTACGCTGTTCGGTGTTCGGGAAAGACGGTGCGCGCTGTTCAAGCGCCAGCGCTAACCCGAAAACCGAAAACGATTCACGCCGTGGCGGTCCTTCACTGCAAGCCAAGCGCCGCTGAGACCGTAGGTCGGCTCAAGCCGCGCAGCGGCGGAGCCGACATCGTCCCGACCGCCGCACGCCATAGTTTTTATTCGCCCATCTGCCGCTGGCGATGCTCCCAGCGTTCCTGCGCGTCCACGGTGCGCTCTGCGGTCGGGCGCGCGATCAAGCGCTCCAGGCCGATCTCGTCTCCGGTGTCGATGCAATAGCCGTACTGGCCATCGTCGAGCCGACGCAGGGTTTCGTCGATCTTGGAGATCAACTTGCGATAGCGGTCGCGGGTACGCAGTTCCAGCGAGTTTTCGGTCTCGCGGGTGGCGCGTTCGGCCTCATCACCAACGTCGCGAACTTCGTCGCGCAGGTTATCGATGGTCTGCTTCGACTCCTCGACCAGATCGGTACGCCATTTCTCCAGCAACTGCCGGAAAAACTCCTGGTGGCGCGGACACATGTAGGGCTCTTTGCTTGAGGGTGCATAGCCATCGGGTAGCTTGATGCGCTTGCCTGGGGCCGATGGTTTGCGCGGTGGCAACTGCGCGCCCTTGGCCCTGCGACCGGCTTCGGCGGTCGGTGCGACCGCCTTGGCCACGACCATGCCCCTGGGCAGAGGCGTAGGCTTGTGCGCGCGCACCGCGCTGACCACGGGCTGCACCGCGACCGCCGGTGCTTTGGCCGTGGCGTTCCTCGACTTACCGACAACCGGCTTCGGCGCCTCGGCCTTGACCTTGCCTGCTGCTGGCTTGGCTGCTGGCTTGGCTGCTGGCTTGGCTGCCGGCTTGGCTGCCGGTTTGGCTACCGTCCTGACCTTGGGTTTGGCCGCAGCCGGCTTGCTCGCGGCGGGCTTGGGCTTGGCCTTGGACTTGACCACAACCGGTTTGGCCTTGGGCTTGACCGCAAGCGGTTTGGCCTTGGGCTTGGCGGCGGCTTTGGCGGCCGGTTTGGCCGCTGCGGGCTTACTCTTGTTGGAACCGAGCACGGCTCTCATCAATTTACCGACCACGCTGGTCTTGCCGGGGGCTGGCTTGGCCGACGCCCTGGCCACCGGCTTGCCGGCGGGTTTGCCCTTGCCTGCGGGTTTGCTGGGCTTCGCCTTGGGAGCGGGCTTGGGTGCGGACTTGGCCATGAATTCAACCTCCAATGAAAAACCACGGAAACCAACCGCCAGCCAGCGGCTGCGCCGCCGGGCTGGCAATCAACAAAGGGCGCGTGTTATAGCTTATGACCGTCCACTCGGCAACCGCCGCGCATTCCATGCAGTCCCTGTTCATTCACCTGATCGCCCTTTATCAACGTTGGCTCAGTCCGCTGCTCGGCCGTCGCTGCCGTTTTTATCCGAGCTGCTCGCACTACAGTAGCACCGCCATCGAACGTTTCGGCGTATTCCGTGGCAGCCTGCTCGGCGCTGCCCGCATCATGCGCTGTCAGCCGTTTTGTAGCGGTGGATTCGATGCGGTTCCCGAACGATTTCCGCGCTCTTTCTGGCGGCGCAACCCGGCGCCGCACACGCCACTGACCGATCTGCCCCCCCCGCCGGGGACGCCGTCGGATTCGACCCGGAGCCCTTCACCATGAACAGAAACTGGTTGATCCGGAACGCTTTGATGGTCAACGAAGGCGTGCGATTCACCGGCGACCTGCGCATTCGCGCCGGGCGTATCGACGTGCTCGGCGCCGGGCTTTCGGCACGTACCGATGAGCAGGTGATCGCAGCCGATGGGCTGTGGTTGTTGCCAGGCATGATCGACGACCAGGTGCATTTCCGCGAACCGGGGCTGACCCACAAGGGCGATATCGGCAGCGAATCGCACGCTGCGGTGGCGGGCGGCATCACCAGCTTCATGGATATGCCGAACACCAAACCGCCGGCACTCAGCATCGAGGCACTGGAGACCAAATACGCCATCGCCGAAAAATCCGCGCTGGCCAATTTCGGTTTTTATCTGGGCGCGAGCAACGACAATCTGGATGAAATCCGGAAACTGGATGCACGTCGCTCGCCCGGCATCAAGATTTTCATGGGTGCCTCGACCGGCAACATGCTGGTCGACAACCCCGAAACCCTGGACGCGATATTCCGCGACGCCCGTGCCGTGTTGATCACCCATTGCGAAGACACGCCGACCATCACAGCGAACCAGTCTGCATACGACGCGCGATTCGGCACTTCCCAGAGCGCCGAGTACCATCCATTGATTCGTAGCCGCGAAGCCTGCATCCAATCGACCCGGCTGGCGCTGGAACTGGCCCGCCGCCACGACAGTCGCCTGCATGTGCTGCACCTGTCCACCGCCGAGGAAGCCGCTCTGTTCGCACCCGGCCCAGTCACCGGCAAGCGCATCACCGCCGAGACCTGTGTACATTTCCTGCACTTCGACGCCGACGACTATCCAAGGCTCGGCAATTTCATCAAATGCAACCCGGCGATCAAATCGGCGAGCGACCGGCTGGCCCTGATTGCCGCGCTGGCCGAAGGCCGTATCGACGTTCTGGCCACCGACCACGCGCCGCACACGCTGGAGGAAAAACAGCGCCCCTACCTGGAGGCACCGGCCGGATTACCGCTGGTACAGTTTGCCCTGCAGTGCGCGCTGCAACGGGTGTTTGCCGGTCAACTCAGTCTGGAATGCGTGGTCGATCGCTTCGCGCACGCGCCGGCGCAACTGTTTGGTGTTCGCGAGCGCGGATTTCTGCGCGAAGGCTACTGGGCCGACCTGGTCCTGGTCGATCCGCACCAGCCGCAAACCGTGCGGCGCGAGGATGTGCTGTCGCGCTGCGGCTGGTCGCCTTTCGAAGGCGAAACCTTCAACGCCTCGATCCACAGCACCTTCGTCAATGGCCATCGCGCCTGGCATGACGGCGGCTTTGGGGCGGTCGAATACGGCATGCGACTGGTCTTCGATGGCCATGCCTGATCCGCTTCAAATGCGCACCCTCAGCCCATCCGCCGCACTGCTGCCCGTTGGTCACGACTGGTCGACCGGAGCCGAGATCGCTTTCGGTGGCAGTACTTCCGCAGGCTTGCCTCGCGCTCGCTACCTGCATTGGAGCCGATTCGTCCGTGACCGGCGCCGAGTGCCCGGTCCTGGCGCCCGATACCTGGCCATCGCCTTGGTCCTTGCCGTGTTCAGCGGCCTTTCCCTGGCGGCCGATGGCGACCCGCGACTGAGCCTGCCGGCGTCGGTCCCACAGGGTGGTTTGGTACTCGGTCGCGCCCCGCCCGACACTGAAATCCACTACGCCGGACGTCGGCTGCGGATCGCCGAGGACGGCAGCTTCGTGTTCGGCATCGGCCGCGACGACACCGGACCAGCCGCCCTGCAAGCGCGCTTCGCCGACGGCACCATGGTCCGGCCGACCCTGGCCATCGTCCCGCGCCTGTGGGCGATCGAACGGGTCGATGGCGTACCCGAGACCACCGTCAACCCGCCGCCCGAGATTGCCCGTCGCATCGCCAGCGAGCAGGCCGAAGTGGCGCGAGCACGCGAACGCGACGACGGCCGCAGCGATTACCGCTTCGGCTTCCGGTGGCCGGCCCAGGGCCGGATCAGCGGCGTCTATGGCAGCCAGCGCATTTTGAACGGCACCCCGAAGAACCCGCATTACGGCACCGACATCGCGGTCGCTACCGGCACTCCGATCCAGGCCCCGGCCGCTGGCATCGTGAGTTTTGCCGATTCCGATCTGTACCTCACCGGCGGCACCGTGCTGATCGACCACGGCCACGGACTGAGCAGCTCGTTCCTGCACATGAGCCGGATCGAGGTAAAACTCGGCGATCGCGTCGAGCAGGGCCAGGTCGTTGGCCGGGTCGGCCAGACCGGCCGCGCCAGCGGACCGCACCTGCACTGGGGCTTGAACTGGTTCGACGTGCGCATCGACCCGCAGCTTTTGGTCGCGCCGATGCAGCAGTAATTTCTTTGGGGAACG
>JBFXKH010000059.1:0-21226 GCA_050173995.1 Lysobacterales bacterium | reverse complement strand
TGGGCGATGGGCGATAAGAGTTGGACGATGGGAGTTGGACGAAGACCGCAACAGGGGCCGTCGCCCCGGCGCACGCCGGGGCCCAGTGCCCAACGAAGCCGCCTACTCAACACTGGACCCCGGCGTTCGCCGGGGCGACGGCTTCGACTAGCCTCTAGCCTCTACCTTTGTTGCGCTGACCGGCTCCGCCGTTAAAAACCGCTACGCTCAGCACAACCTATGCTTCTCGGCAATGCCTGTTGCGCTTCGCTGCGCTCAGCACAACCTATGCTCATCGGCAATGCCTGTTGCGCTTCGCTGCGCTCAGCACAACCTATGATCCTGGCTTGATTGCGCAGTGTGATGTCGATGTTCGGTGCGCGCTGGGGTAGCTTTGTGCCGGGCCGGGTGGAGAACGCGCACAGTTGGTTCCATTCGGCGATTGGCTGCTCGGGCAGGACAGTGTGGCCGCCCTCGAACACCTGCCAGAAAAAAGTTTCCGTTTCCCGCCAGCCGCTGCTCTGCCAGCGCGCGCGGTCGTCCAGCGCAAACGCGAGCAGCGGATCGCTATTGCCGATGGTTACCGCGATCGGGCGTTTGCTGTCGGCGTCGGTGAACACCAGGGTCGCACACTCGCCGCTGCCGAGTCCGCTGCAGGCGAGCCCAGCGCTGACCCCGGCATTGACCGCGAACGCGGCGAAGCGGCCGCTGTTCAGTTGCGCGTGCGGGCGATTGAGGGCGATGTCGATGGCGACGTGGCCGCCAGCGGAAAATCCCCAAAGATAGATACGCTCCGGGTCGATCGGATAGTCGCGCTGCACGCGCTCAATGGCTGCCAGGATGCGGTCGTAATCGCTGGGATGGTCGTCCGGGTTGACCGGTGCGATCCAGCCACCGCTGGTGCCGGAAGCGGCCGGTGCAAGCACGAAAAAGCCGCCGCGGTCGGCCGCTTCGCGCCACAAATCGCGCGCCCGGCCGGCCTGGACCACGGCTGCACCAGAGCTGCCGGCGGCGCCGTGCAGGGCGACCAGCAGCGGTCGTGGTTCGCCGGCCGGCACCCCACCCGGCAGGTGGACAAAGACGCTGCGCGGGCCCCAGACCGGATCGGTTTCGAAGCCGGGCACCGCCACCGCGAAGCCAAGGTCGCTGCCCTCAGCGATGCCGGCCAAGGGCAGTTCCGGATCGATCGGACACGAGCCCTCGGCCCGCGCGGTGGCGTGGCTGAAGAGAAAGAGCAGTGCCAGCAAACCACCGTGCAGAGACATGTGCGGTCGCTCAGCGGCGCCAGACCGCGACCAGGGTCGGCGAGGCATCGGCGGCCCTGGGCGGCGGCGCGGATCGTGCCTGGTCGATCAAGGCCAGCGCGCCGTTGGCCGAGCGTGCCGTGGTCAGTGCCTGTTGTGCAGCAGCGCTACCGACGCCATCGCTAGCGGGGTCGATCCACACCCGGAACTGGCGGCCGAACAGCAGGATGCCGCCATCGGGCGGGATATCGACCAGGGCCTCGTGCACGTTCGGCTGGCCGCTCTGACCGAGCGCCGGCCCGGTTTCCAGCACGGCTTCAGTGCAGCCCGCGCTGGCCCGCGCCACCCAGGGCAGCGCCTGCCCGGCGCTGGCCAGGCTGACCCGGTGCGCGCCTGGGTCGAAAGCCGCGAGCAAGGCTGCGATTGGCACGGTATCGTCGAATTCGGTGCGCACCAGGCGGTTGAGCTGTCCGAGCAGATCGGCCGGTGAGCGTGCGCGCGGCGCCAGGGCACGGGCGTAGGCGCCGATGCGGGCGAGCAGGATTTCGGCGGCGATACCGGCGCTGAGCGGACTCAACAGCAGCAAGGCAAGACGGCGATCGGCCAGCTGCAGAAAATCGTGGCGGTCGGCCAGCGCCGCGGTCTGGTCGCCGGGGCGCACGCCGAGGCTGTAGCCATCCAGGGCCGGCGCGCTGGCCGGTAATTGCCGCAGACGCAACGACGAAAGTTGCTTGGCGTCGGCGGCGGGGGAGGCCGCTGCCGCGCTCGGTGCCGGGATCAGCGCCGCCAGGGCGCCGGACAGGCCCTCGATAAAGGTCTGGTCCTGGGCGCGAACCGCGTTGGCGGTATCGATACTGTCGAAATACACCGCGCCCAGCAGATGGCCGTGCCGGCGCAGGGGCAGGGCGGCCCAGGCGGCCGGCCGGGTTTGCGGCCCGGCTTCGGCCCAGGCGGCGGCAAAACCGCTGTCGTTGCACAGCAGCACCTGTTGCTGCAGAGCGGCCGCGCCGCAGCGCTGCGCCCAGGGCAGATCGCTGGCCGGCAGGCCGAGCGTGGCGAGCGGCGCTTGCTGTGGTTCGGCCGGCAACCAGGCGAAGCGCTGGCAGCGCGGAAAGCACTCGGCCAGCAGCGCCAGCGCCGACTGTGGATGGGCCGGACCCGGCGCGGCGGCCATGGCGCCGAGTCGGGCCAGGGCCTGCAGACGGGGAATCGCCAACAGATGAACATCGTCCAGAGCGGCGGTGCGCGGCAAGGGTGCGGCCTCTGCGGCCCGCGCCGATGACGCTGGCGGCGTTGGTGGCGCTGGCGGCTCGGGCGGACGCAGGGTCTCCAGCGGGTCATCGACCGCCGGCTGGGCTGCGGCCACGGTGTCGAGTCGCACGCGCAGGCGGGTTTGGCCGAGCTCGATCAGGTCGCCGTCGCGCAAGCGCACCGGCGCCTGCAGGGGACGGCCGTTGCAGCGGGTGCCATTGGCGCTGTCCAGATCGCGAAACTGCCAGCCATCGGCTTCGGGATCGATCTCGGCATGGCGCCGCGAGACCGCAAGATCGCTGATCTGCACATCGGCGAACTGGCCGCGGCCGAGCACCGCTTTCGCCTCCAACGAAAACACCTGTCCGGTCTGTGGCCCCGCCTCGACGATCAAGGAAAACGCCATCGCTGCCTCGACTTTATGGTTGCGCGTCCTGCGCGATCCGAAGTGCAGGGAGAAGTGCCGATCGACCCGGACCAAGCAGGGCGAAGTGTGAGACCGAAGCGCCGGCTTGCACAAGGGGGGTGCGGCTGGACGCCAGGCCGCGGCGTTTCTGGTGCTTGCGCTGGGGTGGGGATGGAACCTGGCGGGTCGGCATCGAGCAAAATCCCCGGATGCCCATCTCCGCTGTTGAAAACGCACTGCGCTTCATCCAGGCTACTTCCTGTTGATTTCCCGGATGACCCTCTCCGCTGTTGAAAACCCGCTGCGCTTCATCCGGGCTACTTGCTAGGCTTGGCGTTTTCAGGCGGGAGAAAATGGATGGATTGGGATCGATACGACCGGGTGCGGGCGATTGTCTGGCAGGGCGACCGGCTGCGGCTGCTCGATCAGCGTCAGTTGCCGCTGGTCGAGGCATGCGTGACGCTGGAGCGTGCCGAGGATGTGGCCGCGGCGATCCGCGATCTGATCGTGCGCGGCGCGCCGGCGATCGGCATCGCCGCGGCCTATGGCCTGGTGCTGGCGGCGCGCGCCCATGCCGACGCGGCTGGTCGGGTGAGCGCGACGGCGCTGGCCGACGCTTTCGCCTGCCTGCGCGCATCGCGGCCGACCGCGGTCAATCTGTTCTGGGCGCTGGAGCGCATGCGGGCGGTGCTGGGTGAGGCGTGTACGGTGGCCGAGCTGGAAGCCGAAGCAGTGCGAATCGAGGCCGAGGATCTGGCCGCCAATCGGACCATGGGCCAATTGGGCGCGGCGCTGATCGAGCCGGGCAGCGGCGTGCTCACCCACTGCAATACCGGATCGCTGGCGACCGCCGGCTTCGGCACCGCGCTCGGCGTGATCCGCGCCGGCTACGCCGAGGGCCGGATCGCGAGTGTCTACCACACCGAGACCCGGCCCTGGTTGCAGGGCACCCGGTTGACCGCCTGGGAACTGCTCAAGGACGGCATACCGGCGCAGTTGATCGCCGATTCCGCAGCGGCCCACTTGTTCGCCAGCGGCGCCGTGCAATGGCTGATCGTCGGCGCCGACCGGATCGCCGCCAATGGCGATGTCGCGAACAAGATCGGCACCCTGCAACTGGCGATCGTCGCCCGCCATTTCGGGGCCAGGGTGATGGTGGTGGCGCCCTGGTCGACGGTCGATCTGGCGACCGCGAGCGGCGCCGCTATCCCGATCGAACTGCGCGATGCCCGCGAGCTGCTGGAGAGCCACGGCCGCCCGGTCGCGGCGGCGGGCGTGGTCGGATGGAATCCGGTGTTCGATGTCACCCCGGCGGCACTGATCGATGCGCTCGTCACTGAGCGCGGCGTGGTCAATGCGCCGACGCGGGAATCGCTGCAGGGTGCGGTCACCGGCTGAGGGTTTGCGGCGCGGAAGCCGCCATCCGGGCCTTGTCGTCGGGCCCGTAGAGCCTGCCTCGCGTGCTATAATTCGCCGCTTTCGACCATGGCGAACTGCGGGCACTTTGTGACCCGCGCTGGGTCGGACTTGCCAAGCCAATAAGGTCTGAACGACACGATGTCCGAATTCGCGAAAGAAATCATCCGCGTCAACATCGAAGACGAAATGCGCCAGAGCTACCTGGATTACGCAATGAGCGTAATCGTCGGGCGCGCCCTGCCGGATGTCCGCGATGGTCTGAAGCCGGTACACCGCCGGGTGTTGTACGCGATGAACGAACTGGGCGCGCACAGCAACAAGCCGTACTACAAATCGGCACGCATCGTCGGCGACGTGATCGGTAAGTTCCACCCGCACGGCGACAACGCCGTCTACGACACCCTGGTGCGCATGGCGCAGCCGTTTTCGCTGCGCTACCTGCTGATCGACGGCCAGGGCAACTTCGGCTCGGTCGACGGCGATTCGCCGGCGGCGATGCGCTACACCGAAGCGCGCATGTCCAAGCTGGCCCACGAGCTGCTCGCCGACATCGACAAGGACACCGTCGATTTCACCCCGAACTACGACGAAAAGGAACTGGAGCCGAGCGTCCTGCCGACGCGCATTCCCAATCTGCTGGTCAATGGCTCGGCCGGCATCGCGGTCGGCATGGCGACCAATATCCCGCCGCACAATCTGGGCGAGGTGGTCGATGCGGTGCTGGCGCTGATCGACGACCCCGAAATCAGCATCGAACAACTGATGCAGGTGCTGCCCGGCCCGGACTTTCCCACCGCCGGCATCATCAACGGTGCCAGCGGCATCATCGATGCCTACCGCAGCGGCCGTGGCCGGGTGCTGATCCGCGCCCGCGCCGAAATCGAGACCGACGCCGACGGCCGCGATGCGATCATCGTCCACGAGCTGCCCTATCAGGTCAACAAGGCTAGGCTGATCGAGAAGATCGCCGAGCTGCACAAGGAAAAGAAGATCGAGGGTATCGCCCCGGACGGACTGCGCGACGAATCCGACAAGGACGGCATGCGCATTTTCATCCAGGTCAAGCGTGGCGAGCAGGCCGACGTGCTGCTCAACAATCTGTATCGCCAGACCCAAATGGAGACCGTGTTCGGCATCAACATGGTCGCCCTGCTCGACGGCCAGCCGCAGTTGCTGAACCTGAAACAGATGCTGGAGGCGTTCGTCCGCCACCGCCGCGAAGTGGTCACCCGCCGCACCATCTATGAGCTGCGCCGCGCCCGCGAGCGCGCGCATATTCTTGAAGGTCTGACCGTCGCGCTGGCCAATATCGACGCGATGATCGAATTGATCAAGACCTCGGACAACGCCCAGACCGCACGCGAACGCTTGCTGGCACAGCGTTGGGAGCCGGGCCTGGTGCGGGCCCTGCTGTCCGCGGCCGGGGCCGACGCGTCGCGCCCGGAAGGGCTGACCCGCGAGATCGGACTGGTCGCCGACGGTTACCAGTTGTCGCCGGAGCAGGCCAAGGAAATCCTCGAAATGCGCCTGTCCAAGCTGACCGGATTGGAGCAGGAAAAAATCACCGACGAATACCGTGGGCTGCTTGAAGTCATCCGCGGCCTGATCGCCATCCTGGAAGACGCCGACCTGCTGCTCGACGTGATCCGCCGCGAACTCGCGGAAATCAAACAGGCCTATAACGACCCACGCCGCACCCAGATCCAGCAGAATCAGGAAGACCTGAGCAACGAGGATCTGATCGATCGTCAGGACCTGGTGCTGACCCTGTCGCACACCGGCTATGCCAAGGCGCAGCCGGTCAACGACTACCGCGCCCAGCGGCGCGGCGGCAAGGGGCGGGCGGCGACTTCGATGAAGGAGGAGGATTTCATCGAGCGCCTGCTGGTCGCGCACAGCCACGACACCGTGCTGTGTTTTACCAGCGCCGGGCGGGTGTTCTGGTTGCGCACTTTTCAGTTTCCGGTTGCCAGCGCCAACTCGCGTGGCCGTCCGATCATCAACCTGCTGCCGGCGCTCGAAGCCGGCGAAAAAGTCAATGCAATGTTGCCGGTCACCGAATACAGCGAAGACCGTTTCGTGTTCTTTGCCACCCAGGCCGGCGTGGTCAAAAAGACCGCGCTCAGCAATTTCTCGCGGCCGCGCTCGAACGGCATCCGTGCGGTCGAGCTGGACGAGGGCGACCGCCTGATCGATGTGGCGATCACCGACGGCGCGCGCGATGTGATGCTGTTCGCCTCCAATGGCAAGGCGGTGCGCTTCGCCGAATCGGCGGTGCGCACGGTTGGACGCAGTGCGCGTGGCGTGCGCGGCATCACCCTGGCCGAGGGCGAGCGCGTGGTATCGATGATCGTCGCCGCCGAGGGCGACGTGCTGACCGCGACCGAACGCGGCTACGGCAAGCGCACGCCGCTCGCCGACTATCCGCGCAAGGGCCGCGGCACCCAGGGCGTGATCGCGATCCAGACGTCGGAGCGCAACGGCCAACTGGTCGGCGCGGTGCAAGTCGATGCCGGTCACGAGGTCATGCTGATCTCCAATCAGGGCACCTTGGTGCGCACCCGGGTCAGCGAAATCGCCCAGGTCGGACGCAATACCCAGGGCGTGACGTTGATTCGCCTGCCGGCCGACGAGGCACTGGTCGGCGTGGCGCGGGTGGACGCTCTGGCCGACGAAGAGCCTGAAGCCGACGCCGACAACCAGCCGGTGCTCGACGCATGAGCCGGCTGGCAGGGTATTGCTTGGGCTTTGGGGTGCTGCTCGGCGGATCGCCGCTGGTCGCGGGTGAATCTGCGCTGGGTGCCGGCAGCGCGCTGGATGAATACCAGTCGCGTGTCGCGGCCGCCCGCGACGCAGTGCTGCCCTACGTGGTGAGCATTCTGGTGGTGCGCGAGGATTTCAGTCAGGGGCGCGGGCAACTGACCGTATCCAGCGGCAGCGGCACCATCATCAGCGCCGACGGTCACGTCGCCACCAATGCCCACGTCACCGAGAATGGCAAGCGTTTCCGCGTGGTCACCGCCGACCAACGCGAATTGACCGCGCACCTGGTCGGGGTCGATTCGCTGAGCGACATCGCCGTGCTGCGCATCGACCAGCGCCCAGCCGAGGGTTTCGCTTTCGCCCATTTCGCCGAGCGCAACGACCTCAGGGCGGGTGATGTGGTGATGGCGATGGGCGCGCCCTGGGGCATGGCGCATTCGCTTACCCAGGGCGTGGTCAGCAACGCCAATCGCCTGATGATTTCGCTGTTCCAGGACGAGGCCGACTACGAACAGCAACTCAACCGCAACCAGCCGACCGCCCGCTACTACGCCTGGATCCAGCACGATGCCTCGATATCCCCGGGCAATTCCGGTGGCCCGCTGGTCAGCCTGACCGGCGAAATCGTCGGCATCAACACCCGCGGCAATATTTTTGGTGGCGATATGGCCTTCGCGATTCCGGCCGACGTCGCGGCCCGCATCGTCGCCGCACTCATCAGGGACGGCCGGGTCAAACGCAGCTTCTTTGGCTTCAGTGTGCGTTCGCTCAAGGGCTCCGGGCTGGCCGACGGCGTGCTGGTCAGTTCGGTGCAGCGCGGATCGCCGGCCGAGCGCGCCGGACTGCTGGCCGGCGATCGCATCCTCGCCGTCGACGCCGAGCCGGTGCGCATTTTGCAGCCGGAGCAGGTGCCGCCGTTTTTGCGCGACCTGACCGAGCGCGCGATTGGCAGCAAGCTCACGCTCGACGTGCGTAATGGCAGCGGCCAGCGCCGCATCGAAATGCGCTCGGTCGATTACCCGCCCGATCTGGGCGAGAACCTGGAGATCAAACGGTGGGGATTGACCCTGACCGAGGTCACGCCGTCGATCGCTCGCTCGCTGTCGCTGATTGCCGAGCGCGGCATGCTGATCACCGGGGTCGCGCCCGGCAAGCGCGCCGCCACTGCCCACCCTAGCCTGCAGGCGCGCGATGTGATCACCGCGATCGACGGCAAGCCGGTGGCAAGCAGCGCCGATGTCGTGGCGTTGGCGCTGGACAACGGTGCTGGCGCCGGTGCCCACACGATCGCCTTCGAGCGCAACGGAGAGGCGATGCTCTCGGCGCTGGACGCCGAACGTACGGCGCGTGCGACCGGGCTGCGTGAACTGCCCAAACCCTGGATCGGCATCGACACCCAACCGATTACCCCGAGCATCGCCCAGCGCCTGCAATTGCCTGAGCAAGGCGGCTATCGGGTCACCCGGGTCTACCCCGGCCCGGCTGGCGAGGCAGGTGTCCGGGTCGGCGACCTGATCACCGCGATCAATGGCGGCACCGTTCCGGTCACCGGCGATGAAAACGATTCGGCGCTGCAGCAACGCATCCGCGACGCCGACGAGGACCAGCCGATCCGCATCGACTTGTGGCGCGACGGCAAAGCGCAACAACTGACGGTGCATGCCGGCATTGCGCCGGACGCTGGCGGCTCACTGAAGAGTCTACAGATCGATTGGCTGGATCTTGGCGTGCGCGCACTCGGCTTCTTCGATCGGGTCGATCGGCGCCTGCCGGCCGATGCCAAGGGCGTGGTGGTAGAGCGCGTCGAGGCCGGCGGCCTGGCCGGTCTCGCCCACCTTGAGACCGGCGACGTGGTGCTCAAGGTCAACGACCTGCCGATCGGCGGCATCGACGATTTCGCCCGGGCCACCGACCGCAAATCGCTTGGCGCTGGAACCAGCATGAGCTTTCTGGTGCTGCGCGCCCAGCGCACGCGCCTGTTGTTTCTCAACGCAGGATGGGAATTACCATGAGCAAGTGCAAGGCCGGGTGGGTTTTCGGGTGGATTCTGCTGTTGGTGCACGGACTGGCCGCAGCCAGTCCAACCGATGAAGAGAGCAAACAGACCTTCGCCAGCCTGACCGCCAGGCACGCCGATAGCGTAGTGCGGGTCAGCTTCGTGTTCAGCTCGACCATGCAGGGCCAGGAGCAGAGCCGCGAATCCTCGACCACCGGCGTGGTCATCGATGCCCGTGGCCTGGTGTTGGTGCCCAAGCTGATCGTGGCGCCGACCTTTACCGGCATGGACAAGCTCAGCGCCGAACAGAAAGCCAGCTTCAAGTTCGAGACCCGCGATTTCCGCGTGTACTTCGCCGGGGTCGACAATCCGCTCGAAGCCGAAGCCCTGACCAGCGACGCTGACCTCGGCGTGGCTTGGTTGCGGCTCAAATCGCCCGACCCGCAACTGCTGCATCCGCTCGATCTGAACGACACCGCCGAGGCCGCGCCGGGTCAGGCTTACTACATCGTCGAACGCCTCGACAAAAAATTCGGCGAGGCGCCGATCATGGCTTGGGGGGTATTGGTCGGCAGCATCACGGTGCCGCGCCAGGCCTATGTGGTCAACGGTTCGCCCGGACTCGCCCTGTCCGCCGAGGGTAAGGTGATCGGCTATGTGGCGATGGATTTCGACGCGGTCAACGAAGGCCTGAGCGATGAGAGCAGCAGCAGCCAACGCCTGCTGATGTCGCCGGCACGCAAACTGGCCGCGGCCAACCGCCGTGCTCTGGCCCTGCTCGAAGCAGGCGCAGCGGGCGACTGAATTGGGGTAGGGATGCGTATGAGCATTCGTTCCGGCTTTCTAGACAGCATCGGCAACACCCCCTTGTTGCGCATCCGCTTCGCGTCGGAAGCGACCGGCTGCGAGATCCTCGGCAAGTGCGAGTTCATGAATCCGGGCGGCTCGGTCAAGGATCGCGCCGCCAAATACCTGTTGCAGGATGGCCTGCAGCGCAAGCTGATCGAGCCCGGCGGCACCCTGGTCGAGGGCAGCGCCGGCAATACCGGTATCGGCCTGACCCTGGCCGGTAATGCGCTGGGCATCCACACCATCATTCTGATGCCGGAAACCCAATCGCCGGAGAAGCAATCGGCGCTGCGTGGCATGGGCGCCGAACTGCGCACGGTGCCGGCGGTGCCGTTCCGCAACCCCGACAACTACGTGCACCAGGCGAGCCGCCTGGCCGAGTCGCTGGCCGCAGACGCGCCGCATGGCGTGTTCTATGCCAACCAGTGGGACAACCGCGCCAATCGCGAAGGCCATATCGCCAGCACCGGCCCGGAAATCTGGGCGCAGACCGGTGGCAGCGTCGATGGCTTCGTCAGCGCGGTCGGCACCGGCGGCACCCTGGCCGGCACCAGCGAATACCTCAAACAGAAAAACCCTGGCCTGATCAGCGCGGTCGCCGACCCGATGGGCGCCGGCATCCATGCTTGGGTCAAGACCGGCGAGATCAAGGCCGAAGGCAGTTCGATCACCGAAGGCATCGGCCAGAACCGCATCACCGGCAATCTCGAAGGCGCGCGCATCGATGATTCCTTCCAGATCCCGGATAGCGAACTGCTGCCGGTTCTGTGGGACCTGATCAAGCGCGAAGGCTTGTATCTGGGCGCGTCGAGCGCGATCAACGTTGCCGGCGCGATCCGCCTGGCCCGGCAACTCGGCCCCGGCCACACCATCGTCACCGTGCTCTGCGATTCGGCCAGCCGCTACGAATCGCGGCTGTTCAACCGCGAGTTCCTCGAAGCCAAGGGCCTGCCACCGCCACCCTGGTTGCCCTGAGCGAATCCAGGCAACGGGGAAGCGTAGGCCGGCGGAAGACCGCCAAGCCGTAGGTCGGCGGAAGCCGTAGGTCGGCTCAAGCCGCGCAGCGGCGGAGCCGACACTCTCACCGCGGCGGCAATGCCGAACAATGTCGGGTCCGCGCCTGCGGCGCTTGACCCGACCTACTTCCTTGACCCGACCTACGACCTATCCCGAAAACCGAAAACCGAAAACCGCTCCAAAATCACTGCCCGGCGATCTTGCCGGCGCCGCGGGCGATCGCGACCCAGACCGCGATCGCGGTGCCGATATTGCTCAGGGTGAAGACCAGGAATACCCGGGTCACGGCGTTGCGGTACCAGCCGCGCCAGTGCATCACGTCATCGCGCAGCCGCTGGAAATCGGCGACCCGGGGTTTGCGCAGCCAGGCTTCTACCGCACCGCTGAGCATGCCCGAGGACAGCGCCGGGTGCAGCGGCGTGAGCGGCGAGGATAGCGCTGAGACCAGGATAGCCAGTGGATGCGCGCCCGCCGCCAGTGCGCCGAGTGCACCACCGCTGGCGGTGATCAGCGACCAGGACAGCAGCAGATCGATGCCGGTATCGGCACTGTGCAGAAAACCCCAAGCGAAACCAGCCAGTACCAGGGCGATCAGGGTGTAGCCGAACCAGCGTGCGAATCGGGACGGTGGCGGTTCCTGGCGTAGCGCAGCGAGGATCGCCGCCGGGTGGTCGGCTGGATCGGACAGTGCCCGGGCGATGCCGTCCAGGTGTCCGGCGCCGATTACCACCAGGATCTTGCGCGGGTTTGCCGAATCGATTTGCTCGCGCAGACGCGCGGCCATGTAGCGGTCGCGTTCGGCAATCAAGGCCTCGAACAGGGCGGCGCTTTGTTTGGCGAATTCGGCGAAGGCACTTTGCAGCAGGTCGCCCTGCTTGAGTTTTTCGATTTCGGATTCGGCGATTTCTTCGCTGGACATCACCGTGGTCAGCAGGCCGCTGCTCAGCATGAGCTTGTCCCAGAAGCCGAGCGCCGCGCGCGTGCGGCGCAAGGTCAGGCCAACGTCGCGATCGATCAGCCAGCACGGCAGACCCAATGCCTGGGCGCCATCGATTGCGGCGCGCATTTCGGCACCGGGCTCGATGCCGAATTGTTCGGCCAGGCGGCGCTGGAAGGCGCCAAGTGCGAGCCCGGCGGCGATCGTGCCGACCTTGCCTTCGCGTAGCACCTGGAATAGGTCCAGGGCGGCGACCGCATCCGGATCGCGGATCGCGCGGGCGCGGTGCTCGCACAGTTCCACCGCGACCGCATCGAAGCTTTCCTGGGCCAGCAACTGCCGCACTGCTTCGGCGCTGACGCGCGAGACGTGGGCAGTACCGAGCAGGACCAGTTCGCTGCCGGCGCAGTGCAGCCGCGCGATCGGCTGCTGGGCGAGCAGGTCGCCGGCTGGTGGGTCGGCGGCGACCTCCGGGTTGGCGGGATTCATGTTGGGAAGTTCCATGGGTTGGCGTCGGCCAGCGCGGGCAGCGGCGGGCTCACTTCACAGAGCTCAATCGCGGAAGCGCCTGAGCAGGTCCTGGTAGGCGTCGATGCGACGGTCGCGCAGGAACGGCCACATCCGCCGCACCTGTTCGCTGCGGGCCAGGTCCACGTCGACGATCAGCAGTTCCGCTGCGCTGGTTCCGGCCTCGGCCAACAGCTCGCCCTGCGGCCCGCAGACCAGGCTCGATCCCCAAAAACGAATGCCGCTCGCGCCCGCCACCGGGCTGGCCTCGAAACCGACCCGGTTGCAGGCCAGTACCGGCAGGCCATTGGCGACCGCGTGGCCGCGATGCGAGAGCAGCCAGGCCTGGCGCTGGCGTTCCTGCTCGGCCGCTTCGTCGCGCGGATCCCAGCCGATCGCGGTCGGGTAGAGCAGCAATTGCGCCCCGGCCAGGGCCATCAGCCGCGCCGCTTCCGGATACCACTGGTCCCAGCACACCAGCACGCCGAGCCGGCCGATGCTGGTGTCGATCGGCTCGAAGCCCAGGTCGCCGGGAGTGAAGTAGAACTTCTCCAGGAAACCCGGATCGTCCGGGATGTGCATCTTGCGGTAGCGGCCGGCGAGCCGGCCATCGCGATCGAATACCACCGCGGTGTTGTGATAGACCCCGGCCGCGCGCCGCTCGAACAGCGAGCCGACCAGTACCACGCCGAGTTCGGTGGCGAGCGCGGACAGCCAGTCGGAGCTCGGACCGGGAATCGGCTCGGCGCGGTCGAACTCGGCGGCGGCCTGGTGCTGGCAGAAATACGCGCCGTTGTGCAGTTCCTGCAGCACGATCAAGCCGGCGCCCTGGGCGGCGGCGGCACGCGCCTGCTGTTCGATGCGCGCACGATTGGCAGCCAGGCTGCCGTGATCCTGCTCCTGTACCAGGGCGACCCGAATCTTGTTAGTGGAGGGCACGGACGACGCCTCGTGGAAGTTGCATGCTCAGACAATGCAGGCTGCCATTCTGTTCGATGAACGGACGCGCGTTGACGCCGATCGCCTGACGGTCCGGGAATGCCTGTGCCAGCACCTGCTCCGCCAGCGCGTCGGCTGGGTCGCCGTAGGCGGGTACCAGCACCGCAGCGTTGACAATCAGGAAATTCGCATAGCTCGCGGCCAGGCGACGGCCGTTGGCGGCGTGGATCGGCCGCGCCCAGGGCAGGGCAAGCAGTCGGTAGGGTTGGCCGTCCGCAGTCCGCAGCGCGCGCAATTCCTCGTGCATGGCGGCGAGCGCGGCAAACTGCGGATCGGCCGGGTCATCGCAGGCTTGGAAGGCGATCGTATCCACCGACACGAAACGCGCCAGGGTATCGACGTGGGCGTCGGTGTCGTCGCCCTGCAGTTCGCCGGATTCGAGCAGCAGCAGACGCTGTGCGTGCAGCAACTGGCGTAGCCGCGCGTCGAGCTGGTCCGGGTTCAAACCGGGATGGCGGTGTTGCAGACAATGCCGGGTGGACAGCACCGAACCGGCGCCATCGCCATCGATCGCGCCGCCTTCCAAAGCAAACGGGTAACGCAAACGGTCGGCGTTGCGAAACAAGCCGGCGCGCACCAATTCGGAAATCAGCGCGTCGTCGCGCTCGCAGGCGTACTTGCCGCCCCAGCCAGTGCTGTGGAAATCGAGCAGGGCGAAGCGGTCGTCGGCAGTGAGCACCACCGGCCCGCAGTCGCGCAGCCAGGTATCGTCGTATTCGGCGCTAACCCAGTGCAGGCGCGCCGTCGGCAGCGCCTGCAGGCAGTGGCGAGCGCGTGCTTCCACGTCGGCATCGGCAACCACCAGTACGACGTCTTCGAAGCGGGTAATCGCTTCGATCAGCCCGACATAGGCCTGCTCGACCGCCGGCAAGTGCGCCGCCCAGTCGGTACCCGCGTGCGGCCAGGCCAGCAGGATCGCATCCTGCGGCTCCCATTCGGCGGGCCAGCGCCAGGCCGGCTCGCTCATTCGCGCACCGGCTTCGGGCCTTTTTCCAGCCCGGATGCTTTGTTGAGCACGCTCGATATCACATGATCGTGCTCAAAATAGACGGTGATCTCGGCATACACCCAGCGGGTGATCGGCGGCGCACCGACCGGGCCGACCCGATGCAGCGGCGGGCCGAACTCGGCCTCGACCTGCGACATCGACGCGCCGCGTTTGGGATGGGCGATGGACTTTGTGTCTTGCGCCCGCTCGATCAGCAGGGTGTCGGCGTGGCCGACCGATAGCATCGGCGATCCGATGATCAGAGCAAACAACAACGCCAATGGTGGTGACTTGCGTGCGGCTTGCATGGCTGTCTCCGTGGGTTGAATCGGGCCTGCGCGTTTGTAACGCAAGTATGCCGCAAACGCCGTGCGGCGAGTCACGCAGCGACGATCCGCCGTTCAAATGTTCTTCGTGCCCACAAAAAAGCCGACCCCAGGTCGGCTTGATTGCGCTCGCTGCAGGCCGGAATCAGCGCTGGCGCGCCTTGAAACGCGGGTTCGATTTGCAGATCACGAACACCTTGCCGCGGCGGCGGACGATCTTGCAGTCGCGGTGGCGGGCCTTGGCGGATTTGAGCGAAGAAAGCACTTTCATGGCGATTCCCAGTACGGTTGTTCTAAACAGCCCGAAACTATAGCGACATCTGGTGCAGCGAACAAGAGCCAGTCGCGAAGCCAGTCGCGAAGCCCGTTGCGGCCCTATCCGTGCCGATACCGAGCCGCGCGTCTGCCGTCGGCATTCACGGCCCAGCGTACCGCCCCGGAGCCGCGGTCATCACCAGGCGGGTTCGCCCGCAATCGGCGAAAAGACCTGCGATTGTGCGGCTAAGGGCACGTTTTGTATCGCATTTGATGGTACGATCATGCGTTCAATCTTCCACCCTTTCCCCCATTTCAGAGGAATATCCGATGGCGCTCGAGCGCACCCTTTCCATCATCAAACCCGATGCCGTGGCCAAGAATGTGATCGGCCAGATCATTGCGCGACTGGAATCCAACCAGTTGACGGTGATTGCCGCCAAGTTGAAACAACTGTCGCAGGCCGAAGCCGAGGGTTTCTATGCGGTGCACAGCGAGCGGCCGTTTTTCAAGGATCTGGTGCGCTTCATGGTGTCCGGCCCGGTGTTCATCCAGGTACTGGAAGGCGAGGGCGCGATTGCGCGCTACCGCGACCTGATGGGGGCCACCGATCCCAAAAAAGCCGCGCCCGGCACGATCCGTGCCGACTTTGCCCAGTCAATCGACGCCAATGCCGTGCATGGTTCGGATGCACCGGAAACCGCGGCTAACGAGATCGCCTATTTCTTCTCAGGTATCGAACTCCATCCGCGCAGCTGAATCGCCACCCCGCCGACCCTGGCCACGTCATGAATCTGCCGACCAGCAAAATCAATCTGTTCGATCTGGCCCCGCCGGCGATGGAACGGTTTGTACTGGCGCTGGGCGAGAAGCGTTTTCGTGCCGCGCAGTTGCTGAAGTGGATCTATCACCACCAGGCATCCAGCTTCGAGCAGATGACCGATATCGGCAAGGCGTTGCGGACCCGGCTCGAACTGGTGGCCGAACTGACCCTGCCCAAGGTGCTGGTGGAGAAGGTCTCCGACGACGGCACGGTTAAATGGCTGCTGGCCATGAACGGTGGCAGCGCAATCGAGACGGTGTTCATCCCGGAGGCCAACCGCGGCACCTTGTGCGTGTCCTCGCAGATCGGCTGCGCGCTCGATTGCGGCTTCTGCTCGACCGGCAAACAGGGCTTCAACCGCAATCTGAGCACCGCCGAAATTATCGGCCAAGTGTGGGTGGCGGCGCAGCGTTTGGGCAGCGTGCACCGCAACAACGCGCTGGCCGAGCGTCGCATCAGCAACGTAGTGATGATGGGCATGGGCGAACCGCTGCGCAATTTCAATGCGGTCACCGACGCCATGGACCTGATGCGCCACGACTTCGGTTTCGGCCTGGCCAACCGCCGCGTGACGCTGTCCACCGCCGGCCTGGTGCCCGGCATCGACGCACTGTCCGAGCGCTGCGACGTGAGTCTGGCGGTATCGCTGCACGCGCCGTTCGATGAGCTGCGCGAGCAGTTGATGCCGATCAACCGCAAGTATCCGATCGCCGATTTGCTAGCCGCCTGCCAGCGTTATCAGGCGCGGCGGCCGCGTTCCTCAATCACTTTCGAATACACCCTCATGAACGACGTCAACGACCGACCCGAGCACGCCCGCGCCCTGGTCAAGCTGTTGCGCAAAGTGCCGAGCAAGCTCAATCTGATTCCGTTCAATCCGTTTCCCGGCGCCGAGTATCGACGCTCGACACCGGAGGCGATCGCCGCCTTCAAGCAGATCGTGATGCAGGCCGGGCTGATCGCCACGGTCAGAAAGACCCGCGGCGACGATATCGATGCCGCCTGCGGGCAATTGGCGGGCCAGGTGATTGATCGCACCCGGCGCAGTCGCGAGCACCAGGCCAGACTCAAGGTGGCAGCCGATGCGGCATGAAACTTCATCGACAGTGCGGGTCGCTTGCCTGTTGTTGCTGGGGGCGGCATTGGCCGGTTGCGCTTCGAGCGGCGACGGCCCGAACTATATCCCCGAATCGAAAGCCACTTCGAACAAACAGATCGACCGCAACCTGCGTGGTGCCGGCAAGACCAAGAGCGAAGCGGCCGCGCTGAACGTGCAGCTCGGGCAATCCTACCTCAGCCGCGGCCAGCTCGATCTGGCCATGCAGAAGCTGCAAAAGGCGGTCGCCCTGGACCCCAAGTCCAGTGACGCGCATACGGTGATCGCGGTGCTCTACGAACAAATCGGCAACCGGTCCAAAGCCGAAGAACACTACCGCATGGCCTACCGGCTGGCGCCGGAATCGGGCGACACCAACAACAATCTTGGTCGCTATCTGTGCAACGCCGGCAAGCTCGACGAGTCCGACCCGTACTTTGCACGCGCCCTGCTGGATCCATTCTATCGTCGCCCGGAAACCGCGCTGACCAATCGCGCCGCTTGTGCCGACAAGGCCGGCAACCTCGAACTCGCCGAGCGCAGCCTGCGCGCCGCTATCGAACGTTCCCCGAATTTTCCGGAGGCGCTGCTGATGCTTTCGCAGTTGTCTCTGCGATCCGGCGATTTCCTCAAAGCCCGCGCGTTCCTGGAGCGCTATCTGGCCCAGGTTCCAGCCGATCCGGCGATCCTGGTGCTCGGTATGCAAATCGAATCGAAGCTCGGCAATGCCCGGGCCGAGCAAGGTTATCGCGATCGGCTGTTGTCCGAATTTCCGGATTCTGAGCAAGCCTCAACCGTCGTCAAGGGTTCGATGTCGCCATGAGCAAACGTCGCCGCAAGACCCCATCGCCCGGATCGGATGCCGTAAATCAGGTGCCTACTGTCGATAGTTTTTGGCCCGAGTCGGAATCGGCGGCCGGGACCGACGTGGTGGCGGAAACACGGCTCACGGTCGAAGTCGCGCCAGCATTGGCGTCGCGACTTTCGGTCCACCCGACTGAACCGTCCGACCCTGCTGGGCATCCGTCCGCAGGCAGCGAATCGCCAGCCATGGCACCGGATGCGCTGCGTGCGGCAGAGACCGATCTGGTCGCCGCCGATGCGCTGTTGGTGGTGCCCGCCGCTGCGGTTTCGCCTGCATCTGCCACCGATCCCGTGCTCGAACTGTCGACTGCCGTTGCGTCACCCGCCGATCCATCCGCTGCGCCGGCCACCTTTCCCAGAGAATCTGTAATCGAAGTGCAGCCCAGTCTCGGCGCCCGGCTGCGTGCGGCGCGCGAGGTACGTGGCATCAGTCGCGAGGACATGGCACGACGTCTGCGCGTCTCGCCGACCGTGGTGTCCGACCTGGAAAGCGAGAACTGGCTACGCCTCGGGGCCTCGGTGTATGTGCGTGGCCACCTCAAGAACTACGCCAGGATGGTGGATATTCCCCAGGTTGCGGTGGCCCACGCGGTCAAGCGGATCGGCGAAGCGGTGCCACTGCTGCCGTCCCTGCCGGCCGCGTCTGCGGCATCTTGGTCGGCACGTAACCGGCACGCCTCGACCTATCTGGTCTACGCGCTGCTGACCCTGATGCTGGCGGTCCCCACCTATACCATGCTCAATAACCGCGGCATCAATTCGCCGGAACCGCTGGTCGCAAGCCCTGCGCCGCAGGTCGCCGCGGGTGCCGGTGCCGAGGATTCCACTGCTGGCGAACCCGTGCCGACCTTACCCGGGCTGCCCCCAGCAGGTCCGAGCGTTGTCTCCCCGGTGGATCCATCCGCGCTGCCGGGGCCGAACGCCGGTGCCGAATCGAGCGGTCCGATGATGGCCTCGATGGCGCCGATGGTCGAAGCAGCGCCATCGTCGTCCGCCTTGGCGTCGCCGGCTCGGGTCGCGGGCCAGCACCAGTTGCTGCTCACGTTCAGCGATCGCAGCTGGGTGGAACTGCTCGATGCCGACGGTCGGCGTCTGGAATATGGCATCCTTGACGCTGGCGTATCGCGCCAATACCGGGTCGGCGGGCCGGTATCGCTCCATGTCGGCAACGCCAGTGCTGTCACGCTCAGCGTCGATGGCGAGCGCGTTGATCTCGGCGCCCATGCCCGTCAAAATGTCGCGCGGCTGAAGCTGTTTGAAGCGACGTCGGAAATTCCGGCTGCCACGCGCTAGAATCGTCGCCCGGCTGCAGCCTGCTGTGTCCGTCGGTTGCAGATCGCCGGACCCGCGCAACGTTGCGGCGGACCAGCCCGCGCCCGCCCCCTCACTCAAATCAAACCTGGATCATCATGGCAATTGAAGTTCTCGATGAGCACGAGCAGAGTGAACTCGTGCGCAACTGGCTGCGCAGCAATGGCGGCTGGATATTCGCCGGTCTGGTAGCCGGAATGGGTGTGATCGTCGGCAGTAACTTTTATGATCACTGGCGCGCCAGCCAGCTTGACCAGGCCGGCAGCGCCTACGCGGAATACCTTGAAGCGGTCGATAAAAAGGATCAGGACCAGATCAAATCGCTGGGTGCGGGCCTGCGCAGCCAGCACGCCGACTCGCCCTACGCGGTGCTGTCGGCAATGGCCGAAGCGCAGACCATCGTCGCCGAAGGTGGCGACATGGCCTCGGCGCTGGATTCGCTGCGCTGGGCCAGGAAGCACGCCAAGCTGCCCGAGCTGGAGACCCTGGCCAGCCTGCGCCTGGCCCGAGCGCAATTGCAGACCGGCGCCCTTGATGAAGCGCTGAGCACGGTCAAGGAGATTCAGGGCAAGGGCTTCGCCGCTGAACTTGCCGAGTTGCATGGGGACATTCTCGCCGCCCAGGGCCAGGCCGCCGAGGCTCATGCCGCGTATGAAGAGGCGCTGGTCTCGATGGATGCGACCGCCGCGCGGCGCAGCCTGGTCGAGATGAAGCGCGATGACCTTGCCTTGGTCAGTGCAAACACCCCCGCCGCCGCGGTTGAAGCAACCAAGGCGGGTGGCTGATGCGCAAAATTGCCTGGGTCCTGATCGCACTGGCGCTTCTGCCGGGCTGCAAGTGGTTCAAGGGTAAAGACAAACAACCGGTCGATCCACCGGCCAAACTGGTCAAATTTGAGCGTAGCGCCGAAGTAAAAAAACTTTGGTCAGCGGATACCGGTAAGGGCATAGCCCGCACCGGCGCCCGTCCGCGTCCGGGCTATGCCGATGGCCGGGTATTCGTCACCGATTTCGATGGCGGTCTGCTCGCCTACGACGCTGCGACCGGGAAGCGCCTGTGGCGAATTTCCGACAAGGAGCGCCTGGTATCAGGCGCCGCAGCAAGAGACGGCCTGGTTGTGGCCGGCTCGATCGAGGGAACGGTGATTGCCGCCGATGTCGGTACCGGCAAGGAACTGTGGCGCGCCGCGGCTTCGTCCGAGTTGCTGGCGCCGCCGGTGATCGTCGACGCAGTGGTGGTGGTGCACAGCAATGACGGCCGGGTGCAGGGATTTGCTGCGGCCGACGGCAAGCGTCTGTGGCAGTTCGACCGCGATGTGCCGCTGCTCAGCCTGCGCGGCAATGCGCCGCCGATCGTCAATGCCGGCACCGTGTTCATCGGTTATGACAACGCCAAGGTGGTGGCGCTGCGGGCCAGCGACGGCACCCTGCTGTGGGAGCAGAACATCGCCCGCCCGGAGGGCCGCACCGAGCTGGAACGGATGGTCGATCTGGACGGCGATATGAAAATCGTCGACGACGTGCTCTACGCAGTCACCTACAACGGCGGCGTGTCGGCGATCACTCTGGATACCGGCCGAATACTTTGGACCCGCGACATGTCGTCTTACGGTGGCCTGGCGGTTTCCGGCAGCGTCATCTACGCGGTCGATACCGATTCACAGTTGTGGGCGCTGGATATCCGTACCGGCGGCTCGCTGTGGAAGCAGGACAAGCTGTTGCATCGGGCCTTATCCACACCGGTTGTGGTCGGCGACTACCTGGTGGTCGGCGATCTCCAGGGCTATGTGCATTGGCTGAAACGCGAAGATGGCGACACCGCAGAACGCTTCCGGCTGGGCAAGAAGGCGATTTGGTCGACGCCTTTGGTGGTCGGCAATCGTATCTACGTCAGCTCCATCGATGGCCACTTCGCGGCGTACCAGCTGGGTGATGGCTGACTGCTAGGGACTAGAGGCTAGGGGCTAGGGGCTAGGGACTAGGGGCAAAAGCGAAAGGCGGCACTTTTCCCCAGCCCCCAGAAGATAGGTTGTGCTGAGCGCAGCGAAGCTAGGGACCAAGGACTAGGGAAAGTCCCGCCTTTAGCCCCTAGCCTCTAGCCTCTAGCCCCTAGCCCCTAGCCCCTAGCCCCTAGCCTCTCGTCTCCCGCCCATGGAGGTGGACATGTTGCCTGTAGTCGCGCTGGTTGGGCGGCCCA
>JBFXKH010000058.1:0-21280 GCA_050173995.1 Lysobacterales bacterium | reverse complement strand
CACCGGCTCGGTCACAACCTCCAGCAGGGGCGTGCCGGCGCGGTTCAGATCGACCCCGGTGGCGGCATGGAAGGCGTCGTGCAGGGATTTGCCGGCGTCCTCTTCGAGGTGGGCGCGGGTCAGCGCTACCAGCAAAATCCCGCCATCGGCAAGCCGCACCGGCACCCGGCCGCCGCGCACGATCGGTAGTTCGTATTGGCTGATCTGGTAGCCCTTGGGCAGGTCCGGGTAGAAGTAGTTCTTGCGCGCGAACACGCATTCCGTGTCGATTTCGGCGTCGACCGCGAGTCCGAACGCGATCGCCATTTCGATTGCCGCCCGGTTCGGCACCGGCAGGGTGCCGGGCAGGGCCGCATCGACCCAGCTGACCTGGGTGTTGGGCTCGGCGCCATAGGCGGTCGCGGCTGCCGAGAACATCTTCGAGCGGGTGGCGAGCTGAACGTGGACCTCGAGCCCGATCACCGCCTGCCAGGACGTACTCATGCGCCACTCCCGAACCCGGCCGGCCGGGCCAGGTGCCAGTCGCTGATCTGCTGGAAGCGATGCCCCGCTGCCAATACGGTAGCCTCGCCCCAGGCCGGGCCGATCAGCTGCAGCCCGATCGGCAGGCCCTGGACCAGGCCGCAGGGCAGGCTGATTGCCGGCAATCCGGCCAGATTGACCGCGACCGTATTGATGTCGGCGGCGTACATCGCCAGCGGGTCGGCGGTCTTTTCGCCGCGGCGGAAGGCGACATCCGGGGTGGTCGGGCCGGCGATCAGATCGACCTGCTCGAAGGCGCGGGCGAAGTCCTCGGCGATCAGCCGGCGCACCCGTTGTGCGCGCAGGTAGTAGGCGTCGTAGTAACCGGCCGAGAGCACGAAACTACCGACCAGGATGCGCCGCTTGACCTCGGCACCGAAGCCCTCGGCGCGGGTTTCGGCATAGAGTTCGGCCAGATCGCCGGCCTGGTTGCTGCGGTGGCCGTAGCGTACCCCGTCGTACCGGGCGAGATTGCTCGATGCCTCGGCCGGGGCGATCACGTAATAACAAGGAATCGACAGTGGCAGCCGCGGCAGGCTGACGTCGATCAGGCGCGCGCCAGCCGCTTGCAGCTCGGCCAGGGCGGCCCGGGTCGCGGTCTGCACTTCGGCGCGCACGCCGGCGCCAAACAACTCGCGGGCGACCCCGATCCGCAGTCCCTGGCAATCGCCCACGCAGGCGGCGAGGAAATCCTCGCGCGGGCGGTCGACGCTGGTGGCGTCGCTTTCGTCGAAGCCGGCGATCTCGTTCAGCACCGCGGCACAGTCCCGGGCCGTGCGCGCGATCACCCCGGCGCAATCCAGGCTGGAGGCATAGGCGATCATGCCCCAGCGCGAGACCCGGCCATAGCTCGGCTTGAAGCCGGTCACGCCGCAGAACGCAGCCGGCTGGCGGACCGAGCCACCGGTGTCGGTGCCGGTCGCGAACGGCAGCAGGCCGGCGCCGACCAGGGCCGCCGATCCGCCCGAGGAACCGCCGGCCACTCGCGTGCTGTCCCAGGGGTTGGCGACCGCGCCGAAGGCGCTGTTCTCGTTCGACGAGCCCATCCCGAATTCGTCCATATTGGCCTTGCCGAGACATACCGCCCCGGCCGCCTTGAGTCGGCCGACCACGGTCGCGTCGTAGGGCGGCACGAACGCCGCGAGCATGCGCGAGCCGGCGCTGGTGGCGACGCCTGCGGTGCAGAACAGGTCCTTGTGCGCAAATGGAATCCCGGCCAGGGCGCCGGCCGTGGGCGGCGTGGCCGGTGCCGGCAGCGCGGTAATCAGCGCGTTCAATCCGGGTTGGCTGGCGGCCAGCCGTGCCGCCGCGGCGGCCAGCAGCCGGTCGCGATCGGCCGAACCGAGCGCTTGGCGCCAGCCCTCGATATCGGCAAACGCGGGGGCGCTCACTCGATCACCTTGGGTACCAGATACAGCCCGCCCTGCATCTGCGGCGCGATCGCGGCGAGCGCCGCCTGCTGGTCGCCGCACGCTACCTGGTCGGGGCGCAGGCGCAGCTCGAGATCGTGCGGATGGGCGAGCGGCAGGACGCCGTCGACGTCGATCTGGTTCAAGGTCGCGACCATGGCCAGCACCCGCTCCAGCTCCGGCAGCAGGGTCAGACGCTGGTCGGCGCTCAGCGCGATGCGGGCGAGAATCGCCAGGCGGTCGAGATCGGTGGCTGCGATGGTCATCTATTTGCCTCAACAGAACCGCCATTTTGTGCATGAATCGCCTTGCCGGGCAATGCCCCGGCCGCTAAAGTTTCCGTTCCGTTGGTCATTGCCCGCACTTTCGAGGCCCGCTACATGTTCAGAAGCCTTCTCGGCCTCTTCTCCAACGATCTTTCGATCGATCTCGGTACCGCCAATACGCTGATCTACGCCCGCGGTCAGGGCATCGTGCTGAATGAGCCCTCGGTGGTCGCGATCCGTCAGGAATTCGGCGGCCGGCGCAGTGTCGCCGCGGTCGGCTCCGAGGCCAAGCGCATGCTTGGCCGCACCCCCGGCAGTATCGTCACCACCCGGCCGATGAAGGACGGCGTGATCGCCGATTTCACCATGGCCGAGGAGATGCTGCAGCAGTTCATCAAGAAGGTACACCGTTCGCGGTTTCTGCGGCCGAGCCCGCGCGTGCTGATCTGCGTGCCCTACGGTTCCACCCAGGTCGAGAAGCGCGCGATCAAGGAATCGGCCGAATCGGCCGGCGCCCGCGACGTGTTCCTGATCGTCGAACCGATGGCGGCGGCGATCGGCGCCGGCATTCCGGTGCATGAGGCCAAGGGTTCGATGGTGCTCGATATCGGCGGCGGCACTTCCGAGGTCGCGGTGATCTCGCTGAACGGCATTGTCTACGCGCAGAGCGTGCGCATCGGCGGCGACCGTTTCGATGAGGCGATCATCAGCTACGTGCGCCGCAACCACGGCACGCTGATCGGCGAGTCCACCGCCGAACGCATCAAGATCGAAATCGGTTGCGCGTTTCCGCAATCCGAGGTGCGCGAGATCGAAGTGTCCGGGCGCAACCTGGCCGAGGGCGTGCCGCGCCAGTTCGCGATCAATTCCAACGAGATTCTCGAAGCCCTGCACGAGCCGCTGGCCGGCATCGTCGGCGCGGTACGCGCGGCGCTCGAGCAGACCCCGCCGGAACTGTGCGCCGACGTCGCCGAGCGCGGCATCGTGCTGACCGGCGGTGGCGCGCTGCTGCGCGATCTCGACCGGCTGATCTCGGAGGAGACCGGCCTGTCGGTGCACGTCGCCGACGACCCGCTGACCTGCGTCGCGCGCGGCGGCGGCCGTGCGCTGGAACTGATCGATATGCACGGCAACGAATTCTTCTCGCCCGAATAATCGTCTCCCTCAAGGTCGGCGCCACCCGGATTGCGGTGGCGCCCCCGCCGACCCAAGCCACCCCATGCCTGCCGCCCCCGAAAGCGCTCCGTTGTTTTCCGAGCAAGGCGCCGGCGCCCTGCGCCTGATCGGCTATCTGGCGCTGGCGGCGATGTTGATGGCCGGCGATTACCGCAGCGGCAGCCTGCGCATGCTCCGCCACCAGGCCAGCAACCTGGCGGCGCCGGTCTATCAGTTGGCCACGGCGCCGGTTCGGCTCGGCCGCGAACTGCGCGACGCCAGCGTCGAGCGCCGCACCCTGGTCGCCGAGAACGCCCGCCTGCGCGAGCAGTTGCTGCGCGCCCAGGCCGGGCTCAGCCAGATCGATTCGCTGGATGAGGAAAACCGCCGCCTGCGCGAGTTGCTCGATGCCCGCGAGCGTCTGGGCCTGTCTGCACAACTGGTCGAACTGGTCGAAGTGGATCTCGGCCCGTACCGGCATCGGTTGTTGCTCGATGGCGGCGCGCGTGCCGGAATCGAAGTCAATCAAGCGGTGATGGATGCCCATGGCCTGGTCGGCCAGATCTCGCGCAGCGATCCAGCCCAGGCCGAGGTCATCCTGATCACCGACCCCGGCCACGCGGTACCGGTGCGGGTGGTACGCAATGGCCTGCGTGCGGTCGCCTACGGGACCGGCGCCCTGGACCGAGTCGAATTGCCGCACATTCCGTTCAGTGCCGATATCGTCAGCGGTGACGTGCTGGTCACTTCCGGCGTGGGCGGGCATTTCCCGGCCGGCATCCCGGTCGCGGTGGTCAGCGATGTGCACGGCGATGACTCGGCCACTTTTGCCATCGCCGAGGCCAGCCCGGCCGCCGGACTGACCCGCAGCAACCAGGTGCTGGTGCTGCGTGCCCAGTCAGAGTCGAACACCACTGCGGCGATGGCCCCGGCCGGTGATGCCACCCAGGTACCGCCGCGATGAGCCGTAACCGCGAAAGTCATTGGCTGTTTGCGCTCAGCCTGCTGGTCGGATTGCTACTGACCCTGGTCGCCCTGCCCGAGGCCTGGCGCCCGCTGCGTCCGTTCTGGTTGGGCCTGCTGGTGATTTACTGGGTTCTGGAAGCCCCGGGCCGGATCGGATTGGGCGGCGCCTTCCTGCTCGGCTTGGTGCAGGACGTGCTGCTCGGCACCCTGGCCGGAGAAACCGCGTTCCGGCTGGTGGCGATCGCATTCATCATGCTGCGCTTCCGGCCGCGATTGCGCTTTTTTCCGATCTGGCAACAGGCGCTGGCGGTGGTGGCGATCCTGTTGAACGACCGCGTGCTGGTGTTCATGTTGCGCAGTTTCACCGGCGAGTTCGCCATCGACTGGCGCTATTTCCTGGCACCGCTGATCGCCGGGCTGCTGTGGCCCTGGCTGTTTCTGTTGTTCGACGACCTGCGCCGGCGCGGTCGTCCGCGGGAGAGTTGACCATGGCCGGGAGCGGTCCGTTGCTGGAGCGGCGTCGGCGTCCACGCGCGCTCAAGGATCCGGTCGCCGAAGTGCGGCTGTTCGCGGCCCGTGCTGCGCAGGGCTTTGCCTTGATCGTGCTGGCGTTGCTGGTGTTGCTTGGCCGCTATCTATGGCTGCAGGTGGTCCACCACGATGAATACCGCACCCGGTCCGAGCAGAACCGAATCAAATCGCGGCCGCTGCCGCCCAGCCGCGGCCTGATCTATGACCGCAATGGCGTGCTGCTGGCCGAAAACGTGCTCGAATACCGTCTCGAAATCGTGCCCGAACGGGTGGCCGATGTCGAAGCGGTGGTGGCCGCGATCGCCCAGCTGATCCCGCTCGATGCCGACGAGCGCGAGAGCTTCGAGCAATTGCGGCAGACCGGCCGCCGCTTCAACAGCCTGCCGCTCAAGTTCCATCTGAGCGAATCCGAGGTGGCGCGATTTTCGGTCAACCGGCACCGCTTCCCTGGCGTCGAAGTGGTGCCATATCTGAAGCGCTTCTACCCGTTCGGCGCCGGGCTCGGTCACGTGATCGGCTATGTCGGCCGGCTCGGCAGCGAGGACCGCGAGCGCCTGGACGACCCGCGTTACAGTGCCACCACCCATGTCGGCAAGACCGGCATCGAACGCTACTACGAAGACCGCCTGCTCGGCGATGTCGGTTACGAGCAGGTCGAAACCAATGCCGAGGGCCGTGCCCTGCGGGTACTGGAGCGGATCGCCCCGCGCCCCGGCCAACACCTGCATCTGAGCCTGGATGCGCGCCTGCAGCGGCTCGCGATCGAAGCGATGGCCGGCCAGCCGGGCGCGGTGGTGGCGATCGACCCCAGGAATGGGGAAGTGCTGTGCATGCTGAGTCTGCCCGGCTTCGATCCCAATCTGTTTGTCGATGGCATTTCGCGCAAGAACTATGCGGCGCTCACCCAATCGCCGCACCGGCCACTGTTCGACCGTGCGTTATCCGGTGGGTATACGCCCGGCTCCACGATCAAGCCGTTCATGGCCCTGGCCGGACTGGAACTCGGCCTGCGCACTCCCAGCGATACCATCTGGTCGAGCGGAGAGTTCCACCTGCCCAACCAGTCCCAGTTCTATCGCGACTGGAAAAAAGGTGGGCACGGCCGGGTTGACTTGCGCGAATCGCTGGCGCAGTCGGTCAATACCTACTACTACCAGTTGGCCAACGATCTCGGCATCGATCGCATGAGCGCCTACCTCGGTCGCTTCGGATTCGGCGCGGCGACCGGCATCGACTTGCATGGCGAGGCGCTAGGGGTGTTGCCTTCGCGCGCCTGGAAGTCCGCCCGCATCGGTAAGCCCTGGTACCCGGGCGAGACCGTGATCGCCGGCATCGGTCAGGGTTACTGGGTGCTCACTCCGCTGCAACTAGCGACGGCACTCGCCACCCTGGCCAGCGATGGCGTAGCGCACCGCCCACACCTGTTGCGTGCGACCCAGGCCGGGATCGATGCGCCGATAATCGCGGGCCCAGGCGGTGTGGACCGGCCCGCGCTGATCGACGACCCGGCGCACCTGGCCGCGGTCAAGGACGGCATGATCGCGGTCATGCACGGCGCCACCGGAAGCGCGCGTGCGATCGGCCAGGGTGCGCCGTACCGGATCGCCGGCAAGAGCGGCACCGCACAACGTGTGACCCACGCCCGGCGGGTCGCCGGTGGCGACCGCCAGGCCGCCGAGGAATTGCGCAACCAGGCCCTGTTCGTGGCCTTTGCGCCGGCCGAGCAGCCGAGTATCGCGGTCGCCGTAGTGGTCGAATTTGGCGATAGCGGCACCCGCGCCGCGGCGCCGGTAGCGCGGCAGATTCTTGACGCCTGGCTGTTGCCGGCGACGGCGCCCCCGATCTTGAACCAGGCGAGCCTGGTCGATGAGGCCAGCCAGGCCGAGATCGCCCCGGACCATGCGGCCGCGGCCGACGCCGGGGAGCAGGCGCCCGCGCCGCTGCCGGGGCCGGGGCCATGATCGACCGCGGCCTCATCGACGCCGTCGAGGCCCGGCTCGCGCGCTGGTGGCAGCGTTCGCGATTGGACCTGCCCTTGCTGGTCGCGCTGCTGCTGGTCGCCGGGGTGGGTCTTTCGGTGTTGTACAGCGCCAGCGCCGAATCGCCGCAGCAGGTCTTGGGACAGGCGCTGCGGATCGCGCTCGGGATGGGTTTGTTGCTGGTATTGGCGCGCATTCCGCCGATGGGCTTCCGCACCCTGACCCCGTGGTTCTATCTCGGCACCCTGCTGCTTTTGGTGGCGGTGCTGCTGCTTGGCGAGGGCCGCGGCGCCGACCGCTGGCTGGATCTTCGCGTACTGCGGTTCCAGCCATCCGAACTGGCGAAACTGGCCCTGCCGATGATGGTCGCCTGGGTCCTGCACGACCGCGCCCTGCCGCCATCCTGGCGGGAGTTGTTCGCCTGCGGTCTGATCATTGCGCTGCCGACCGTGCTGATCGCCAAACAGCCCGATCTGGGCACGGCCGTGCTGGTCGGCACCAGCGGCGCCTTCGTGATTTTTCTGGCCGGGCTGGCCTGGCGCCGGATCGTATTGCTGCTGGCACTGGCGGCGGCGGCGGTACCGGTGCTGTGGCACTTCATGCACGAATACCAGCGCAACCGCATCCGCATGTTTCTGAACCCGGAGGGCGACCCGCTTGGCCATGGCTGGAACATCATCCAGTCGAAGATCGCGGTCGGTTCCGGCGGCCTATGGGGCAAGGGCTTTCTGGGCTCCACCCAGGCGCGGCTCGACTTCCTGCCCGAGCACACCACCGACTTTATCTTTGCGGTGTACTCCGAGGAGTTCGGTCTGGCCGGCGTGGCCGTGCTGATCTCCCTGTACCTGTTCATCATCGGCCGTGGCCTGTGGATCGCGGCCAATGCCCGCGATACCTGGTCGCGGCTGCTGGCCGGAGCGATCAGCATGACTTTCTTCGTTTACGTCATGGTCAACGGCGGCATGATCGCCGGCCTGCTGCCGGTGGTCGGCGTGCCGATGCCCCTGATCAGCTACGGTGGCACCAGCGCGGTCAGTCTATTGGCCGGCTTTGGCCTGCTGCAATCGATCCACTCGCACCGGCATTTGCGTTGACTGCGGGAGACAGAAACGGGAGATGGAGAACATGAAATATCTGCATACGATGGTACGGGTGCGCGATCTCGAGGCTTCGTTGGCGTTTTATTGCGATGCCCTGGGGCTGATCGAGGTGCGGCGCCGCGATGTTGCGAGCGGGCGCTACACCTTGGTGTTTCTGGCCGCGCCCGGCCAGGCCGGCGTGGCCGAGCTGGAACTGACCTGGAACTGGGACGCCGAAGACTACGGCAGTGCGCGCAATTTCGGGCATCTGGCGTATGCCGTGCCGGACATCTACGCCAGCTGTCAGCGCCTGCGCGATGCCGGCGTGAGCATCCTGCGGCCGCCGCGCGATGGTCATATGGCGTTCGTGCGTTCGCCCGATCTGATTTCGATCGAACTGCTGCAGCAGGGCTCGCCGCTGGCGCCGGCCGAACCCTGGGCATCGATGCCGAACAGCGGCATCTGGTGAGCCGTCCGCGCGAACGGCGAGGCACGCTTACTGCTGCGAGGCGATCCAACGGTCGATCTTGGTTTCCAGCACGTCGAGCGGCAGCGCGCCGTCTTTCAAGGCCTCGGCGTGGAAGGCGCGGATATCGAAACCTTTGCCCAGGGCCTGGCTCGCGCGCTGACGCAGTTCCTGCAGCTTGAGTTCGCCAATTTTGTAGGCCAGCGCCTGTCCGGGCACGGCGATGTAGCGCTCGGCCTCGGCGATCGCGTCGACATCGGTGACCGCGGAATTGTCGTGCATATAGGCGATCACCTGGTCGCGGGTCCAGCCCTTGCTGTGCAAGCCGGTATCGACCACCAAACGGATCGCGCGCCATAGTTCGCCCTGCAGTCGGCCGAAATACATGTACGGATCGGTGTAGACGCCAAGCTCGCGGCCCAGCGATTCCGCGTACAGCCCCCAGCCCTCGGCGAACGCGGTCTCGCCGCCGAACCGGCGGAACGCTGGGACATCGCTCAGCTCTTGTTGAATGGCGATTTGGAAGTGGTGGCCGGGGATCGCCTCGTGCAGGTACAGGTCCTCGGTGTCCCAGGTCTTGCGGGTCGGCAGATCGAAGGTATTGACGTAGAAGATGCCGGGTCGGGCGCCGTCGGCGCTGGGCGGAAAATACTGACCGCCGGCCATTGCCTCGGCGCGGTAGGGCTCGACCGGGCGGATCTCGAAGCCGGCCTTGGGGGTGAGCGAGAACAGTTCGGGAATCTTTGCGTCGATGCGTTCGCGCAGGGCGTTGTAGGCGTCGAGCAGGGCGGTTTCACTGGCGAATTCGAAGCGCTGGTCGGTGGTCATGAAGCGGAAGAAGTCCTTGAGTTCGCCCTTGAACCCGACCTCGGCCATCACCTGGCGCATTTCGCCCTGAATCCGCGCCACCTCGTCCAGGCCGATCTGGTGGATCGTTGCCGGGTCGAGCTCGGTGGTGGTCTGCACGCGGACGTTGAACGCGTACCAGGCAGCGCCGTCGGGCAGTGCTGCGAGCGACACCGTGTCGCGGCAGGAGGCGAGGTATTCGTTGGCGATGTAGTCGCGCAGGCGCCGATAGGCCGGCACCAGCGCGCCAGCAATCAGTTCCCGATAAGCCTCGGTCAGGCGGGCCTTGTCCTCGGCACTGAAATCGGCCGGCAGATTCCTGATCGGACCCCAGAACACGCTGTCTTCCGTTTTGCCGCGCATCACCGCGTCGAGTTGTGGCAGCACTTTGTTCATCAGGATCCTTGGCTGCACGACGCCGGCCTTGACTCCCTCGCGCATATTGGCGATAGCGGTGTCGAACAAGGCCGGGATGGCGGCACCACGCTTCAGCCAATGGTCGTAGTCGGCTACCGTCTTGAACGGCTGCGCGCTGTTGCCCGAGCCGAGCATCGGTATGAAGCTGGCCAGACTGCTGAATTGGTTGACCGGCAGCATCCAGTCCGGGAAGCGCTCGCCCTCAAGTGCCAATTGGCGCTCACGCACGAAGATGTCGTAGCTGATGCGCGCCTGACCTTCCAGTCGGCTGGTGTCGATCGCCTGCGCCTGATCCAGCCAGTGCCGGTTGAAGTCATGGCCCTGCTGACGGAACTCGGCGCTGAAGAAATTCGGCAACTGGTCGTTGAAGCGGGTATCGCCGATGAAGGTTGCCTGGATCGGATTCAGTTTGAGCGAGGCTTCCCAGAAGTCGGCATAGAGCTGGTCGAGCTGCTTGTCGATATCGGCCGCAGCGTTGGCGGCTGCTGCTGGGTCGGCCGCGCGCGGCGCCGCCTGGTCCTGCGCGTCACCGGCGCCACCGCATCCGGAAACCAGGGCGGCCAGGGAAAGGGCGAAGGCAATCGGCAGAAATTTCATCGGGACCTCGATCGAAAGGGGCGAAGGGTAAAGGACGGAAGACCAAGACTGAATGATGCCGGCAGATCCGGCAAGGCCCGGAAGTCACAGGCAGCGAGCAACGCCTAGAACGGGCCGAAGGCGTGCGCGATGCCGATCAGCCGGGATTGTTCGGCTGCGTCCAGTGGCCGCGTCCAATGCACCAACAGATGGGGAAAGTCGGTCTTGACGAAACCGGCGGCAAGATCGATGCGTTCGGCCAGCGGATCGCCGCAGTAGCCAAAAATCGCCGGGTAGCGCGGAGCGAAATGCCGAACCGCCCAGTCCAGGGTGGCGCGATAGGCGCCGCCGGCGGCACGCAGGGCGTTGCGCAGCTCGGGGGCGACCCGGCGCAGCCGCCGTTGATCGACGCAGGCGCCGCCGCCGAGCAGCACCTCGCCAAAATCGCTGAAATGCACATAGCACAGCGGCTGTCCGGCGCCGCTGCCGGCCACGCTGGCAACGACGTGGTGCGGAAAATCCGGCGCCGCGCTGCGATAGCGATGCTCGAACAGGGTGCGCACCGCCGCCGGCAGGGCATCCAGTTCAGCGACCTCGAACAGCGTGTGTGGCGACAAGGCGTGGCTTCGCAATGCGGCGCGGGCGCCGGGTCGGCCAGTATATCGGGCCTCGAGCGCGACACCTTGAGCAGTGCGTAGGCCGGCGATACGCGTAGGCTGGCGGTGAGCGCAGCGAACCCCAGTATCGCCATGGCCAGCGATCGACCGCGGCCGCACCGACTGCGGGTGATCAGGTGGATCGAGTGGACCTGCGCCTGCCGCTAGACTGCGCGCTTGCGCAGAAAGCCTGGTCATCGCCGATGTCGATCATACCGCCGCCCATCGTCCGCCAATGGGATCACCACTGATGCTGCGCAGCGAGTGGCGCGTGCTTGTCGAACAGGGGCTGTGGCCGTTGCTGGCGGCGCTGCTGCCCTGGCGCTGGGCGCTGGCCACGGTGCGTCGCCGCAGCCGCGGCGGCGCGGCTCTGCTCGCTCACGGTCGGCGCAGCGCGGCTGCGGCCGCAGCGGTTTACACCGAAGCGGCCAATCCGGGCTTTGCCGAACGCGCGCAATTCGTCGCCCTGCTCGATCAGCTCGATGCTTTCCGCAGTGTGCTGCGTGGCTTCGGCCCGCTCAAACACTGGCAGGTCGAGGGCGCCTGGCCAGCCGCACCCTGCGTCGCCGTTTCGCTGCACTACGGCAATGGCTTCTGGGCGCTCGGGCACCTGCGCCAGCACGGCCACCGCGCGCACTTCGTCGCCCAGGGGGTGGATCCGGGCTGGCTAAGGTCGCGGCCGGTGACCCGCCTGATCATGCGCTTTCGGCGGTGGTGCCACGAGCGCTTGACCGAGGCTGCGGTGATCTATACCGGTGGTGCCAAGGGCCGCGCCGCGGCCGCGCTGGCAGCGGGCGAGAGCATCGTCGCGCTGATCGACGTGCCGCACGGTCTGTCTCGTGGCTGCGTGCCGATGCGGCTGTTTGGCCAGGCATTGGCGGTGCAGACCGGCATGATCCGCCTGGCGCGGGAACTCGGTGTACCGGTGGTGCCGTTTCTGACCCGGATTGGCGACGGCCAGAACCGTCGCCTGCTGATCGGGCCCAGCTTGCGTGAGGGCACAGCCGAACAGGTCGCCCGGACCGTCGCCGAATGGCTGGCGGAGGCCGCCGCCGCCGATCCCGCCGCCTGGCAGCTATGGCCACAACTGCCCGAGTTCATCCAGGCCGCCGCCGACCAGCCCTAAAACCTAAAACCTAAAACCTAAAACCGCTCCCATCAACCCAACTGCTTGTCGAGCAGTGCGTTCAACTGCGATTTGCTGAGCGCACCGACGTGGGTGGCATCGACCTTGCCGTTCTTGAAGATCATCAAGGTGGGGATGCCGCGCACACTGTAGTCGCGCGAGGTCTTGGGCGAGTTATCGACATTGACCTTGACCACCTTGATCCGGCCCTGGTAACTGGCCGCGGCCTCGTCGATCAGTGGACCGATCATCTTGCACGGGCCGCACCATTCGGCCCAGAAATCGACCAGTACCGGTTCATTGGCCTGCAGTACGGCGCTGTCAAAACTGCCATCATCGACGTGGTGGACCTGATCGCTCACAGAGTTCTCCTTGAAAAACGGGGGCTTGGCATGGTCTTCGGTTACACTGCGTGGCGGTCGGTGGAAATCCGCTAGCGGGTTCCCAACTTCTCGCCTGGCCACTGGCGACCGGATGGGGGATTCTCACCCCCGGCGCCATATAGTTCAAGCGTGGCCTTGCGGCGCAGGCCGAAACCCGCAGAAGCATGGCCGTCCGCAGCGGCTGGAAGCCCGCCGGGCGGCGCGGCCGCAGCGGTTCCCCGTCCTATTTTGTCACTACGGCCGCCATCCGGTCGTCCCGATCCAAGGCCACACCACGTGTCAGACAAAACCTTAACCGATATCTGTTTCGATAGCTTCGACCTGCACCCAAGCATCCTCCAGGGCCTGAACGAGGCGGGATTTCTGCGTTGCACACCGATCCAGGCGATGACCCTGCCGCTGACCCTGGCCGGCCGCGATGTTGCCGGCCAAGCGCAGACCGGCACCGGCAAGACCGCCGCCTTCCTGGTTGCCCTGTTTCAGCGCCTGCTGACCCGCGCCGCCACCGGCGACCGCAAGAGCACCGACCCGCGTGCGGTGATTCTGGCGCCGACCCGCGAACTGGCCATCCAAATCGAGAAGGACGCCGAACAGATCGGCCGCCACACCGGTATCCGCCGCGCGCTGATCTATGGCGGCGTCGATTACGACAAACAACGGCAACTGCTCGGCGATGGCGTCGATGTGATCATCGCCACCCCCGGCCGGCTGATCGATTTCGTTCGCCAACGGGCGGTCGAATTGCGTTCGGTCGATGTGCTGGTGATGGACGAGGCCGACCGCATGTTCGATCTCGGTTTCATCAAGGACATCCGCTTCCTGATTCGGCGCATGCCAAGCCCGAGCCAACGCCAGAACATGCTGTTTTCGGCGACGCTTAGCCATCGTGTGTTGGAGCTTGCCTACGAGCACATGAACGAGCCCGAGAAGCTGGTCGTCGAAACCGAAACGATCACCGCCGCACGGGTACGCCAGGCGGTGTATTTCCCGGCCAGCGAAGAAAAGCTGCCGCTGCTGCTCGGCCTGTTGTCGCGCATGGAAAACAACCGCGGCATCATTTTCGTCAATACCAAGGTCGTGTGCGAGCGGGTGGCGCGAGCCTTGGAACGTGCCGGCCACCGGGTCGGCGTGCTGTCCGGCGACGTACCGCAGAAAAAGCGCGAATCGCTGCTCGCCGCCTTCGTCAAGGGCGACTTGGAACTGCTGGTGGCGACCGACGTGGCCGCGCGCGGGCTGCACATCCCCGCGGTCAGTCATGTGTTCAACTACGATCTGCCGTTCGACGCCGAGGATTACGTGCACCGTATCGGCCGCACCGCCCGGCTCGGTGCGGAAGGCGACGCGATCAGCTTCGCCTGCGATGAATACGCGATTGGCCTGCCGGACATCGAGGCCTATATCGGCCAGAAACTGCCGGTGATCAGGCTCGAACCGGAAATGTTGATCGCCAGCCCGCGCGCACCGCGGCCGGCCGCGGCGCTGACCGCGAGCGGACAGAGCGTGGTCAGCGAAGCCCTGGCCGAAGCCGCCGCCGAGCGCAAGAAGCGCCGCGAACGCGAACGTGGCGATGGCAAGCGATCCAGTGGCGGTCGCGGCGACGCGCGGCCACCGCGCCGAGATGCGCCCAGTCGTCCGGGTGCCGCGCCAGCCGCACAACCGCGCGCGGCCAGCACAGTGGTCCAGCCGGTGGCCGCCGCTATCGCGCCGTCCACGCCGGCCGTTGCTCCGGCCGACAGTGCCGAACCCGGTCGCAAACGTCGTCGTCGTCGAAACCGCGGCGAACGCCGTGGCGAGGGCGACATCTCGATGCCCAAGTCGCCGGCCGCCAGCGCCGCGGCCGCGGCCGGTATGCCGCTGATCGCACGCATCGCCGCCCGGCTCAAATCGCTGTTTCAGCGGCGCAGCGTGGACGAACGACCGCGTGGCGAGGATCGCTAGCAGGGCAAACCCCTCGACACCCAGCTCAGTCTTCCGTCCTTGGTCCCCCGGCCGCCATGCGCGCCGCCGTCCAGCGCGCGATCAGGGAGCGTTCCTCCTCGCTCAGCCCGGTCAAATTACCTGGCGGCATGATGCGCAGTTCCACCACTTGCTTGTGGATCAGCGCGGCGCTGGCTTCGATCTGCCCGAGCTGGTCGAAAATCGTGCCTTTGGGCGCGCTGCCCATCAAGCGCGGCGTGGCCGAGTGGCAGCCGCCGCAGCGCGCCGCAAAAATCTGCAAGACGGCGTCGTCGCTGACCACCGTAGCGACACTGGCGCTGCCCAGGCCGCCACCGGCCGGGTCTGGCGCCGTGGCCGCGGCGCTGTCCGCTGTTTCCGCTGATCGCGCGCTGGGTGGTGTCGGCGCCAGCCAGGCCAGGGCAGCGAGCAGCACCGCCAGTCCGACCGCCAGCAGCCGCCAGGCACGTTGGCCACTGTGCCAGACCACGAAAAACTGCCGGATCAGCGCGCCGGCGGCCATGAACAGCGCCAGCAGCAACCCGTTATGCGGATGCGCGAACACATTGCCCCAGTGGTTGGCGAGCATTGCAAACACCACCGGCAGGGTGAAGTAGGTGTTGTGTACCGAGCGCTGCTTGCCCTGCAGGCCGGGCAGCGGATCGGGCGCCTCGCCGCGCGCCAGCGCCGCGACCATGCGTCGTTGGCCGGGGATGATCACGAAAAACACATTGGCCGACATGATCGTGGCCAGCACCGCGCCAACCAGCAGAAACGCCGCACGCCCGGCGAACAGGTGGGTCGCGGCGTAGATCGTGACCAATACCAGCAATGCCACCAGCACGCCCAGGGTGCGGTCGTTCTCCGGCTGGCCGGGCGCACGTACGCCGAACCAGTCGCACAACGAGTCGTAGATCAGCCATCCCAACAGCGGAAAGGCCAGTGCCAGGATGATCGCCAGCGATGGCGACAGAGCCGCGACCTCGGGATCGATCAACTGAATCTCGGGTTGGCGCAGATAGATCACCGCGAACAGCAAGAAGCCGGATAGCCAGGTGGCATAGGACTTCCACTTCGACCAGTGCAGAACCGTGGGCAGTTCGAGCGGCGCCGGCAGGTATTTCTGCTTGTGATAGAAACCGCCGCCATGCACTGACCAGGATTCGCCGGCCAGGTTGGGCTGCGGCCGCGCAGGCGGCTGCAGGCCGCGATCCAGGGCGACAAAATAAAACGACTCGCCGATCCAGGCGATCGCTGCGACCACATGCAGCCAGCGCAGCAGCAGGCTGGCCATCTCCCAAAAATAGTCGATCATGCGTCGCCCTTAGCTGCCACGGTAGCTGCTGTAGGCATAGGGCGAGACCAGCAGCGGCACGTGGTAATGCGCGGCCGCGTCGCTGATGCCGAAGCGCAGCGTCACGACATCCAGAAAGCGCGGGCTGCCGCTGGCCACGCCGAGCCCGGCAAAATAATCGCCGACATGAAAATCCAGCTCATAGCAACCGGCCAGGAACTCAGCTCCAGACAGCAGCGGCCGATCGCAGCGGCCATCGGCATTGCTGGTGAACTGGCCGAGCGTCAAGCGCGCGCCGGCTTCGACGCGGAACAGATCGATGCGGATCCCCGCGCCCGGACGTCCGTGCGCGGTATCCAGCACATGCGTGGTGAGTTGGCCCATAACAATGCACAAAAGTCAGAGTAAAGAAACCGCAGGTGGAAGTACGGTGGATAAGCGCAGACGTAGGCTGGATGTAGGCTGGATGTAGGGTGGATAAGCGCAGCGCATCCACCAGCGACCAGCGAGCCACAGCTTAACGACAGCCGCCGTCATTGCGAAGCCCAACCCCAGCCCAGCCTAGGGTGCCGCGCGCTCGACCGGTGCCGGCTCCAGCAACTGCAACAACTCGCGCTCGACCACCGCCGGATCGGCGCCACTGGCGCGGAACCACCGGACCTTGCCATCGCGGCCGACCAGGAACAGCCCCGGCGTACCGGTCACCCCATAATCGCCGGCGATGCCCTCGCCCTCCAGTATCAGGGTAAAGTTCTGGCCGCGCGCCTTGAGTTCGGCGGCCGGATCCAGCTCGCCATCCTCGAAAACCGCCACCGCGTAGACATCCAGACTTTCGCTGCCGACCGACGCCAGCACCGTTTGCAGGTGCGGCATCAGCGCCTTGCAGTACGGGCACCAGGTTGCCCAGAACAACACCAGGGCCGGTCGCGTGCGGTCGGTCGGATCGAAGCGCACCGGGCGATCATCGACCCCTTTGCCGACGAAGCCGGGTGCCGAGTCGCCGATCGCCGGGCTGGCCAGCAGGGGCGCTGCTGCCGACAGCGCGACCAACAGCAAAATGGAAAGGCAGTGGCGCATGGCGGTCTTCCGGTAGTGGGGGGAGTGGGCACAGACCGGGCGCGGGCCGTTTGACTTGCGCCCTGTGGCCACAGCCCATTCAGGGCTCGATAGCGATCAACACCAGGGGAACGCTGGGCGCACCACGGTCATTGCGCACCAGGTTGTACGGCTCGCCGGCGTAATAACCGACACCGGAAGACACAGCCGCTGCATCGATTTCAGCGGCAGATTCTCGCTACCGTCGAGTGGCTGCCGCGTTCGCTTGCCGCAGCGCTTCACCCGCACTTGGAATAGCCGCAACTCAGACAGGTGGCGCAGCCGTCCATCAAAATCACCGCCTTGGTGCTGCATTTGCCACACAGGCTGGCGCTGGCCGGAAAACTGGCCTCGGCGCTTGCTGCTGCCGGCGGGCTGCTGGCGTCGGCGGGCTTGTGGTTGCGGCTATCGAAGGCGGCGCGTTTCTCGGCGATCAACTTGCGCGCCTCGTCGCTCAGCTCGGGGTCGTGGATCAGACCGATCATCTTCATGTGCGCCTCGACCACCGCGCCGATTTCGGCCACGATCGATGGCATGTACACGCCGCCGGCCTTGAAGTAGCCGCCGCGCGGATCGAACACTGCACGCATTTCCTCGACCAGAAAGGTCACGTCGCCGCCCTTGCGAAACACCGCGCTCATGATCCGGGTCAGCGCCACGATCCACTGGAAGTGGTCCATGTTCTTGGAATTGATGAAAATCTCGAACGGGCGCCGCAATTCGTGCGCGGTACCGGGGTTCAGCACGATGTCGTTCAGAGTGACGTACAGGGCGTGTTCGAACAACGGCGATTTGATCTTGTAGGTGCTGCCAATCAGCACGTCGGGGCGTTCGATCTGCTCCGACATGCGCACCACTTTTTCCGACCGGGCGGCGGGTTCCGGCGTGCTCGCCACAGGCGCCGAGGCGCTATCCGCGAGCGCCGGTTCGCCCGGCTTCTGTACGCTGAAACGTTTGATTTTCTTTTCGATCTTGATGGCCATGGACGGATTCCGGAACAAAGCGAAGGCAGGGGTGAAATGGGGCACGCCCAGCGCCGGCTGCGACCCGGGCGGGTGGTGGTGGGCGTCGGTGCGTTGCACCAAACACCCGGATTCGACGAGACCCAGCCGTGCGTCGCCCCCTGCTCTAGGGGCGAGGACGGTTGGTCGGATCGGCCGGCAGGGCGCCGTTGGGGCACCCTGCCTGCCGATGCCAGCCTGGTCCAGCTGGCGGCTTAGCCGCCGCCCGGTCAGGCTACTTCCTGGCCGCCTTTTTGGCCGCGGGTTTGCGTGCGGCAGACTTTTTTGCCGGCGCCTTGCCTGCCGCAGCCTTCTTGACAGTCACTTTCTTTACGACCTTCCGGGCGGCGGGCTTTCTAACCGCCTTTTTGGGTGCTGCTTTCTTCGGCGCCGCCTTCTTCACGGCCTTCTTCGCAGCAGCCTTCTTTACAACTTTCTTCGGCGCAACTTTCTTCACGGCCTTCTTCGGCACGGCCTTCTTCGGCACGGCCTTCTTCACTGCCTTCTTTACCGCGCTGACCTTTTTGGCAACCGCTTTCTTGGCGGCGCCGACTTTCTTCGCCACCGACTTGCCTGCCGACTTGACCTTCTTGACCACGGCCTTCTCGGCGGCAACCACTTTCTTGGTCACCGCCTGTTTGGCGGCATTGGCCTTTTTGCCAGCGGCGCTGACCTGCTTGGCCACCGCCTTCTTGGCGTCGGCGAAGGCGTCGCCGGCCTTGTCGGCCACCGCTTGACCGGCGTCGACCGCTTTCTCGGCCAGGCCTTCCAGGGTATTTCCGACGTTGGATAGAACGGAATTGCTCTCGGTGCTCATGGGACGACTCTCCAGCTGCTTCAGTGTGATGGATTGGATCGAAACCAGGGCGAGCTCCCTTCCCGCGGTGGTCGCCACGGCGACCTTCGATCGCCGTGGTTCGGTGCGCAATGGGTGACCAAACCCACTGCCGACAGGCGCTTTCCTTTGCGTCCTCGCGCCTGGTGTGGCAACCGCTTCATCCAGGCAGATGATGATCTTCACGCGATCCGCGTCGAAGTGCAATGGCTGTTGCCAGTTGCACGCCGCACCAGCCATGCGCAAGCGTCCGATCCGCGTGTCGAACCAATCGGTCGCGGCGCTGTGGCCGGTCGTCGCGGCGGCTCAGAACTTGCCGTAGTAGCCCTCTTTCAATGCGTCGAACAGGTTGGCGGCGCTGTGCAGTTCGCCGTCGTATTCGATGGTCTCGTTGCCACGCGCCTCGATCACCTTGCCGTCTTCCAGTTCGAACCGATAGACGGTGTTCTCCAGGTCCGAGTCCTTGACCAGAACGCCCTGGAAGGCCGACGGATTGAAGCGGAACGTGGTGCAACCCTTCAGGCCCTGCGCATGCGCGTAGGTGTAGATGTCCTTGAAGTCTTCGTAGGGATAATCGGTTGGGACATTGGCGGTCTTGGAAATCGACGAATCTACCCAGCGCTGCGCGGCCGCCTGGATATCGACATGCTGCTTGGGCGTGACCTCGTCGGCGGTGATGAAATAGTCCGGCAGCTTCTCTTCGGCCTTGTCGCTGTAGGGCAGAGCCCGGGCATTGACCAGGGTGCGGTAGGCGAGTAGCTCGTAACTGTAGACCTCGACCTTTTCCTTGGTCTTGCGTCCCTCGCGGATCACGTTGCGGCTGTAGTGGTGGGCGAAGCTCGGCTCGATGCCATTGCTGGCGTTGTTGGCCAGCGACAACGAGATGGTGCCGGTCGGCGCGATCGAGCTGTGGTGGGTAAAGCGCGCGCCGCGCTCGGCCAGACGCTCGACCAGCTCCGGCGCGACCTCGGCCACCCGCTGCATGTAACGCGAATAGCGGGCGTGCAGCACCCGGCCCTTGATCTGGTCGCCCAACCGGAAGCCGTCGGCGGCCAGTTCCGGGCGTTGCCGCAGCATTTCGGCGCTGACCGTGAAGTCTTCGTCCATGATCGGCGCGGCGCCCTTTTCCTCGGCCAACGTAACTGCCACTTCCCAGCCGGCCAAAGCCATTTCGCGCGCCACGGCTTCGGTGAACTGGCAGGATTCGGCGCTGCCATAACCCATCCGCAGCATGGTCACGGTCGAGCCCAGGCCGAGAAAGCCCATGCCGTGGCGGCGCTTGCGCAGGATTTCCTCGCGTTGCTGCGGCAGCGGCAGGCCGTTGATCTCGACCACGTTGTCGAGCATGCGCGTGAACACCCGCACCACTTCGCGGTATTCCTCCCAGTCGAAGCGCGCCTTGGCGGTGAACGGATCGCGCACGAATTTGGTCAGATTGACCGAGCCGAGCAGGCACGAGCCGTACGGCGGCAAGGGTTGTTCGCCGCAGGGGTTGGTGGCGCGGATGTTTTCGCACCACCAGTTGTTGTTCATTTCGTTGACCCGGTCGATCAGGATGAAGCCCGGCTCGGCAAAATCATAGGTCGAGACCATGATCATGTCCCACAGATGACGGGCGCGGATGTGGCCGTAGATCTTGCAGGCGACCAGTCCGTCCTCGCGTACCACGTAGTTCTTGCTGACCGGCCATTCGCGCCAGATCACCTGGCCCGGGTCGTCGAGGTCGAGATCGCCGCGCTCCTTGATATTGACCGGGAACAGCAGCGGCCAGTCGGCGTCGTCCCCGACCGCCTGCATGAACTGGTCGGTGATCAGCAGGCTGAGATTGAATTGGCGCAGCCGGCCGTCCTCGCGTTTGGCGCGGATGAACTCGCGCACGTCCGGGTGGGCGATGTCGAAGGTGCCCATCTGCGCACCACGGCGCCCGCCCGCGGACGACACGGTGAAGCACATCTTGTCGTAAATATCCATGAACGACAGCGGGCCCGAGGTGTACGAGCCGGCGCCGGAAACATAGGCGCCGCGCGGGCGCAGGGTGGAGAACTCGTAGCCGATGCCGCAGCCGGCCTTGAGCGTCAGCCCGGCCTCGTGCACCTTGTCCAGGATATCGTCCATCGAATCGACGATATTGCCGGACACCGTGCAATTGATCGTCGAGGTGGCCGGCTTGTGCTCGAGCGCGCCGGCGTTGGAAGTGACCCGTCCGGCCGGAATCGCGCCGCGGCGCAAGGCCCACAGAAAACGCTCGAACCAGTATTGCTGCTTCTCGGCGCCGGCCTCGACTTCGGACAGGGCACGGGCGACGCGTTGGTAGGTGTCGTCGATGGTGGCATCCACTGGGGCACCGGTCTTGGCCTTCAGCCGGTATTTCTTGTCCCAGATATCCACCGATGCGGCTTGCAGGGGAATCTCCACGGCATCACGGGCCACCGCTTCCAGGCGAACTGTACTCATCAATCTCTACTCCCATCGATAGCGGCTGCGCGGCGTTGCCTATGCGGCGGTTGCACGAACGCCGGACTTGCCTTGTCTTTTTATTTTCCTGGACCTTAGGAACGATTGTCGGCCGCACTGCGTCACCGTGGGGCCGGCCCCGAAGCGCTGTCCAACGCGCCACGGCGACCCGCATCAAACCTGTGAATCACCCACTCGGACAGACACCAGGAGGCAGTTTCCCCCCCAGAAACATTCATCCTCAGCACCCCAAGGGCTTGGGTTCATTTGCACTTACAGCCACACGATG
>JBFXKH010000057.1:5530-21672 GCA_050173995.1 Lysobacterales bacterium | reverse complement strand
CCTTGAACTCGCCGCCAAAACGCTCCGCGCCGATCTTGGTCAGCGCCGCGGTCAGCGTGGTCTTGCCGTGATCAACATGCCCAATCGTGCCGACATTGACATGCGGCTTCTTGCGCTCGAACTTTTCCTTGGCCATGGCGGCGGACTCCGACGTTTTCTGAATCTGGTGGAAGAATTTTGATCCGCAGGGCTAACGACCGATCGCGCCCTGCCTGATTGCCCATCTGCAACACCGGGACAAACGGTGGTGCTCACGAATGGAATCGAACCATCGACCTCTTCCTTACCAAGGAAGTGCTCTACCGACTGAGCTACGTGAGCGTTTCAGAACACAGCCGGCAACATCCAGCAGACAAGCACTTGACGGGAACAAGATCTCTGCTCGCCGCTACCCATTGTCTGCTACCTGCTGCCGGCTATCCTCTTGGTGGAGCGGGAGACGGGAATCGAACCCGCACCATCAGCTTGGAAGGCTGAGGTTCTACCGTTGAACTACTCCCGCGTTCAGATGACGGAAGACAGATGACGGCAGACCGGATAACGCATCGAATCTGCTTCCACCAGCCAATCAAAAATTTTGCCTGGCACTCCTGTGCTGTTGCCAAAACTCCCAGTTTTCCTGCTTTCCTGCCGGATGGTGGATGCGCTGCGCTTATCCACCCTACTTTCAAACTTCCGACTTTTGCCTACGATGGTGGAGGGAGGTGGATTCGAACCACCGAAGGCATGAGCCAGCAGATTTACAGTCTGCCCCCGTTGGCCGCTTGGGTATCCCTCCACGGAGCCGCGCATTTTTGCTGCTTACGTGGTTGTTGTCAAGGGCTAGACGTTGAAGCGGAAATGCAGGACATCGCCTTCCTGGACCAGGTACTCCTTGCCTTCCAGGCGCAGCCGGCCGGCTTCGCGGGCGCCGGCTTCGCCGCGATAGCGGATGTAGTCGTCGTAGGCGATGGTTTCGGCGCGGATGAAGCCGCGTTCGAAGTCGGTGTGGATGACCCCGGCCGCCTGCGGGGCGGTAAAGCCGGCTTTGATGGTCCAGGCACGAACTTCCTTTTCGCCTGCGGTGAAATAGGTTTGCAATCCGAGCAGACGGTAGGCGGCCCGGATCACCCGGTTCAGGCCGGGCTCGGTCAGGCCCATATCGGCCAGAAACTCGGCTTTGTCGGCGTCCTCGAGCAGGGCCAGTTCGGCTTCGATGGCGGCGCACACCGGCACGACTTCGGCGCCTTCGGCACGGGCGCGTTCGCGCAGGCGGTCAAGCAGCGGATTGTTCTCGAAGCCGTCCTCGCGCACATTGGCGATGTACACCACCGGCTTCAGGGTCAACAGGAACAAGTCACGAACCAGGGCGCGCTGGTCTTCATCCAGTCCGGCGGCGCGGGCACTCACGCCCTGGTTCAGTGCGGCGGCGAGCTTTTCCAGCACCGGCTTGCGCGCGATCGCTTCCTTGTCGCCAGATTTGGCCGAACGCTCGGCCCGGTTCAGGGCGCGATCGACCGAGTCCAGATCGGCCAGGGCGAGTTCGGTGTCGATGGTCTCGATGTCGGCGATCGGGTCGATCCGGCCCGACACGTGCACCACGTCCGGATGTTCGAAGCAACGCACCACGTGGGCGATCGCGTCGACTTCGCGGATATGCGCCAGAAACTGGTTGCCCAGCCCCTCGCCCTTGGACGCCCCCGCAACCAGGCCCGCGATATCGACGAATTCGATGACCGTCGGGATGATTTTCAGCGGCTTGGCGATGCCGGCCAGCGCCTGCATGCGCGGGTCCGGCACCGGCACCACGCCGACGTTCGGGTCGATCGTGCAGAACGGGTAGTTGGCCGCCGGAATGCCCGCCTTGGTGAGCGCATTGAACAGGGTGGATTTGCCGACGTTGGGCAGGCCGACGATGCCGCACTTGATGCCCATGGACTTTCCTGATTAGGGGGAGACTTTGGGTTTGGCGCGGCGGGCGCGCCGATCGATCTGCCGGCGCAGTCCCCGCACGCACCAAACCCAAAAACTCCGGGGTCAATTACAGCCATCCCGGCCCGACCGGATTACCGGCCGGCATCGTTACCGGCTCGCATGCAGCCAACGCATCGCGCCTTCGAAATCTCCGCCGACTACCGATTCCATTACCGACTGCGCGTCGCTCACCGCGGCGCGCATACGCGCCTCGTCTTCCTTACCGGGGCGGCCCAGCACCCACGACGTCACCCGGTTCTTGTCGCCAGGATGGCCGATGCCGATGCGCAAGCGGTGGAAGCGCCCGTGGCCCAGCGTGGCGATGATGTCGCGCAGACCATTCTGGCCGCCGTGACCGCCATCGAACTTGAGCCGCGCGACCCCGGTCGGCAGATCCAGATCGTCGTGTACGACCAGGGTCTGCTCGGCAGCGATCCGGAAATAATGCTGCGCGGCCACCACCGCCTGGCCGCTGCGGTTCATGAAAGTGCGCGGCTTGAGCAACCACACCGGCTGGCCGGCGATATTCAGTTTGACCGACTCGCCATGCAACTTGGCGTCCGCTCCAAACCTGGCTCCGTGCTGGTCGGCCAGCGCATCGAGCAGCCAGAAACCGGCGTTGTGCCGATTCAGGGCGTGCTCGGCACCAGGGTTTCCCAGCCCGACCAACAGCGCAATTCCGTTCATGGTCCAGCCCCGCAGCCCGGAACCGGGCGCCCCGGTAGCGCGGACGCCCGTTCCATTCCCATGTGCCGATTACTTCTTCTTGGCCGGCGCCGCACCCTTGGCTGGCGCTGCACCCTTGGCCGGCGCTGCACCCTTGGCTGGCGCTGCACCCTTGGCGGGAGCGGCACCCTTGGCCGGCGCTGCACCCTTGCTTGCGGCGGCAGCCGGCGCGGCGGCGGCCGATTCCTCGCTGGCCGCTTCGACTTCCACGCGCGCATGCCTTGCCAGTACCACTGCCAGGTCGTGCTCCTTGCCGAGTCGCAGCGACGGGATGCTGATGCCTTCCGGCAGCTTGAGCTGGGAGACGTGCACGATATCGCCGAGGCTCAGTGCACTGAGATCGACTTCCAGATACTCAGGAATGTCTTTCGGCAGGCAGTAGATCTCGATCTCGTTCATCTCGTGGGTTACGACCACACCGGCGGTCTTGCCGGCCGGCGAAATATCCTGATTGATGAAGTGCAGCGGCACCTTGAGCTTGAGCTTTTCGGTCTCCGAAACGCGCTGGAAATCGAGGTGCTGGATACGCAACTTGAAGGCGTGCCGCTGGATGTCGCGGAACAGCACTTTCTGCACCTGGTCGCCGATCTTCATGGTCAGCACCGAGGAATAGAACCACTCGTTCTGCGAATACAACAGCGCCAGCTTGTGGTCGAGCTGGATGTTGAGCGGGGCCTGTTTGGCCCCATAGAGCACGGCCGGAACCTTGTCCGCGCGGCGGAGGCGGCGGCTCGCACCCTTCCCCTCTACAGCGCGGAGTTCTGCCTGGATTTCATGAACGCTTGCCATTTCTGCATTTCCTTACGGTTGGGAGTCGTTCGCGACCAAACGACCCGGATGATCGGATCGGTGACCGGCCCGCCCCATTGCTGGGGGCAGGACCTGTCACCGGCCCGGATGAATCAATCGACGTACAGCGAACTGACCGATTCGCCAAAGGCGACCCGGCGCATGGTTTCGGCCAGCAACTGCGCCACCGACAATTGTCTGATGCGCGCGCAGGCGCGGGCATCGTCGTTGAGCGGAATCGTGTCGGTGACCACCAGTTCGTCGATGCCCGAATTCATGATGTTGGTCAACGCCGGCCCAGACAGCACCGGATGGGTACAGTAAGCGACCACCTTGCGCGCACCGCGCACCTTGAGCGCGCTGGCCGCGGCGCACAGGGTGCCGGCGGTATCGACGATGTCATCGACCAGCACGCAGACCTTGCCGTCAACATCGCCGATGATGTTCATCACCGTAGCTTCGTTGGCGCGTGGCCGGCGTTTGTCGATGATCGCCAGATCGGCGTCGTCGAGGCGCTTGGCGATTGCCCGTGCGCGCACCACGCCACCCACGTCCGGCGACACCACGATGATCCCGTCGGTGCCGTGGTGACGCCAGACATCGGCCAGCAGCAGCGGCGACGCGTACACATTGTCCATGGGAATATCGAAAAAACCCTGGATCTGGTCGGCGTGGACATCCACCGTCAGCACCCGGTCGGTGCCAACCGCCTGGAGCATCTTGGCGGCCACTTTGGCGGTGATCGGCACCCGCGCCGAGCGCGGCCGCCGGTCTTGCCGGGCGTACCCGAAATACGGCACCACGGCGGTCACCGATGCCGCAGAGGCGCGCTTCAGTGCGTCGATCAGGACCAGCAGTTCCATCAGGTTCTCGGCCGAAGGCGCACAAGTCGGTTGGATCACGAACACTTCCTGGCGGCGGACGTTCTCCTCGATTTCGATCTGCACCTCGCCGTCGGAAAACCGCCCGATCTGCGCCTTGCCGAGCGGCACGCCCAACTGTTTGCAGACCGATAGCGCCAAAGCCCGATGCGCGGTGCCGGCAAATACCAAGATCCCGTCCGACTTGCTCATGACCGCTGTCTGCCCGCAGATTGGATGTTGCAACGCACCGCAATGGCTGGGACGGAAGGATTCGAACCTTCGAATGCGGGGATCAAAACCCCGTGCCTTACCACTTGGCGACGTCCCAGTATTTCGATCCCGCCGGCCAGCCGATCCACGGCGTGAGCGGCGCAGCTAAGCGCCGACCCTACCTGGGCTGCCGGATCATCATACCCGGCTATCCAAGCCAGGCCGCGTCTGCCTGCACCAGCGGCGACGCCGACAGACCGCGAACCACAAAACTCTGCCATGCCGGTGGGCAACGCCGAACCACCGCGTCACCCTGTTCGCGCATGGCCACCCGCGCAAATACCGACGAACCGCTGCCGCTCATGCGCGCCGGTGCGAACCGATCCAGCCAGGCGAGAGCCGCGCCGATCTCCGGGCAACGCGCCACCGCCGGCGCCTGCAAGTCGTTTCGCGTGGCTTCGCCCGAAAGGAAGCGTGGAATTGTGGTGGGCGGCGTATCCCGTGTCAATGCCGGATCGTTGAATACCTCAGGGGTGGATACCGCGACCCCTGGGAAAATCACCACATACCAGGCCTCGGGCAGTGCGATCGGTAGCAACTGCTCGCCAATTCCGTCGGCCCAGGCGCTACGGCCATGCACGAACAGCGGCACGTCAGCGCCCAACTGCAGCCCCAGCGCGGCCAGCGTCACGGTATCGAGGCCGAGGCCCCAGATCCGGTTCAGCCCGACCAGCACGGTCGCCGCATCGGAGCTGCCCCCACCCAGTCCGGCTCCGATCGGAATGCGTTTGTCGAGACCTATCCGGGCGCCTTTGCGGCTGCCGCTGGCCTGCTGCAGCAGGCGCGCCGCGGTCAGGCTCAAATCCTGGTCGGCACGGACCGAAGCCAGTTCGCCGTAACGTTCGATCCGGCCGTCGTCGCTTGGCTGGATAAGCACCCGATCGCACAGATCGACCAGCTGAAAAACCGTCTGGATCCGGTGATATCGGTCGGCACGACGGCCCAGCACGTGCAGGAACAGGTTGATCTTGGCCGGCGCCGGCCAGACCGACAGCACCTCAGCCGCCACCGCCGACCTCAACCCTTTCGATCTGCCAACTGGCGATTGCGAGCCGCACCCGGGCGTCGCCCCGGCGCGCCTCGATGCGCGCCGGCAGCGGCGGCTCGAAGCCGGTATGCCAGTCGCGGTACTCGATGTGCCAGCCGGCCTCGTCGAATGCCATCGGCCAGCCCTCGGCATCGCGCTCGATGCGGCTGCCCGGGTCGGTGCTGCGGCCCTGCACCCATTGCCGGAGCGCCGCCACCGGCAGGTCCCAGCCCAGTTCGCGCTTCAGCAGTGCTTCGGCCGATGGTCCGCGCAGCGGTAGCGTGCGCAGGCCTTCCAGCGAGGCACCGGAATCGTCACCGGACAGTCGCCAACTTTGTCCGCTGACTGGCGAACGCAGACGAATGCTGTAGTGATCGAGATTCTGTTCCCAGTCGATACGGCCGCTGCCGCTTTCCGTGCCGGTGGCGATGGCCAGTCGGCCGGACAGGGCAAAGCGGGTCAGCAGTCGGTTTTCGGCGTTTCCAGGATAGCGTCCACGTACTGCCTGGCCGCCCCAGTTCCATGGCATCGCGGCGCAGCCGGTCAGCAATAGGGTGGCAAACACCCATCCCAGGATTCTCATAGGCCATGCCTGCGCAAGGTGTCGTTCAAGACCCGATCATCGGGCGACTGTGCGCGTGCCTTGTCCCATACCTCGCTCGCTGCCTGACGTTGGCCATCGGCCCATAGCGCTTCGCCCAGGTGTGCGGCGATTTCCGCGCTCGGGTCAGCCGCCTGGGCCGAGCGCAGCCAACTGATCGCGTCGCCGATCTGGCCCAGCCGAAACAACACCCAGCCCATGCTGTCCATGATCGCCGCGTCCTTGGGTGCCAGCGCCAGCGCGCGTTGGATCAGTGCCAGCGCCTCGGGCAGACGAACATTGCTGTCGGCCAGGGTATAGCCAAGCGCATTCAGGGTCGCCGGATCGTCTGGATTTTGTTCCAGCAGGATCAGCAGATCCTGCTCCGCCGCATCGGCCTGCCCCTGCGCCGCCAGCGCCAGGGCCCGTGCAAAGCGCAGTTCGCGGTCGTTCGGCATGACCAACAGCGCCTGGTCATAGACGGCAATCGCCTCAGCCGCCCGGCCGGCATCGGTGAGCAGGCTGGCTTCGACCTGGTAACTGCTCTGTAACTCGGCCTGCTTGTCGATGCCTTGCTCACGCAGTTGCCGGATGGTTTTCAGGGCACGGTCCAACTCGCCGTCTTCCGCCATCAGCAGGGCCGCTCGCAGGACCGCACGGCTGCGCTCCGGGTCGTCCGGCATCGCCAGATACCAGTCGATCGCGGTTTTCGGTTCGCCCAGCAGTTCCGCCACCGCTCCCAGGCGCGACACCCGGCCCGCCGGTCGTGGCAGCGGCAGATCGCGCAAAGCCTGGTAGGCCGAGCGCAGCAATTTCTGATCTTCCGCCTTGGCGGCGTAGGCGATTTCGGCGTTCAGGGTATCGTCATCGCCGGGTCGAAGTTCGGCAAGTACGGCCGCCGCCGCAGCCGGGTCGGCACTGCTCGCCAGAGTTTCAGCCAGAGCCAGACGCAGCCGGCGCGCATCCGGCTTTCGCGCAATAGCGGCGGCGAAATCGTCGCGGGCCGCGGCGAAATCCTCCTGCTTGCGATTCAGCCCGGCACGCAGCGCCCAGGATTCCGAACGATCGGGAAAACGCTCGATCAGCCGCGAAGCGAGGATCACCGCCATGCCGGTTTCGTCCAGACGATCGACAAAGGCGGTCCAGCGGATCGCCAGCTCCAGATCGTCGCTGGCCTCGATGCTGCGTTCGATGAACGGCAACACCCGCTCACGGATCGGCACCGCCGCCAGCGCTTCGGCCAGGGTCTTGGTGTCCTCGGCAGCGAGCGTCCGGGACAGCGCCCAGGCCGGCTCGGAACGCCCCTGCGCCAGCGCCAGCGCGACCTGGTAGGCGCGCAGCGCGGGCGCATCCGGCTGTAGCTGTTGCCAGCGAGCGGCGACCGCCTCGGCGGCATCGAAACGCGACTGTGCCAGCGCCAGGCGCAGCGCCTTTCTGGCCTCGGTCGGATCATCCGACGCTTCCGCAGCCGCCTGCAGATGCCCGAGTGCGGCATCGGTGTCGCCGGCCTGGACCGCAAATTCGGCGGCCAGACGCTCGGCCAGCACCCGATCCTCGGGCTGTGCGGCGCGCACACCCGGTGCGCCTTTGCCTGCCGTAGGCGACGGTGGCAGACCAGCGCAAGCCAGCAGCCCAAGGCCAGGCAATAATCCAAGACAAGCCCGAAGTACAATGATTTTCAAAGCGATTTTCCTTGATTGCGGGAACCCACCCGCCGACAATGACCGGTCGCCCCATTGTGTCATGTCATGCCCATCGTTGCGCTCGGCCTCAATCACCAGACCGCCCCGCTCGCCCTGCGCGAGCAGGTCGCGTTTGCGCCCGAGCACACATTGGCAGCACTGAGCAACTTGGCCGCCGATGCCAGCATCCGCGAAGCAGCGATTCTGTCCACCTGCAACCGTACCGAATTGTATTGCCGGGTCGGTGAGGGACAGGAGAACGCGCCGCGCGATTGGCTGCACCGGCATTTTCAATTGTCGCTGGATCGGCTCGACGGTTTTCTCTATCGGCACGACGGTGCACAGGCGGTGCGCCACGTGTTCCGGGTCGCCACCGGGCTGGATTCCATGGTGCTTGGCGAGCCGCAGATTCTCGGTCAGCTCAAGCTCGCCTACCAATGCGCCCGCCAAGCCGGCAGCCTGGCGACCACGCTGGACCGGATGTTCCAGAATGCCTTTGCGGTGGCCAAACGCGCGCGCACCGAAACCCGCATCGGCGCCAGCCCGGTGTCGGTGGCGTTTGCCGCGGTGCGGCTGGCCGAACGTATCTTCGGCGACCTGCACCAGGCGACGGTACTGCTGATCGGTGCCGGCGACACCATCGAATTGTCGGCGCGGCACCTGCAGGAGGCCGGCGTGAAACGCCTGTTGGTGGCCAACCGCACCCTGGCCAATGCCGAGTCGCTGGCCCGCGAATTCGGTGCGCTGGCGCTGCCGCTGACCGAACTGCCAAACCGCCTGGCCGACGCCGATATCGTGATCGCCTCGACCGCCAGCCGCGAACCGATCCTGACCCTGCCGCTGGTCCGCGCGGCGCTCAAGCAGCGCCGCCACCGACCGATGTTCATGCTCGACCTGGCAGTGCCGCGCGATATTGCCGCCGAAGTCGCCGAACTGGAGGATATCTATCTGTACAGCATCGACGACATCGGTGCGGTCATCGACGAGTCGCTGCGCTCGCGCCGCGAGGCCGCGCTGGAGGCCGAGGCGATCATCGACCTGCAGGTCGGCCACTTCATGAACTGGTGCCAGGCGCTGGATCATCAGGGCACCCTGAAGGCACTGCGCCAGGCCGGCAGCGCCTGCCGCGACGAAGTGCTGGACAAAGCCCGCCATCTGCTCGCCACCGGCAAGAGCCCGGACCAGGCACTGCAATTCCTGGCGCACACCCTGACCAACAAATTGCTGCACGCCCCCAGCCGGCAATTGCACCAGGCCGCCGAGCAGGGCGACGCGGAACTTTTGGCCAGCGCCGAAAAACTCTATGCCGACCTGATCCGCGGCCGGGACACGGCATGAAACCGGCCATCCGGCAGCGTCTCGAAGCGATCGCCGAACGCCACCAGGAAGTCGAGCGACTGCTTGCCGAACCTTCGGTGATCGACGACAACAACCGCTTCCGCGAACTCTCGCGCGAATACGCCGAACTCGGCCCGGTCGCCAAGGCACTGGCCGCACTGCACGACAACGAGTTGGCGCTGACCTCGGCCCAGGGCATGCTCACCGACCGCGACCCGGAGTTCGCCGCCCTGGCCGCCGCCGAGATCGAGACGCTGCGCGCGCGCCAGAACCAACTGGAATCGGAATTGGCCGCCTGCCTGATCCCCAGGGACCAGCGCGATTCCGCCAATGTGTTCCTGGAACTGCGCGCCGGCACCGGCGGCGACGAGGCGGCGATCTTCGCTGGCGACCTGTTGCGCATGTACACCCGCTACGCCGAACGCCGCGGCTGGACCATTGAACTGCTGTCGGCGAGCCCGGGCGAACACGGCGGTTTCAAGGAAGCGATCGCCCGCGTCGCCGGCCGCGACGTGTTCGCCCGGCTCAAGTTCGAATCCGGCACCCACCGCGTGCAGCGGGTACCGGAAACCGAGTCGCAGGGCCGCATCCATACCTCGGCGGCCACGGTGGCGGTGCTGCCCGAAGTCGATCAGGTGACCGCGATCGATATCAACCCGGCCGACCTCAAGGTCGATACTTTTCGCGCATCCGGGGCCGGCGGACAGCACGTCAACAAGACCGATTCGGCGATCCGCATCACCCATCTGCCGAGCGGCATCATCGTCGAATGCCAGGACGAGCGTTCGCAGCACAAGAACCGCGCACGCGCGATGAGCCTGCTGGCGGCGCGTCTGCTCGACATCGAACAGCAGAAGCAGACCGACGCGCAATCCGAGCTGCGCCGGCTGCAGGTCGGCTCCGGCGACCGTTCGCAGCGCATCCGCACCTACAATTTTCCGCAGGGCCGACTGAGCGACCACCGCATCAACCTGACCCTGTACTCGCTCGACAGCGTCATCGCCGGCGATCTCGACCCGGTGATCGACCCGCTGCTGCAGGAACAGCACGCGATCGAACTGAACCAGATCGGCGCGGGGTGATTGGCGGCTGGACTAGGGGCTAGGGGCTAGGGGCTAGGGGCTAGGGGCTAGGGGCTAGACGATGCATAGGTTGTGCTGAGCGCAGCGAAGCGCAACAAGTCCCGGGCCATGCATAGGTTGTGCTGGGCGCAGCACAAGCCTTTGTCTAGCCCCTAGCCCCTAGTCTCTAGTCTCTAGTCCCTAGTCCCTAGTCTCTAGCCCAAACCCTGAATCCCACCGCGCTTCGTTGTAGTGTGTCCCAAAGCCGCTACCGGAGAGCCGTATGTCGCCACGCACCTTTCACCCTGCCCTGCTCGCCGCCGCCATCGCCGCGCTGTTTGGCGCGGCTGCGGTGATGAATCAAAGCGTCGCCGCGCCGCAGTACACGCTGACCATTTACAGCTCGGCGCAACCCGGGCAGTTGAACCCGCAGACGCTGGCGCAATACGGCCAGGCGGTACCCGGCTACGCGCTGGTGCGCGACCGCCGCGAACTGGCGATTGCCGCCGGCAGCGGCGAGGTCCGCTTCAGCGATGTCGCCACCCGGATCGATCCGAGCACGGTCAGTTTCGCCTCGCTCACCGATCCGGCCGGCACCCGCGTGATCGAACAGAACTACCAGTTCGACCTGGTCGATGGGCAGAAGCTGTTGCAGCGCTACATCGGCCAGAAAATCAGCGTCGACCAGGCCCAGGCCGAGCGCTTCGAGCGCGTGGTCGGCACCCTGTTGTCGGCCAGCAATGGCCTGATCCTGCAGAAAGACAGCGGCGAGGTGGTCACCCTCGGCCAGTACACCAATATCCAGTTTCCGGCCCTGCCCGGGGGTCTGATCACCCGCCCGACCCTGGTCTGGCTGGTCAGCGCCAAACAGGCCGGCAAGCACGACGCGGTGGTCAGCTACCAGACCCAGGGCATGACCTGGTGGAGCGACTACAACATCACCCTGGCCGATGACGGCGACGCTTGCCGCATGGACCTGGCCGCCTGGGTCACCATCGTCAACCAGAGCGGCGCCAGCTTTCCCGGCAGCACGCTCAAACTGGTCGCCGGCGAGGTCAACCGCGAGCCGGCCGCGGCCGCGCCGCAGGCGATGTACGTGAAATCTGCGCGGGTGGTCGATGCGGTAGAGGAGCAGGGCTTCCAGGAATCGCAGCTGTTCGAGTACCACCTGTACACCCTGGGCCGGAGCACCGACCTGCCGCAGAACTCGACCAAGCAACTGGAACTGTTTCCGGCGGCGACCGCGGTCGGCTGCCAGCGCGAACTGGTGTTCACCGCCGGACCCGGTCCGTGGCGCTACTACGGTTCGCCGATCACCGACCAGGGTTTCGCCGCCAGCCAGCCGGGCAAGGTCGGCGCCTGGCTGGAATTCAAAAACGAGAAAACCAATGGCCTCGGCATGCCGCTGCCGGCCGGGCGCATCCGCGTCAATCAGGCCAATCGCGGCGACGGCAGCCTGGAGTTCATCGGCGAGGACCTGATCCAGCACACCCCGCGCAACGAAACCCTGCGCATCAAACTGGGCGACAGCTTCGACGTGGTCGGCGAGCGCAAGCAGACCGATTTCCGGGTCGATAGCAATGCCCGTTGGATCGAAGAAACCTTCGAGATCAGCGTACGCAACCGTAAGCAGGAAGCGGTCGATGTCGTCGCCCGCGAGTACCTGTACCGCTGGAGCCAGTGGAGCCTCACCGCGGCCAGCGCCAAGTACCAGAAGCGTGACGCCGGCACGGTGGATTTTCCCCTCAGCATCAAGGCCGACGGCGAAGCCAAGTTCAGCTATACCGTGCGCTACACCTGGTAGCCGCCGGGCACTGATCGCGATTCGCTGCCGCCCCGACGACCCGGCAGCATCGCCCGACGCCTAGCCGCGCTTTGCCAAAGGCAGGAACTTGCGGTCTTCGGGGCCGGTGTAATTGGCGCTCGGGCGGATGATCTTGTTGTCGATGCGTTGTTCGATGATGTGCGCGCTCCAGCCGCTGGTGCGCGCGATCACGAACAGCGGGGTGAACATCGCGGTCGGCACGCCGAGCATGTGATAACTGACAGCGCTGAACCAGTCGAGGTTGGGGAACATCCGCTTAATTTCCCACATCACCGACTCCAGCCGCTCGGCGATGGCGAACATGCGCGGATCGCCGGCCTCGTCCGACAGCCGTTTGGCGACCGCCTTGATGATCTGGTTGCGTGGGTCGGAGACGGTGTAGACCGGGTGACCGAAGCCGATCACCACTTCCTTGCGTTCGACCCGGGTGCGGATATCGGCTTCGGCGGCGTCGGCGCTGTCGTAACGCTTCTGGATATCGAAGGCGACCTCGTTGGCGCCGCCGTGCTTGGGTCCGCGCAGCGCACCGATGCCGCCGGCGATCGCCGAATACAGGTCGGAGCCGGTGCCGGCGATCACCCGCGCGGCGAAGGTGCTGGCATTGAACTCGTGTTCGGCGTACAGGATCAGCGAGGTGTGCATGGCGCGCACCCAGCTCGCCCGCGGTTTCGCGCCGTGCAACAGGTGCAGGAAGTGCCCGCCGATCGAATCGTCGTCGGTCTCGACCTCGATGCGCCGGCCGTTGTGCGCAAAGTGGTACCAGTACAGCAGCATCGAACCGAGCGCGGCCAGCAGCCGGTCGGCGATATCGCGGGCGCCGGCCAGGTTGTGGTCGTCCTTTTCCGGCAGCACGCAGCCGAGCGCCGATACCCCGGTGCGCATCACATCCATCGGGTGCGCCGCCGCCGGCAGCGATTCGAGCACGCGCCGCACCGAGGCCGGCAGTCCGCGCAGTCCGCGCAGCTTGGTCTTGTAGGCGGCGAGCTCGGCCGCGTTCGGCAACTGGCCATGGACCAGCAGAAAGGCGATTTCCTCGAACTCGCTGTGGTCGGCGAACTCGAGAATGTCGTAACCGCGATAGTGAAGATCGTTGCCGGTCCGGCCGACCGTACACAGCGCGGTATTGCCGGCGACCACGCCGGACAGGGCGACGGATTTCTTGGGCTTGGGGGGCGTGCTTTGGGGCTCGGACATGGGGGACTCCGGGGCTGGGGGCGGGGCTAGGGGCTGGGGGCTGGGGGCTGGGAGCTGGGGGCGGCCACCGCTTTGCTACGTAGGGACTTGTGCAAGGCACGTAGCATCTTTCCGATTTGGTCCAGTTCGGCAAACAATGGCTGGCAGGCCGGATGGTGGAGCGAGTGCAGGCTGTCGGTGAGATGGAGCAAGGTTTCCAGTTCGGCTACTGAACCCAGCGCAATGGCGATGAACCTGGCAAAGTCCCGCGTCGCCATGCGCGCGTGGCCTTCGGCAATATTTGCCGGAATCGACACCGCGGCACGGCGCAATTGCGAGGCCAGGGCGTAACGTTCTTCCGTTGGCAGGGCAGCCGCGATCGCATAGACATGCCCAATCGAAGCCATACTGCGTTGCCAAACTTCCAGATCGCGATAACTCCTGACCATGCTTTAGCCCCTCGCCTCTAGCCCCTAGCCTCTAGTCCCTAGCCCCTAGCCCCTCCAAACAACGCATCCAACTGCTGTTCATAGGCGTGGTAGCCGAGAAACTCATAGAGCTCGGCGCGGGTCTGCAGGCGGTCGATGATGTGCTTCTGGGTGCCGTCGCGGCGCACGGTCTGATAGAAATCCAGCGCTGCCTTGTTCATGGCGCGATAGGCGCCGCAGCAATACAAGGCGATATCGACATTGGCGCTGCGCAGTTCGTCGGTGGTGAAGAACGGGGTCGATCCGAACTCGGTGAGGTTGGCGAGGATCGGCACCCCAACCGCCTGCTTGAAGCGTCGGTAGTCGTCAAGCGTTCGCATCGCTTCCGGAAAGATCATGTCGGCACCGGCGGCAACGTAGGCGACTGCGCGTTCGATCGCGGCATCGATGCCTTCGACCGCGGCGGCATCGGTGCGCGCCATGATGACGAAGTCGTGGTCGCGGCGCGCGTCGACCGCAGCCTTGACCCGGTCGACCATCTCGGCACTCGCGACCACTTCCTTGCCGGGGCGATGGCCGCAGCGTTTTTGGCCGACCTGGTCTTCGAGATGTACCGCCGCGACGCCGACCCGTTCGAAGCTGCGGATCGTGCGCGCGATGTTGAACGCCCCACCCCAGCCGGTATCGATATCGACCAGCAGCGGCATGCCGGTGGCATCGACGATGCGGCGCGCGTCGATCAGCACGTCGTCCATGGTGCTGATACCGAGATCCGGCATGCCCAGCGAATTGGCGGCGACGCCGCCGCCGGAAAGATACAGCGCGCGGTAGCCGCAGTGTCTGGCCATCAATCCGGCGTAGGCGGTGATCGCGCCGATCACCTGCAGCGGTTGTTCGGCCACAATCGCCGCGCGGAACCGCGCACCGGGGCTCTGCTCGCTCATGTTCGCTCCGTCTCCGAAACGCCCATTGTACCTGCCTTTCACGGCACCTTCGGCGGACGCCGCCGGACCGCATCCAGCCATTCGCACAGATGCTGATGAACCTCTCTGCTGGCGAGCAAATCGAAATGATCGATGCCGAAAACGACGCGCCGCTGCGCTTTGGCCAGTACCGCGTCGGCACGCGGCCCCTGGGCCAGGGCACTCGCCACCGGCACCAGGCCATCGCCGCTCGGACGTTTGCCGGTGGTGCCCGGTTCGGCCTGCTTGCTGGCGGCGATCAACAGCCGGCTTGGTTGCCGAACGGAATCGACACCGTCGCCGCCGTCCTTGCCTGCCCGGCCCGGCAATTCACGCCGCCCGGCCGGCAGAATGCGTCCATGGCCAAGATCGCGGATGCCAGCGCTGCGAATCCTGCCCAGCCGCGCCAGCGGTGCCGTGTACGGGCTAATGCCCAGCAACCAGTCCACGCCAGCGCCGGCCCGCTCCAGCGGCGCACCCAGATGCGGGGTGCCGAGACCGATCAAAGCATGCAGGCGCGCCGGCCACTGCTGCCCGCGCTGCACGGCTTGACGGCGGGCGCTCTCCGCGACCAGGCCACCCATGCTGTGGCCGATGATGACGATCTCGTCGACCGGCGTTGGCCAATCGGCCAACAGACGCTCGACCCGATCGGCGAACTCCGCGCCGTTCTGGTGGATCGGTCGACCACTGTTGTAATGCAGATAGAGCGGTGTATAGCCCTGCGCTGCCGCCAGCGCCTGTCCGTGGTCGTGGCCGTCGCGTCGCCATTGCCGGTCGTTCATGCACAGGCCATGCACCAGGATCAGCAAACGCCCTCCCGCCGGCAGATCGGCATCCGTAGCCGCGCAGGCCAGCGCACGCAACTGCATCGGGATCGCCAGTGGATTGCCCGTGGCCTCCAGATAATCGCCGAGCACCCCATTCAGTGCGGCGCGCAGCGCTTCCCGGCGCGGTGTGGCGGCGCCTGCACCCAGCACCGGCGCCAGCCCCGCCAGCGCCGCATCCAGCCCGCTGCCGACTGTCGCAGCGACCCCGCGTACGCTGCGATAGACCAGTCCGGTGATGCCACGGGTGCGGCCCGGCGCTTGCACGCCAAGCATCGGGGCGACGCCAGCGATCGTGCGGTGCAGGTCTTCGACGATATCCGCCACCCCGGCCACCGCCGCCACCAGCAATCGACTGGCGCCGCGCAGCTCCGCTGCCGGCGTTGCCTGCGCCACCGGTATCGGCAAAGCCTGCGCCGCTGCCGAGGGAGCGGCATCGGGAGCGCTGAGATCCGCTGGTTTGCGATTCGTCATGGGCCAAGCTTAGTAGCGGCTGATCGAGGCCTTGCACCAATCCGCGACGGTCTGCACCCTGGCCCATTCGGCAGCGGCTGCCGCCCAATCAATCGCTGGCGATACCGCGCCACCAAGGGAAGACTTCCGCACCCATCGCCGCCAGCATGGCGGTTGCGGTCGGA
>JBFXKH010000057.1:0-5430 GCA_050173995.1 Lysobacterales bacterium | reverse complement strand
TGCTGGACGATCTGGTCGAATGCGTCGAAATGGTCGCTGTCGATGTTCAGCGCCACCTTGAAATGCACGGTGTGGCCGGTCATGCGGGCTCCTGTGGTCGATTCATGGGACACCGCGGGAACCCGCGGCCGGCAGCCGCAGGCCGTTGACGGCAGGCGGTCCGTGGCCGGCAACGAGTTCGGGCTCAGTTGAACAGGTGGGCAACGCCGGCGCGCTCTTCTTCCAGTTCGGCCTGGGTGTGCTGCATGCGTTCACGGCTGAAGTCGTCGATCGGCAGGTCGCGCACGCGCTGGTACTTGCCGGCGCTGGTGGTCACCGGCACGCCGTAGATCAGTCCTTCGGGAATGCCATAGCTGCCATCGGAAGGCACGCCCATGGTCACCCACTTGCCGTCGCTGCCCAGCATCCAGTCGTGGACATGGTCGATCGCGGCATTGGCCGCCGAGGCCGCCGAGGACAGGCCGCGCGCGGCGATGATCGCGGCGCCGCGCTTGCCGACCAGCGGAATGAAGCTGTCGCGGTTCCAAGCCTCGTCATTGATGCGCTGTTTGAGGCTCTGGCCATCGACCGTGGCGAAGCGGTAGTCGGGATACATGGTCGGGCTGTGATTGCCCCAGACCACCAGTTTTTCGATGTCGGCGACCGCCACGCCGGCCTTGCTGGCGAGCTGGCTCAAGGCGCGGTTGTGATCCAGTCTGAGCATGGCGGTAAAGTTTTCCGCCGGCAGGTCCGGCGCCGACTTCATGGCGATATAGGCGTTGGTATTGGCCGGATTGCCGACCACCAGCACCTTGCAGTCGCGGCTCGCCACGGCATTCAGGGCGGCGCCCTGGGCGGTGAAGATCTTGGCATTTTCAAGCAGCAGATCGCGGCGCTCCATGCCCGGGCCGCGCGGCCGCGCGCCGACCAGCAGGGCGATGTCGGCGTCCTTGAAGGCGAGTTTGGCATCGTCCGTGCCGAGCATGCCGGCGAGCAACGGAAACGCACAGTCGTCGAGCTCCATCATGCAGCCCTTGAGCGCGGCCTGGGCCTTTTCCATCGGCAGCTCCAGCATTTGCAGGATCACCGGTTGGTCCGGGCCGAGCATTTCGCCGGCGGCGATGCGATAGATCAGCGAGTAACCGATCTGACCGGCGGCGCCGGTAATGGCAACACGTACGGGAGTTTTCAGCTTCATGGTGGGCATCCTCGTTTCAAGTGAATGTTTCGAAAAGCCGGCGATCGAGTCGCGACTGGCGAATGATGGCAAGCAGGGTACCAACCCGGATTTCGCGGTGGTCCGGGACCGGTATGGTCAGCGTGCCGCCAACGCACTGCGCCTGCATGACGATATGACTCCCACGTCGGCGAACCTCGACAAAATCATGCGCCGCGAGTATCGCGCACACTTCGCGGCCGGATAGAACCCGCAGGCTAGGCAACCGCAACCTCGACTGTGGTCACATAAATCTCGCCGCATGTGCGCTCATTGATTTCCGCAGTGCTTGCGGTTTCAAAGAACAGTTCCATCGCTTCTTTCAAATTTTCCCTGGCCTGTTCGATACTGTCGCCCTGGCTTGCAATGTCGAGCTGCGGGCAATGCGCAACATAGCCATTGCCCTCGCGTTCGATGATCGCCGTCCAATGTCGGGTCATGGCGGATACCTCAGTCGAGTTCGGCAAAAAATTCCTGGATGCGCTGCAAGCCCGGCGCCAATTGTGCGCTCGGGCAGGTATAGCTGATGCGCATTGCGCGCGGCTCGCCGAACGCCGAGCCGGGCACGCAGGCCACGCCCTTGGCGTCGAGCAGGGCGGCGCAGAAGTCGGCATCGCTTTCGATCGCACGGCCGCGGTGGCGCTTGCCGAACGCACAGGAAACATCCGGAAACGCGTAAAACGCGCCCTGCGGCCGTGGACACCGCACGCCGGGAATGGCGGCGAGCGCGGCGAGCACCTGGTCGCGTTTGTCGGCGAATTCGACGGCGCGTGCCGCCGGTACATCCTGCGGGCCGGACAAGGCCGCGACCGCGGCCGCCGACACCACCTCGGGCAGGCTGGTGATGTGATTGGAATTGAGCGTGCTCACCGCCCTGGCGACGCCTTCCGGTCCAGCCACAAAACCCATGCGCCAGCCCGGCATGCCGTAGGTCTTGGACAGCGAATCGACGAAAATCACCCGATCGCGCAATTCCGGGCGGCAGTGCAAGAAATTGTGGTAGCCAACGCCATCGAACACCATGCGATTGTAGATGTCGTCGGTGATCACCCAGGTGTCCGGATGGCGCGCGATTACCGCCGCCAGAGCAGCGATTTCTGCCTGCGTGTAGACCATGCCGGTCGGGTTGGACGGATTGTTGAACAGGAATACCTTCGGCTTATCGGCCAGCGCAGCGTCGAGCTGAGCCGGCGTGAGCTTATAGTTCTGTTCCGGACCACAGGGCATCAGCCGCACGCGGGCGCCGACGATCTCGGCAATATCCAGGTAGCTGGTCCAATACGGAGTCGGGAAAGCGATGCTGTCGCCCTCGTCGAGCAGGGCTTCGAACAGGTTGTACAGCACCTGCTTGGCGCCAACGCCGGTGGCGCAGTGGGCTCGGGTGTAGCCTTCGAAACCAAGCGAACGCAGGTGGCCGAGAAAGGCGTCGAGCACCGCGTCGGCGCCACGGTTGCTGCCGTATTGGCCGCTGTCGTGGGTGAGTGCCTCGCGGGCGGCGGCGTAGACATGCTCGCCGGGCAGAAAATTCGGCACACCGATCGAGAAACTGATGATGTCGCGGCCCTGGGCCTTGAGTTGCCTGGCCTGGTCGGCGATCACCATGATCGCGCTGGGCTTGGCACGGCCCATCCGCTGTGCAAGTTTCAACATCGTTTCTCACTCCACGAGTCGGGGCTGCCCGCACACGCTCCGCGCGTCGGCGGCGAACCGCAAGAGCATAGCAGTCGGTGGCGGGCTGTGGCGGATTGAACGGGGAATGGGGAACGGTAGGGGCGACCCGGTGGGTCGCCCTCGTTGTCCCCATCGCGCCTTCAACGCCTATCGAGCACCTGGTTCCAGGCGGCGATTTCGGTCTGCATCTTGGCAAACAGCGGCGCGCAATCGCCGTCGATGCTGATCGAACGGATCGGGTCGCCACCCTTGATCGCATTGACCACGGCCAGATCGGCGGCACCGACGACTTTGCCGAATACCGTGTGTTTGCCGTCCAGCCAGGGAGTGGCGCCATGGGTGATGAAGAACTGGCTGCCATTGGTGCCGGGCCCGGCATTGGCCATCGACAGCACCCCGCCGCCGTCGTGGCGCAGATGCGACTTGCACTCGTCGGCGAAACGATAACCCGGACCGCCGCGGCCGCTGCCTTCGGGGCAGCCGCCCTGGATCATGAAATCCGCAATCACCCGATGAAAGCTCAAGCCATCGTAGAACTTGCGTTGGGCCAAATTGCAGAAACTGGCCACGGTCAGCGGACAATCCTCGGCGAACAAGTGGAGATGGATGTCGCCACGATCGGTAGCGATGGTGGCAGTCAGTGGCGCGCTCATGAAATTCTCCGGTTGCGGGCCGGGCATGATAATGCAGGCCGACGGCTCCCGGCCAAACTTGCTGAACCGACCGGGTTCTCGGTTATGCTTCTACCCATCCGAAGCGGGCGCGTCTGCCATGCAGCAAGTCCTTCCCAAGCCGGTGCAATCCTTGGCCGATGTCCACGCCACCCGCGTGCTGTCGTTGGACGCCAACGGCCGCATCCTCGACTGGATGAGCTGGCAGGAGGCGGTGTGTCTGTATGCCCGCGATGCGGTGGCCTGGACGATCGGCGACCCCTGCCTGACCATCCGTGGCGGCCACAATCGCTTGAGCGGATGCCAAAGCTGCATCGAGTTGCATCCGATCGTGGCCAGCAAGGGCCACGCCCGGCCCGGCCTGATCGAGCCGGCACCGGCGCTGACCAATGCCTCGCTGTTCGCCCGCGACCGCATGTTGTGCCTTTATTGTGGCAACCAGTTTTCCCGTCCGGCACTGACCCGCGACCACGTCATCCCTTTGTCCCGTGGCGGCCGCGACAACTGGGTCAACGTAGTCAGCGCCTGCGTGCCGTGCAATGTGAAAAAGGGCAGCCGCACACCGCAACAGGCGAACATGCCCCTGCTTGCGGTGCCGTACCGGCCGAGCTGGGTCGAACACCTGATCTTGAGCAACCGCAATATCCTCGCCGACCAGATGGAGTTTCTGGTCAACCACCTGCCGCGCAAGCGCCGTGGGCTGAGCTGACGCGCGGCGCCGTTCAATGCGTGCGGAAATTGGTCGCGGCGACGCAATCTCCTGCGGCCCGCCGGTGCTGCACTGCGCCATCGGATTTCCGCGGGCCTATTCGCCAAAGTTCTTGACTGTGGTCAAGACAAATCCGGACCCAGGCACTTAGTCTTGCCGACCATGAGTGCCATTCCCCCCTTCGATGCCGACCTGCTGCGCCGTTACGACCGGCCGGGCCCGCGTTATACCTCCTACCCGACCGCGCCGCAGTTTGGCGATGCGTTCAAGGCCGAGGCCTTTCGCGAGGTCGCCCGGCTCAGCAACGGCGATCCGATTCCGCGCCGACTGAGTTTGTACGTGCACGTGCCGTTCTGCTTCAGTCCGTGCTTTTACTGCGGTTGCAACCGGGTGATCACCCGCGACCAGAGCCGGGCCGGGACCTACCTGGACCGTCTGGTGCGCGAAGTCGCCATGGTCGCCCCGCTGTTCGACCGCGACCGCGACGTGATCCAGTTGCACCTGGGCGGCGGCACCCCAAACTTCCTCGATACCGACCAACTGTCCGAACTGGTCGAGACCCTAGGCCGACAATTCCACTTCAGTTCCTCGCCCGACCGGGATTTCTCGATCGAACTCGATCCGCGCTACGTCGCGCCCGGCACGATCGAGGCGCTGGCGCGGATCGGACTGAACCGCGCCAGCCTCGGCGTGCAGGACTTCGACCCGGCGGTGCAGGAGGCGGTCAACCGCATCCAGTCGGTCGAGGAAACCCAGGCGGTGGTCGATGCCTGCCGCCGACACGGCTTCCGTTCGGTCAATATCGACCTGATCTATGGCCTGCCTGGACAGAACCGCGCCGGCTTCGGGCGCACGCTGGACACCGTCATCGAGACCCGCCCGGACCGCCTCGCCGTGTACAGCTATGCGCACCTGCCGCAGATGTTCCGGCCGCAGCGGCAGATCGACGAATCGCTGCTGCCCAGCGCCGAAGACAAGCTCGACCTGCTCAAGCTGGCAATCGACAAACTCTCGGCCGCAGGCTACTGCTATATCGGCATGGACCATTTCGCCCTGCCCGAGGATGAACTCACCTGGGCGCAGAAGCGCGGCAGCCTGCACCGCAACTTCATGGGTTACACCACCCATGCCGACAGCGATTTGATCGGTTTCGGGGTCAGCGCAATCAGTCACATCGGCGACAG
>JBFXKH010000056.1:0-21686 GCA_050173995.1 Lysobacterales bacterium | reverse complement strand
TCGGCATGTGCCGATTGCAGCGACGCGCAACAGCTGGAACATAGGTTGTGCTGAGCGCAGCGAAGCGCAACGATTCGGAGCATGCTCGCGGCAACGACCGTTGCGCTTCGCTGCGCTCAGCACAACCTACTTACCATCACTGCTTCGGCTTCCATACGGTAGCGTATTGACTCCCCGGCGGTTCCGCTGGATACTGTACCCTTCGGTGTAGCTATTGCCGGTGCGATGATGGCATCGGCTGCTTTGTCTGTAGCGGTCAACCGATGCCACCCTTCCAAACAGGATCGCCGCCATGTTGAACGCCCTGCCCGTACTTGCCCTGATCGTGGTCGGTGTGTACGCCGCGCATCGACGCCTGCGTCTGTTGCATTGGACCCTGCTTTCCGCCCTGGCGCTCGCTGCGACTTCGCTGGTTCCGGGCCTAGCGCCGTTGGCGCTGGCGATCCCGGCGGCGGCGTTTGCGCTACTGGCCCTGGTCCTCAATCTGAAGCCACTGCGGCGGCGGCTGGTATCGGCACCGTTCCTCAAGGTCTACCAGCGGATCACCCCGAACCTGTCGGAAACCGAGAAGGTTGCGCTGGAAGCCGGCACGGTCGGCTGGGAGGGCGAGTTGTTCAGCGGCCGACCGGATTGGTCGGTACTGGCCGCACAGCCGGCACCGAAACTGAGCGCCGAGGAACAGGCCTTCCTCGATGGCCCCTGCGAGGAACTGTGCCGGCTGCACGATGATTGGGATTGCACCCATGTGCGCGCCGACCTGAGTCCGGAAGTGTGGGACTACATGAAGAAGCAACGCTTCTTCGGCATGATTATCCCCAAGCAATACGGCGGGCTGGGCTTCTCGGCGCTGGCGCATTCGGCGGTGGTGGCCAAGTGCGCCAGCCTGTCGGCCACCTTGTCGTCCACGGTCAGCGTGCCGAACTCGCTCGGACCGGCCGAGTTGCTGCTGCACTACGGCACCGATCAACAGAAGAATTACTACCTGCCGCGATTGGCGCGCGGCGAAGAAGTGCCGTGTTTCGCCCTGACCAATCCCTACGCCGGGTCGGACGCAACGTCGATCCCGGATTTCGGCGTCGTCTGCAAGGGCACGCACCAGGGCAGCGAAGTGCTCGGACTCAAGCTCACTTTCGACAAGCGCTATATCACCCTGGCCCCGGTCGCGACCGTCGTTGGGCTGGCGTTTCGCTGTCTCGACCCGAATGGCCTGCTCGGTGGCGAACGCGACCGTGGCATCAGCTTGGCGCTGATCCCGCGCGAGACCCCTGGACTCGACATCGGGCGGCGCCATTTCCCGCTCAATGTGCCGTTCCAGAACGGCCCGGTGCGCGGCAAGGATGTGTTCATCCCGCTCAGCTATCTGATCGGCGGCGAAGCGATGATCGGTCAGGGCTGGCGCATGCTGGTCGAGAGCCTGAGCGTCGGCCGCGCGATTTCGCTGCCCTCGTCTAGTTCCGGCGGCGTGCGCATGGGCGTGGCTGCGACCGGCGCCTATGCCCGCATCCGCAAGCAGTTCCAGATGCCGATCGGCCGCTTCGAGGGCGTCGAAGAAGCGCTGGCCAGGATCGGCGGCCGCGCCTATGCGGTTACCGCGTTATCCAGAATGACCGCAGCCGCGGTCGATCTCGGCGAAAAGCCGGCGGTGTCCTCGGCGATCGCCAAATACCACGCCACCGAACTCGGTACCTCGGTGGTACGCGACGTGATGGATATCCATGGCGGCAAGGGCATCATCCTTGGTCCGCGCAATTATCTCGGCCGCGCCTATCAGGCTGCGCCGATCGGGGTCACCGTCGAGGGCGCCAATATTCTCACCCGCAGCATGATCATCTTCGGTCAGGGCGCGATTCGCTGCCATCCGTTCGTGCTCAAGGAACTGCAATCCGCTGCGATCGCCGACCCCAGTGCGCGGCTGCGCGAATTCGACCGGCTACTGTTCGGGCATATCGGATTCGCGATCAGCAATGGTGTGCGTTCCTTGCTGCTCGGTCTCAGTCATTCGCGGCTGGCGCGCGCGCCGATCGGCGGCGCCAATACCGCCCGCTTCTATCGCAAACTGACCCGCTACAGCGCCGCGCTGGCGCTATGCGCCGACACCGCGATGCTGGTGCTGGGCGGCAAACTCAAAGTCCGCGAACGGCTGTCTGCGCGGCTCGGCGACGTGCTGTCGAACCTGTATATCGTCAGCGCCATGTTGAAGCGCTATGAGGACCAGGGGCGTCCGGCCAGCGACCATCCGCTGCTGGCCTGGGCGACCTACGACCGCGTCGACGCGATCCAGACCGCGCTGGACGATTTTCTGCGCAACTTCCCGGTGCGCCCGATCGCCTGGTTCCTGCGCGCCCTGGTGTTTCCGATCGGCATGCACGAGAAAACCCCGGGCGATCGCCTCGGTCACCGCGTCTGCACCCTGCTTCTGGCGCCTAGCGAGGCCCGCGACCGGCTGATCGAGGGCATCTATCTGACGCCCAACGCCAACAACCCGGTCGGGCGCATGCACCACGCCCTGCCCAAGGTGATCGCCGCCGAGCCAATCGAGCGCAAGCTGTGGAAGGCGATCAAGTCCGGTCAGATCAAGGCGCCGGACGCCGATACCCAGTTGACCGAAGCGGTCGAGCGCAAGTTGATTAGCGCCGATGAAGCCAAACTGCTGGCCGAGGCGCGGGTCATCACGCACGAAGTGATCAGCGTGGACGATTTCGATCCCGCCGAACTGCGCGCAGCCAGCGCCAAGGCCGGCGCTGCGCCGCTGAAATCCGCCGCCTGAGCCTAAATCGCGCTCCCTGCGGGCGCGATGGTGGCAGCGAATGTGGGAGCGACGAAACGTCGCGACTGTCGCCGCGATCGGCAGTCGCGACGTTCCGTCGCTCCCACAGTTCCCGCCGCTCCCACAGCTCCCGCTTATATCCCCATGAAATCGCGCTTGCCGATCTCGATGCCGTTGTGGCGCAACAGGGCATAGCTGGTGGTGAGATGGAAAAAGAACTGCGGAATGCCATAGCGGAACAGATAATCCTGGCCGTTGAAGCGCATTTCCTTTGGCGTCCCTGGGCGCAGCACGATTTCGCGGGTCTCGGCGCCCTCGAAAGCGGCCGCCGGCAGACCGCCGATAAACGTCAGCACGGTGTCGATGCGCGCCAATAGCTCGGCGAAACTCTGCTCGTTGTCTTCGTGTACCGGCACCTCGACCCCGGCCAGACGCGCACTCACACCCTTGGCGAAGTCGCAGGCGATCTGCACCTGACGGGTCAGCGGGAACATATCTGGGGAAAGACGCGCGCCGAGCAGGGCCGAGGGCTCGATCTTTTTTGCTTCGGCGTGGGCTTCGGCCTTGGCCAGGATGGCTTTGAGGCTGCCCAACATCTGCTGGAACAGGGGAACCGATGCGGCGTGGATGGACAGACTCATGGCATTGCTCCGTGGTGGGGGATCGTGGTGTGTAGCCGGCCATTGTAGGGCAGCGGCGGATACGGGAGCGGTATCTTGTGGGAGCGGAATTTTGTGGGAGCGACGGAACGTCGCGACTGTCGCCGCGATCAGCAGTCGCGACGTTCCGTCGCTCCCACAGTCACGCGGCATTTGGACTATTATTTGTTGGTCGCCGTGTGTCCACCCAAACCGCTGCCGAGAGAATGCCATGAGCACCCCCTTTCCCGTCGCCCGCCCGACCTCGAATGCCGCCATAGTCAGCCTGATTTTCGGGCTGCTGTCCTGGTTGATCCTGCCGCTGATCGGTGCGCTGGTCGCGATCATCGCTGGCCATGTAGCACGCGGCGATATAAAGCGCGCCAACGGCCAGTTGGAAGGCGACGGCATGGCGATCGCCGGCCTGGTCCTCGGCTACCTGCAGTTCGTTCTGTGCATCCTGGCGGTGGTGGTGGTGTTTCTGTTTCTGGGTGGCATCGCCTTTCTGGCGTCGATGGCCGGGCACTGAATCCGGGCGCTACCCGTCATCCACATCGCCATCGGCGCGCGCGACCTTCAGCGCAAGGTCGATGGGAAAGCCGCGCTGGGCCAGATACTGCGCACGTTTGCCGCGTTCCGTGGCTTCAAGCGCGGGCCGATCGCGAAACTTTCGCCGGTACGCCTGCCGGGCCAGTTCCGGCCAGTCCGGCGCTTCCTCCGCGATCGCCTGCTCGCCCGCGGCCGCATCGATGCCGTGACTCTGCAACTCCATGCGGATGCGCAGCGGCCCATAGCCATCGCCGATCCGGCGCCGCACCAGCGCCCCGGCGAAACGCCGATCGGATTGCAGATTGCGCTCGGAGAGATCGCCGATCAATTGTCTGGCTTCCGCCACCGCCAGGCCTTTCTGCACCAGCTTGCGCTGAAGTTCGCGGCCGGAATGCTCGCGCCGGGCGAGCAGGTCGATGGCGCGCTCGCGCGCGGACTTCGGCGGCTTGGGTGGACGGGGCATCGGCTGGTGTCGGGAGGCGGGAGTCGGGAATCGGGGACAGTCTGCCACGGCAGCACGTGCGATTTCGATGCGCGATCGTCGCTGGGGTGACCGGCCCCGCCGTTGAAAACCGCTGCGCTCACCGCCAGCCTACGCCAAAGCCGGCCGGATTCAAGCAGATCGCATGGCCGGCACGGGTGCCGCTCTGCCTTCGGAAGTTGACCTCGTTGGCAGTTGCGGGCGGTGATCTGCGCTACATTCGCCGCCAGCAACTGGCACCGACCGGGGGTTCGACTATGATCCGCAGACGCTTGCCCTTTGCCTTGCGGGCGTGCGCGCTGCTCGCGGCGCTGGCCCTGGTCGGCCACCCGACTGCCCGTGCACAAACCCTATTCGCCAGTAGTTTCGAGCCCGGCGAGGGCGGCGTCTGCGCTGGTTTTTACGACGGCGGCTTCACCCCGGTGCTGGGGCCGGACCCGGTGACCGCACCCACGCTCCCGCGGCCAGCCAAGGGTGTGGCCAACACCGACCCCAACTTCGGTACCTGCGTGGTCCGCGCCACCGACCACGCGGTCGAGCCGCCGAGCGGCTTTGCCCGCAACGATTATTCGCGCCGGCAGGCGTTCAATGCCGACAACAGCCGCTTCCTGGCCTATGCCCTGAATGGCGCCTGGCATCTATACGACGCCCAGTCGCTGGCGCATCTGCGCGTGTTGAACGGCCCCGCGGGCGACGCCGAGCCGCAGTGGCACCCCAGCGATCCGAAGCTCCTGTACTGGATTCCGCTCAACGGCGGCATGCAGTTGAACCGGCTCGATGTCGAAAGCAACAGCAACACCGTGGCCAGCAGTTTCGCCGGCAAATTGCCCTGGCCGGATGTCGCCCGGGTGTGGACCAAATCGGAAGGCAGCCCCTCGGCCGACGGCCGCTATTGGTGCTTCATGGCCGAGACCGATGCCTTTCAGATCCGCGGCGCCTTCACTTACGACCTGCAAACCGGCACCGTGCTCGGCACCCGCGCGATCAGCAACCGCCCCGACCACGTCAGCATGTCGGCATCCGGGCGCTGGTGCGTGATCTCGGGCGGCGATGTCAGCGATGGCACCGTCGCCTGGAGCCGGGATTTCAGCGCTTCGCTGCCCCTGCATACGACCTCGGAGCATTCCGATCTGGCGCTCGGGCTCGACGGCCACGACCTGTTCGTGTTCGTCGATTACCAGAGCAACAGCGGCGACCTGATGATGGTCGATCTGGACAGCGGCCAGCGCAGCGCGTTGTTCGCCACCTATATCAGCGGGACCGCCACCGCCTACCACGTCTCCGGCAAAAACTTCGCGCGGCCGGGCTGGGTGTTGCTGTCGACCTATGCGCACAGTGGCGCCGAGCAGTGGCTGCACGAGCGCATCCTGGCGGTGGAACTGAAAGCCAACCCGACCCTGGTCAACCTCGCCCACCACCACAGCTACTACAACGGCTACTGGACCGAACCGCATGCCTCGGTCAACCGCGATTTCACCCGGGTATTGTTCAGCTCCAACTGGGCCAGTCAGTCGGATACCGATGTCGACGCCTACCTGATCGTGCTGCCGCCCAACCTGTTGCCCTGAGCCAGGGCCGACCGGACCGGCGGGACGCTATCGACCGGTCCGCCGCCGGCAACGCAGCACCGATCCGCAGCGCCCATCCGAACACCAGCGACGATCGCCCGGCCAACGTGCGAAAATGCGCCGTTTCTCCTGGCGCGAGTGTGGCTTCCTGGCAGAGACTGCGTTCGCGATGCCGGCCGCCGATGCCGTTGGCGGCCGTCGCGACGTTCCGTCGCTCCCACAAATTCCCGCTCCTCGCTCCCCGTTCCCCGCTCCCCATCCCCCGTTCCCCATCACACAGGCAGGTTTCCCATGGGCAGAGGCCCCAGCATCGAAGGCCGCAAGAACGCCGAGGACGCACGGCGCGGCAAGATTTTCACCAAGCTGATCCGCGAGATCACCGTCGCGGCGCGCGCCGGTGGCGATCCGGCGAGCAATGCCCGGCTGCGCGCCGGCATCGACAAGGCGCTGTCGGCGAACATGACCAAGGACACCATCGAGCGCGCGGTCAAGCGCGGCTCCGGTGCCGACGAAGCCGACAACATGCACGAACTGCGTTACGAGGGCTATGGCCCGGCCGGCGTGGCGCTGATCATCGACTGCCTGACCGACAACCAGCAGCGCACCGTCGCCGACGTGCGCCATGCCCTGAACAAGCACGGCGGCAACCTCGGCACCAGCGGTTCGGTCGCCTTCCAGTTCGACCGGGTCGGCGAAATCGTGCTCGATGCCGACGATGCCGCGGCCGAGGAACGCATCTTCGAACTGGCCCTGGAAGCCGGCGCCGACGACGTGCAGAACGCCTACGGCGAATCCACCGTGCTGTGCGCGCCCGAGCAGTTCGAAGCGGTCAAGAAAGCCCTGCTCGCGGCCGGCTTGGCCCCGACCCAGGCCGGCATCGTGATGCGCCCGCAAAACCGGGTCGTGGTCAGCGCAGAAGTCGCCGAGACCCTGCGCGACCTGCTCGACCGCCTGGAAGACCTGGACGACGTGCAGCAGGTCTTCCACAACGCCATGCCCCCGGAAAGCGAGGCGAGCTGAGTCCGGCATTGCCTCGGTCGGGATAATGTCGGCTCCACCGCTGCGCGGCTTGAGCCGACCTACACCTTCCGCCGACTTACGCCCTGGGAGCGCCGAGCACCAGCTCGGCATCGACGTGGTGGATGGCCGGCTCTGCCGCTGCGGGTACTCCGCCGACTTACGCCCGCTTGATTCCCGCTATCACGGCTTCGCCCAGGCTATGAGTGTCCTATGTTCCACCGGCCTCCGTTCCCCGCCGGGCGGGTTAAGTGCGGCGACGCCAGGCGGCCGGAAAAAAGTTTCGCAGGGGTGAATCTGATCGGTGCCTTGCCTGCATCCAATCGTCCGAAGCGCTGCAATGGAGCCGCGCCAACACGAGGAGCAAAGACATGAATTCGATCAATGCATTGCGGCGCTGGTGGGTTGCCTTCGCCTTGGCTGCGGCCACTATCGTCTCCCCTCTGGCGAGCGCTGGGGTGATCCCCGACACCGCCGCAGGGAAAGTGCTGCGCGCCAGGCTGGAGGCATTCGCCTCGGGTTCCGCTGAGCGGCTGACACAGTACAAGGCGCGCCACGAGCCGAGGCTCGACGTCGCGCATGAACTGCTGTTCTACCGGGACACCGGAGGCTTCGACCTATTGAAGGTCGAAGAGAGCCAAGACCATGCCATCACCGCGGTCATTCGCGCCAGAGATGCTGACAGCATTGGTCGGATTGAATTGACGGTCGAGGCCAACGCACCGGAGCGTGTGGCCAAGCTGCGGATGTATCCCGCTGCAGACGTGCCGGCCGAGTTTATGCCCGCACGCCTGCCTCTGCCGCAGGCGTTGTCCGGCGTCCAAGACAAGGCCGAAGCGATGGCCGCGCGCCAGCAGTACGCGGGCAGCCTGCTGATCGCGCACGGCGACCAGGTACTGCTGTCGCGCAGTTGGGGTCACGCTGATCGCAGCGCCGGCGTCGCCAACACCGCCGACACACGCTTCCGCATCGCGTCCATGTACAAGATGTTTACTGCGGTTGCCATACTGCAATTGGTCGAAGCCGGAAAGCTCGACCTCGATGGCAAGCTCGCCGACTATCTCGATGGCTACCCGAACCGCGAACTGGCTACGCAAGTGAGCATCCGCCAGTTACTGACTCATACCGCCGGCACCGGCGATATTTTCACCGAGGAGTACGCTCGAAAGCGTCCGCAGGTGCGCGAGCATAAGGATTATCTGGCCTTGTTCGGCAAGCGCGCGACCGAGTTCACGCCGGGCACTGCGTCGAGCTACTCCAATTACGGTTTTGTGCTGTTGGGCGCTGTCATCGAGCGGGTCAGCGGCGGCAGCTATGACGACTACCTGCAGGCTCATGTGTTTGGCCCCGCTGGCATGCGGGCTACCGGCTCCTTGCCCGAAAATCAGGTCGCCACACAGTTGGCCGTGGGCTACACCCTGGAAGGCGATGCTCCGCAGGACAACCGCAACTACCTACCCTGGCGCGGCACTGCGGCCGGTGGCGGATACTCCACCGTCGGCGATCTGCAGCGCTTCGTCCAAGCGCTGCGGTCGGGGCGGCTGCTGTCGGTTAATTTGATGGCGCAGGCCACCCGCGCGCAGAATGCTGATGGCTGGTACGGCTATGGGTTCTCCGTCGGCGGCGAAGGGCCGCTGCGCTGGTTCGGCCACGACGGCGGCGCTGAAGGCATGAGCGGAAGCCTACGGGTTTACCCGGAGCTCGGCTATATGCTGGTGAGCCTCGCCAACCTCGACCCGCCAGCCTCGGAGCGACTGACGGAATACTTCAGCAACCGCATGCCAGTTGAGCCCAAAGCGCAAGAAGCGGTGGCGCTAATGGCGAAATCTCAAAACCTTTCGGAGTAAGACGATGGATTTCCTGCCGATGCTGATCATCCCGGTGATGGTTATGCTGCCACCGATTCTGATTACGCTGCTGGTACTGCGGTACCGCCGCGACCGCGCCGAAATGCGCTACCGGTTGTTATTGCAGCTGGCCGAAAAGGGCGTCGCGCTTCCGGAGCAACTGCTCGCAGAACCGCAGGCGATGCACTGCGATCGTCGACGCGCTCTGGTGTTGCTGGCCGGCGGCCTGGGGCTGATTACGACCCTGCTCTGCCTACCGATCGAGTACCACCTGGGGCATCGCCTCGGCGAGTTGTGGGGGCTCGGCATTTTGCCGGTCATGCTCGGCCTGGGTTACTTCGCCAACTGGCACTTGGCCCGCAGCGGAGGCGGGGATGGATGAGCGCGATGCGCAGGCGCGCATCGATGCGGCTCTGGTCAAGCGAGCGCTGGTGGGAAACGACGCCAGCGCGTTCGAACACCTGGTGCGCCGACACCAGGGCTTGGTGCGCGCGCAGCTGCGGCGGCTCACCAACGGCGACCATGCGGTCGCCGACGACCTGGCCCAAGAGACGTTCATTCTGGCGTGGCGAAAACTGCAACAATTTCGCGGCGACGCGAACTTCAGCACCTGGCTTTATCGCATCGCCTATTCGTGCTTCCTTCAGCATCGCCGCAGCAGGGTCGGGCAGGCTGAGCAGTCCTTGGATCTGGAGGGGGCCGAATGTGGGCCCCTGGTCAGCCCGGACTGCGAAGCCGGGCTGGGCATCGACCTCGATGCCGCGATGCGCCAGCTGTCTACGAACCAACGTGCAGCCTTGTTGTATTGCGTGCAGTTGCAGCTCAGTCACGAACAGGCGGCGGCCGTATTGGGCATGCCACTGGGCAGCGTAAAAACGCATGTGGCGCGAGGGAAAACGAAATTGCGCGCGCTGCTGCGCGATTGGTTGAACCCCGATGAGAGGAGGAATTGAAATGCCTGAGATGTCCGATGAGACCCTCGATGCCCTGTTGCGCCGTGACTTCGAAGGTGCGGTGGTCGATGACGGCTTTTCCGCGAGGGTGATGCGCGCCTTGCCGCCGCGCCGGCGTAGTCGACCGTGGCTACTGCCAGGTGCGGTGCTCGCTGGCGGCCTGCTGGCCTGGCTCGCCCTGCTGCCGTCGCCGCTGCTGCAGTTGGTCGCGCGCGAATGGCAGGGCGGCGGATTCACAGCTGCATCTATCGGCGTCTGCCTGCTGCTACTGGTGGTCTCGGTGCTGGGTTGCGGCTGGGCGTTGGACGAGGGTTAGCTGCCGGTGTGGGCTGTATTTATTTTGACAGCGGTCACACGCCCAGCCTTTGACTTGCCGCCCGCAGAGGCCAAAAATGGCGGCCCGGGCGCTGCATTGGACTGTGCCGGATGGTCAAGTCCGCTGCGCGGTCTTCCGCCGACCTACACCCTGGGAGCGCCGAGCACCGGCTCGGCATCGGTCGCCCGCCTGCTGAACCCGACGTCGTCCCGGCGAACGCCAGGACTTAAGTTCCCAAACCTGGCGTAATGGTCGCCACTGGGCCCCGGCGCGGGCGAAGCCCGGCCTGTCCTGAGCCTGTCGAAGGATCGGGGCGACGGCAACTATGCCTTCTCCAGAAGACGGTGGATGTCGGCGTCCACCATCAAATCGGGCTCGCCGCCCGGAACTTGAGCTTGCGCGCCGCGTCGATGAGGCGACGGTCCAGCGTATAAAGGCAGGCCGCAGCCTGGTTTTGGGCGATGGCCAGGTGCAGCGCATCGCCGGCCCGCAGACCCAGGGCGTGCTGGCCGAGGTATTCGGCTGCCCGGTGGTAATCGCGGCGCGTCGGTGTGATCACTTGCAAGCAATCTGCGGCCAGGGTTTCCATCAGCACGCGGGCCTTGTGCGCCTGCTCGGGCTTGATGCCTTTGCTTCGAACCTGGATGCCCATGGCGCTCGCAAACTCGATCAGCGTCCAATCGCTGATCGCCAACGTCTCGCCGGCATGGTCATCGAACCACGCACGCAGTGAGTCCGACTCGGGTTCCGGCACGAACAGCGGCACCAGGACACTGGTATCAAGATAAAGCATCAGAGCGATTGGTCGCGCATGCGCCGGATAATCTCCACGCTGCACTCCTGGGCCGGCTTCAGACCGGCGCGGAAAGCATCGATCGCCTCCAGCCGCAACCTGCCCTTGGCCGGCTCAACCCCCGACAATCGCGCTATCGGCGCGCCGCGACGGGTGATCAGCACCTCGCACCCCGATTCCACCTTGGCCAGAATCTCGCTGAAATGGGCCTTGGCCTGCACCACCGACACCTTGTTCACCGCCGACTCCATCGGGTCATCTGGATGACCATGTTAGCAGGCTCCGGTAGGGTTACCGCAGGCATACCGGAAACCGCGCCGGCCCGCCCGTAGGTCGGGTCAAGCGCCGCAGGCGTGGACCCGACAGCCTGCAGCGTTGTCGCGGTGGTGAAGATGTCGGCTCCGCCACTGCGCAGTCTTCCGCCGACCTACGCCTTCCGCCGACCTGCGCCTGGGAGCGCCGAGCACCAACTCGGCTGTCGCCGGTCTTCTGTACCCGACGTCGTCCCGGCGAACGCCGGGACCCAGTTGCCAAACCTGGCGTAACGGTCACCACTGGGCCCCGGCGTTCGCCGGGGCGACGGGTGCTGGTACCAGAGGACCGCAGACTGGCGACGGCACGGCGCCTGGGTTAGGAATGGACCGTCGGCTGGCTTTGGGCTGGCGGTATGTGGTGATGGTGGTGGGGCAGGCTGTTGCCTAGCCAGGGCGCGATGGCGATGAACAGGCCGAATGCGAACATCAGTGCGGCGATGCTGTGGCGTGCCAGCGGGCGCAGTACGAAGCCTTGCAGGCGGCTGACCGCGAGGGCTGGGATCAGCAGGGTCGGTACCGTGCCGATGCCGAAGGCCAGCATCAGCAGGGCGGCCGGGCCGGGATCGGCGCTGGCCGCGGCGACCAACAGCATGGCGTAGGACATGCCGCAGGGCAGCCAGCCCCACAGGGCGCCGGCGGCCACGGCCCGGATAGGCGTGCGGATCGGCCAGACCCGGCGGGTGAGCGGTTGCAGGCGTTGCCAGAACGCGCGCGTCAGGGACTGACCCAAGCGGCTGCCCGCCCACAGTCCGGACAGGCGCAGGGCCATCGCCATCCAGGCCAGGCCGAGCAGCAGTTGGGTGCTGCGCCGCGCCGGGTCGCTCGCCAGGTGGGCGAGCAAGGTGGCGCCGAGCGCCGCCATCAGGCTTCCGGCCAGGGCATAACTGAGGATGCGACCGAGCTGGGCGAGCAGCACCAGCGGCACCCGTCGGCGCGGCCCGGTGCCGGCGCCGACCGCGGCCGAGATGCCGCCGCACATCAGCGCGCAGTGGGCGCTGCCACCCAGACCGACCAGGAAGGCGGCCAGCACGGCGGCGAACAGGCTGGCGCTCACTTGGATGGCTCCGCCGCGTTCGCCTGGCTGTCGGCCGAGGTCGAGGTTGATGCCGAGGTTGAGGCCGGATGGGGCGGCGGGATCGGCGTCGGTTCGTCGCGCAGCATGTCCAGCGCGGGCGAATCCAGATCATCGAACTGGCCGTTGTCCACCGCCCAGAAAAACGCCCAGATCGCCAGCGCGATCAACGCGACGCTTACCGGTATCAACACCAGCAGGATATTCATGCGCCTGCTCCCAGGCTCGCGCCCGCGGACGCGACCGCGGTAGTTGCCGGCGGCGCCGACGCGGGCTGGGGCAGCCTGAGCAGCCTTGCGGCATTCAGGCTGACCAGCAAGGAAGACAGCGCCATGCCGAGCGCAGCCAGCCACGGCGGCATCAGCCCGAGCACCGCGGCCGGCAGCATCAGCGTGTTGTAGGCGATCGCCCAGGCCAGATTTTGCCGCAGGATGCGCTGGCTCCGACGCGCGGTGGCGAACAGTTCGGGCAGCAGATCGAGCGCCGGCCTCAGCAGCACCACGTCGGCGACCTTCTGCGCCATCGCCGCGCCCTCGCCCATGGCAATGCCCAGGTCGGCCGCGGCCAGCACCGGTGCGTCGTTGATGCCGTCGCCGACCATGGCCACGCGGTGCCCGGCGGCCTGTTCGGCTTGCAGCAGGCCGAGCTTTTCGGCCGGCCGCAGATCGCCCCAGGCGCGCGCGATACCAAGTTCATCGGCCAGCGTCCGCACCTGGCCACTGCCGTCGCCGGACAGCACCAGGCTGCTCATGCCGGCCGCGTCCAAATCCGCCAACGCGGCCTTGGCCTGTTCCCGAGGCTGATCGCTCACCGCCACCGCGGCCAGCGCCCGGCCATCCACCGACAGCCACACCCGACCGTCGTCGCCCTGCGCGTCAGGACAGGCGAAGCGCTGACGGCCCAGCCGCCAATCGTGGCCATCCTGATTTGTGCGCACGCCGTCGCCAGCGATGGCCTGCGAATCAGCCATCGTGATGCCGGCGTCGAAGCCGGCAAAGGCCCGCGCCAGTGGATGCCGCTGGCCTCGCTCCAGCGCCGCGGCCAGGGCCAACACCTGGGCGCGGGTCCGGGCCGGATCGAGCAACTCAACCGCGCCGATCTGCGGCTGGCCGCGGGTCAGGGTGCCGGTCTTGTCGAAGGCGACGCGGTCGATGCGCGCCGCGCGTTCGAGCGCATCAGCGCGCAATACCAACACCCCGAGTCGCGCCAGTCGCGCCTGCGCAGCGGCCAGGGTCGCCGGCAGGGCGATCGCGAAGGCGCAGGGACAGGCGGCCGCCAGCACCGCCAGGGCGACCGGCAGCGACTGCCGCGGATCGATCCACGCCCAGACCGCCGCCGCGACCAGCGCGATGCCGATCATCGCCACCACGAAGCGGGTCGCCAGCCGGGCGCCGCGCGCGCTCAGCGCCGGACGTTCGCGCCCGGCCCGTTCGGTCAGGCGGCCGAGTTCGGCCAGCCAGGTCGTTTGGCCGAGCGCGCGCACGGTGAACCGCAAGGGCGCGCCCAGGGCGATACTGCCGGCCAGTACCCGCTCGCCGCGCCGGCGCGTGATCGCACCGGGCTCGCCGCTCAACAGGCTTTCGTCCAGTTCCGCCTGCGCGCTGTCCAGCATGCCGTCGGCCGGCAGGTGCGCGCCGGCATCGACCTGCAACAAGTCGCCGATGGCGACTTCGTGCAGGCTGACATCATGCAGCCCATCGGCCGCGACGCGGCGTACCGTCTCCGGCAAGGCCTGCGCCCGCTGCAGCATGCTTTGTGCGCGTAACCGTGCCGCATGTTCGAGATGCCGCGCCGACAGCAGCAGGAACACGAACATCGCTGCTGCATCGAAATACACCGCCGGCCCGCCGCGCAGGGTTTCGATCACGCTGGCGCCGAAGGCGAGCCCGACCGATAGGGCGACCAGGGTATCCATGCCGGGTCGGCGCAGTCGCCACTCGGTGAACGCGCCGCGGAAGAATGGGGCGCCGGCCCAGACCACCACCGGCGTGGCCAGCAGCAGAGTGACCAGTCGCAGGAAGTCGCGGGTGGAGAGATCGAGTTCGCCCGCGCCCAAGGTGAGTGCCTCGCTCATCATCATCGCCTGCATCGCGGCCAGCCCGGCGAGTGCGATGCGCTTCAGCGACAGCCGGCGGGCGGCGCGCTCGACATCGGCGCCGGGCGCGGCCACGCGGGCGCGATAGCCGAGCAGGGCGAGTTGCCCGACGATCGCGCTGAGCGGCACACCGGCTGGATCCCAGACCAGCCGCGCGCGCGCGGTCGCCGCATTCAGTTCGATCGAAACCACCCCGCGAATCGCGGCAGCGAGCTTGGGTATCAACCAGGCGCAGGCGGCGCAGCGCAGGCCATCGAGCGCGACCACGATCTCGGCGCGCTCGCCATCGGCCTGCGCGGATCCGAGATTACGCACGTACAGACGCTGAAACGCGGCGCTGTCCCAGGCGCGATAGTCGGCATCGATCTCGCCTTTCGCGGATACCTGCCCGCGCAGCGCGTAGAAATCGCCGAAGCCCCCGCTCTGCAACCAGCTTGCCGCCGCCGCACAACCGGCACAACAGAAGTCCCGGTCGAGATCGGCAATGCGCGCGAGAATCGTGCTGCCTTCTGGCAGCGGCTCGCCGCAATGGAAGCAGGCCGCCGCTTTCACGGTTCGTGCCCAGCCGGCGCGGCGGCATAGGCCGGCGCCAGCGGCACCAGTTCGCTCCGCCCATCGTAGCGCCCGAGCAATCGCCAACGGCGGTCGGGCGGCGTCAGCCTTAGCCCATAACGGCCGTGCAGTCCGGCTGGCAGTTCGCCCTGCCACTGTCCCGGGCCGGCCCAACGCAAGCTGGACTGCCGATCCAGACTGGCGCGGGTGGCGTGTACCCAGTGCAGGGTCAATTCCGGTAATACCGAAATACGCTTTGCCGCCAAGCTGAGGGTCTGGCCGTCTTCGGCCAGCCGCAACTCGGCGGCCAGGCCCAGACGCGCAGCGACCAGATCCTCATCGGTCGCCCGGGTCTGCATCTGCGCCTGGCGACGCACCAAGTCCGGATCGGCGTCGCCGCCATCCTGCGCGGCCAGCCGCAGGGTGTAGACCCCGGCCAGCACCACCGAGAGCGGCAGCAGCAGAGCCAGCCAGGCCATCGGCACCCGGTACCACGGCAGCGAGCGCGTCGGCGTGTTCATCAAAAGGGTCCGATGTAGCGGCTCGCCTCGATCGCCACGACCTCGGGCTGATCGACGCTCTGAACCGACAACTGGATTGGTACCACGCCTTTGACCGTTCCAGCCGCTGAGCGCAGAGTCAAGACCACCTCACCGGTGTGCTCGGCGGCGACCGCGACCGGATTGTCGGTCAGGATCAACTGCACCGAAAATGGCGCATCGACGCTGATTCGGTAGCGGTGCGGCTGCCGATCCTTGTTTACGATCTTGAGCGTGTACACGTTCTCGATACTGCCGTCGGCAAGCGTGCGGAACAGCGCATTGCGATCGCGCAGCACGTCGACCAGCAGCGGCATCCGGTGCGTCACCGACCACAGGAAGGCGCCGATCAACAGGGTCAGGATGCTGGCATAGATCACCACCCGCGGCCTGAGCACCCGGGTCGGCTTGCCCTGCATCGCGGCCAGGGTGTCGTAGCGAATCAGCCCGCGCGGATAGCCAACCTTGTCCATCACCGTGTCGCAGGCGTCGATGCAGGCACCGCAGGCGATGCATTCGTATTGCAGACCATCGCGGATATCGATGCCGGTCGGGCAGACCTGGACGCAGATCGTGCAATCAACGCAATCGCCGAGCGCATTCGCGCTCGGCGATTGCGTGGGCGGGCTGGCGCCCGCCAGCACACTGGGCGTGCCCTTGCGCCGCGCGCCGCGTGGTTCGCCACGGGCTTCGTCGTAGGCGATGATCAGGGTCTCACGATCGAACATCGCACCCTGGAAGCGCGCATACGGACACATGTACTTGCACACCTGCTCGCGCAGATAGCCGGCATTGCCATAGGTCGCCAGCCCATAGAACCCGATCCAGAACATTTCCCAGCCGCCGAGGCTGAAACTGCCGATGTTCGTCGCCAATTGCCGGATCGGCGTGAAGAAGCCGACGAAGGTGAACCCGGTCCAGGCGGCGAACGAAATCCACAACAGTTGCTTGGCGCCCTTGCGCAGCAATTTGTTGCGATTCCACGGCGACTGATCGAGCTTGATCTGTTGACTGCGATTGCCACAGCTCAGGCGTTCCAGCCACAGGAACACCTCGGTCCACACCGTCTGCGGGCAGGCATAGCCGCACCACAGCCGCCCGGCCAGGGCGGTGAAGAAGAACAATGAGAACGCCGCCATCATCAGCAGCATGGTCAGATAGAAAAAATCCTGCGGCCAGAAAGTCAGGCCGAAGATGTAGAACTTGCGCGCCGGCAGGTCGAACAGCACGATCTGGCGGCCGTGCCAACTCAGCCACGGAAACAGATAGAACATGCCGAGCAGCCAGAACACCGCCGCGGTGCGCAGGCGATCGAAACGACCGCTCACTTCGCGCGGGTAGATCTTGGCCGCGCTGGCGTACATTTCGCCGCCGTCGATCACCGCGAGCGGAATGGTCTTGTGATCGCTCATCGACTAATCCCGAACTGCTGGGCGGCGCCGGCTCGGTGGACCGAGCAGTATCCAGGTGAACAGGCTGCTCGACGCGGTACACGACCAGAAGGTGAAAAATCCCAGCGTGTAGCCGAGCTCACGGCTGATCGACCAGTCGGGAAAGCTCACTGCGGCCAACTGCAAGGGATCGACAAAAGCAAAGAACACCATGGTCGCGACCCCGGCGGCAAAAAACGACGGCCACAACACCGCGCCCACGCGCTGGATCAGGGGCTGGATTGGCTGGTCTTGCGGATTGCTGTTCACCATTTGCGATTCACTTGGCAGATCACTCTTCCACTCAACGCCGTCGTCCCGGCGAACGCCGGGTCGACGATGTTTCTGTCATCTGTCCTCGGTCATCTGTCCTCTGGAAAGCACCCAGGCCGCGACCAGGCGCGCGCGGTCTTCGCCGATCAGGTCGCGGTGCGCCGGCATTTTGCCATTGCGGCCATTTCTTATGGTCTCACCGATGCTGGCGAAATCCGACCCATACAGCCACACGTCGTCGGTCAGATTGGGCGCGCCGAGCAGCGGATTGCCCTTGCCCTCCGGCCCGTGGCAGGCGGCGCAGATGGTCTGGAAATGCACCTGGCCGGCTGCCGCCAGCGTGCTGTCGGTACTGATCCCGGACAGGCTCTGCACATAGACCGCGACCGCCGGAATATTCTCTTCACCGATCACCGCGGCCAGCGCCGGCATCGCCGCCTGCCGGCCATCGAGGATGCTGGCGAGCACCGTTTCCGGGGCGCCGCCCCACAGCCAGTCGGCATCGGTCAGATTGGGAAAGCCCTTGGCGCCGCGAGCATCCGCACCGTGGCAGGTCACGCAGTTGTGCGCGAACACCGAGGCACCCAGTTTCAAGGCCTGTTCGTCGCCAACCAATTGACCGGGGTCCACTCCGGCATAGGCGCCGAACACGTTCGCCAGTTTGGCATCCGCCGCTGCCGCATCGGCATCGTGCTGGGCCACCGAGGTCCAACCCTGGGTACCGACCCAGTTGCCCAGGCCCGGATAGATGGCCAGATAGGCAAAACCGAACACAATGGTTAGATAGAACAGGTTCAACCACCACTTGGGCAGCGGCGAGTTGTACTCGCGGATGCCATCCCATTCGTGGCCGGTGGTTTCCGTGCTCGACTCGGCTTTTTGACCGGGACGGCGTTTCGCGGTCCACCACAAAAGCCACAGGCAGGCGACGATGTTGATGATCGAAAACAGGCTGATGTACCAGGACCAACCGGCGCTCATTTCTGCACCTCGTTTGCAAGGTTGTGGTTCGTGGTGGATGGGCCTGGGCCGGCACCATCGCCGTCGTCTTCCAGCGGCAGCTGTGCCGCGCGCTCGAAGCTGGCCCGGCGGCCGCGGCCAAAGGCCCAGACGCTGATCAAGATGAAGCTGACGAACAGCACGACCGTGGTCAGGCTGAGTATCCAGCTGTTGAGGGTGTTGGCGTCCATATCATTGCGCTCCGCTGCTGGCCGCAGCCGCGGGCGCAGCTTCGCCCCGGCCCGGACCGTGAATGCCGAGTCCCTGTAGATAGGCGATCAGCGCATCGAGTTCGGTCTTGCCGGCGACCGCCGCGGCGGCGCCGTCGATGTCGGCCTGGCTGTACGGGTCGCCGAGTATTTGCAGGCGCTGCATCTTGCGCGCGACCAGCTCGCCGTCGACGCCCGCGGTTGCCAGCCACGGGAATCCGGGCATATTCGATTCCGGCACCAGATCGCGCGGATTCAACAGGTGCAGGCGCTGCCAGTCGTCGCTGTAACGACCACCGACCCGGGCCAGATCCGGCCCGGTGCGCTTGCTGCCCCACTGGAACGGCCGGTCGTAGACCGATTCGCCGGCCAGCGAATAATGGCCATAGCGCGCGGTCTCGAAGCGCAGGGTGCGGATCATCTGCGAATGGCAGTTGTAGCAGCCCTCGCGGACATACACATCGCGCCCGGCCAGTTGCAGGGCCGGGTACGGGGTCACCCCGGGCAAGGGCTCGACCACCTGCGCCTGGTACATCAGCGGCACGATCTCGATCAGGCCGCCGACCGCGACCACCACCGCGATCAGCACGCCCATCAGGCCAATATTCTTCTCGACTTTTTCATGACTCATGATCGCTCTCCGACTCAGGCGTGACGGGCTTGGGGAATGGCGACCGGCGCAACATCGCGGGCCATGCCAAAGGTCTTCAGCACGTTCGCCGCCATCAGGCCCATACCGGCCAGCACCAGGGTGCCGCCGCCCAGACGCGCCAGGTAATACGGGTAGGTCACGTTCAGCGATTCGACGAAGGTGTAGGTCAACGTGCCGTCGTCATTGGTCGCGCGCCACATCAGGCCCTGCATCACCCCGGCGATCCACATTGCCGCGATATACAGCACCACGCCGATGGTGTGGATCCAGAAATGCCATTCGATCCAGCGCGTCGAATACATCGCCTTCAGGTTCAATACCCTGGGCAGCAGGCTGTACATGCAGCCAACGGTGATCATCGCCACCCAACCGAGCGCACCGGAATGCACATGGCCGATCGTCCAGTCGGTGTAGTGCGACAGCGAGTTCACCGTCTTGATCGACATCATCGGACCTTCGAAGGTGCTCATGCCGTAGAACGACAAGGACACGATCATGAACTTCAGGATCGGGTCGGTGCGCAGTTTGTCCCAGGCGCCGGTCATGGTCATCATGCCGTTGATCATGCCGCCCCAGGACGGCGCCAGCAGGACCAGCGAGAACACCATGCCGAGCGACTGCGCCCAATCCGGCAGCGCGGTGTACTGCAGGTGGTGCGGGCCGGCCCACATATAGATCGAGATCAGCGCCCAGAAATGCACCACGCTCAAGCGGTACGAATAGATCGGCCGGTCGGCCTGCTTGGGCACAAAGTAGTACATCATGCCGAGGAAGGCCGCGGTCAGAAAGAAACCGACCGCGTTGTGCCCGTACCACCACTGCACCATCGCGTCGACCGCGCCGGTGTAGGCGCTGTACGACTTGGTCAGGGTGACCGGCATGGCCAGGCTGTTGAAGATATGCAGGATCGCGATGGTGATGATGTAGGCGCCGAAGAACCAGTTGGCGACGAAAATATGCGCCATCTTGCGCTTGACCACGGTGCCGAAGAACACCACCGCGTAGGCGACCCAGACCACGGTGATCAAAAGGTCGATCGGCCACTCCAGTTCGGCGTACTCCTTGCCCTGGGTGATGCCGAGCGGCAGGGTGAGCGCGGCCAGCACGATCACCAGATTCCAGCCCCAGAAGGTGAACGCGGCGAGCTTGTCGGAAAACAGGCGCGCGTGACAGGTACGTTGCACGATGTAGTAGCTGGTCGCGAAAATGCCGCAGCCGCCGAAAGCGAAGATCACCGCATTGGTATGCAAGGGCCGCAGGCGTCCGTAACTCAGCCAGGGAATGCCCGCGGTCAGGTCGGGGAAATACAGTTGTGCGGCGATGATCACCCCAACCAGCATCCCGACGATGCCCCAGACCACGGTCATCACCGCGAACTGACGCACCACCTTATCGTTGTAAAAGCCACTGTTGTCGAGCATGGAGCCTCCGGTCTTGTCCACCACGAGAGTGTTTCAATTCCCGCCGGCCGGCGTCTTGATCCAGGTCAATTTTGTCGAGTCGCGGCTATCATTCTGTCCGCACAGTCACAAAGCGTTTGCAGCCGGTGCGCTGCAAGCCTGTCGGATAACGAGCCGGACAGCGACCGCGTCGCATCGCACGGCAAGCCCCCGCCTGTATTCAAGCTGGCCAGTCGATGGCCGAGAGACCGTATGAGCCCTGAGGATTCCCATCAGCCACCCTCCGCCGCAGCAAGCGGCCGCCAAGCACCATACCCGGCACCGCCGCCACCGCCATCGGCAGAGCCTTTGTCCCTGCCCGGGGTGATCGCCGTGGTCGGTTGCGACGGCGCCGGCAAATCCACGCTGTGCACCGACCTGATCGCCGCCTTCGGCGCGCCCGGTCGGGTCGAGTTCCTGTACCTGGGCCAGTCGTCCGGCAACATCGCCACGGCGATCCGCAGTCTGCCGCTGGTCGGCCCGGCCATTGGGCGTTATTTGCTGCGCCGCTCCGCGCGCGCGCACCAACAAGCGGCGCAGCCGCCGGATACGCTCACCGCGGTGGTCATCCACCTGTTGTCGCAATGGCGGGCGCACAAGTTCCGGCGCCTGCTGGCGCTGTCCCGGCGCGGCGTGGTGGTGATCGCCGACCGCTATCCGCAGGCCGAGATGCCCGGTTTCTATTTCGATGGCCCCGGCCTCGATCCAGGCCAGACCAGCGGCTGGTTGCCGCGCTGGCTGGCCGCCCGCGAACTGCGGCTGTACCAGTGGATGGCGAGCCATGTGCCGGCCCTGGTGATCCGCCTCAACATCGATGCGGCCACCGCCCACGCGCGCAAACCCGACCACAAACTCACCATGCTGCAGGATAAGGTCCGGGTGATCCCGGGGCTGCATTTCAACGGCGCCCGCACCCTGGAACTCGACGCCACCGACCCGTATCCCCAAGTACTCGCCCGCGCCCGGCAGGCAGTCGAGGCGATCGTCATTTCGTAGGCTGGCGGTGAGCGCAGCGAACCCCAGCGCCGTAACTGCATCGAGAAGGTCATGCTGGGGTTCGCTGCGCTCACCCCCGGCCTACGCCCCGCTCGCCGCTCACCGCGCTAATGCTGCGCCACGTGGATGGCGTTGTTGACCGCACGCAGGGCCGCTTCCAGCACCAGCGGATAGGGCGCGCAGGCGT
>JBFXKH010000055.1:5124-21735 GCA_050173995.1 Lysobacterales bacterium | reverse complement strand
CGGCGGCGGTACTGGCCTCGGTCGCCGTCGGCGACGAAGTGATCGCGGTCGACAAACCCTACGCCTGGACCGGCTTTCTGCTCAAGCGTTTCCTCCCGCAGTTCGGCGTTAGCACGCGGCTGATCGACGCCCGCGATCCGGCCGCGTTGGCCGCGTCACTCAGCGAGCGCACCCGGCTGATCGTGCTGGAAAGCCCGAACTCGCTGACCTTCGAACAGCAGGACCTGGCCGCGATCGCGGCGATCGCCCGTGCCCGCGGCATCCGCACCGTGGTCGACAACAGCTATGCCACGCCACTCGGCCAGAGCCCGCTCGCGCTCGGCATCGACCTGGTCGTGCACTCGGCGACCAAATACCTGAACGGCCACAGCGATGTCTTGGCTGGCGCACTGATCGGCAGCGAAGCGGTTCTGCGCGAAGTATTTGCCGGCCCGTACATGACGCTCGGCGGCATCCTCTCGCCGCACGACGCCTGGCTGCTGCTACGCGGCCTGCGCACCCTGCCGGCGCGGCTGGCGCAGACTGCCGCGACCACCGCCGCGGTGATCGCCTGGCTGGACCGCCAACCGCGGGTGCGCCGCATCCACTACCCGCAGCACGCAGAGCACCCGCAAGCGGCGCTCGCCGCGGCGCAACTCAAGCACGCCAACGGCCTGTTCTCGATCGAACTCGACGTGCCCGATCTTGTCGCGGTCGAACGCTTCGTCGATGCCCTGGATCGCTTCCTGATCGCTTCTTCCTGGGGCGGCTACGAATCCCTGGTATTCCCGGTCTGCGGCGTCCGCCACTGGCGTTCGCTGGCCGACCCGTGCAGCGTCCCGCTCAGCCTGGTGCGTTTCTCGATCGGCCTGGAAAGCCCCGAGGTACTGATCGCCGACCTGGCCCAGGCGCTCTCGGCGATCGACAGCGCGCCCGCGGCGTCATAATGGCCGGGCTTGCTTTGTCGGGATCGACCATGCGCCAGCGCGAACCGCAGCCGCCCACTTATTACCAGACCAGTGCCGGCCCCGGCTTGTCGCTGCCGGCGCTGAGTGGCCAACACAGCGCCGAGGTGGTGATCGTCGGTGGCGGTTACGCCGGGCTCGGCACCGCGCTCAGTCTGGCCGAGCGGGGGCAGCGCGGGGTGGTGGTGTTGGAGGCGGACGAGGTCGGCTTCGGCGCCTCCGGGCGCAACGGCGGTTTCGTGTTCGCCGGGTTTTCGCAGTCCGAGGAGGAGCTGTTGCGAATGGCCGGGCCGGAGCGGGCGCGGCGGCTGTATGCCAGCACCCAGGCGGCGGTGCGGCTGGTGCGCACGCGGATCGGACGCTACGCGATCGATTGCGATCTGGTCGACGAAGGGGTGATCTGGGCCAACTGGTTTCGCGATGAAGGTCTGCTGCGCGCGCGTCAGCGTCTGCTGCGCGAGCACTACGGCAGCGAATGGCAGTGGCTGAGCCCGCAGGCGTTGCAGGAGCGGGTGGCCAGTCCGCGCTACCACGCCGGGTTGTTCGAGCCCGATGCCCTGCACCTGCACCCGCTCAAATGGGCGCGCGGTCTGGCCAGCGCGGCGCGCGGGCTCGGGGTGACGATCCACGAGCATTCGCCGGTGATCGGTTTGCGGCCGCAGGCCGGCGGCTGGCGGCTTGAAACCGCAAACGGCGCGCGCATCGACACGCCGAACGTGGTGCTCGCCTGCGGTGGTTATCTGGCCGGACTGGTGGCCAGGATCGATCGTTCGGTGCTGCCGATCGCCACCTATGCGATGGCCACCGAGCCGCTCGGCGAGCGGCTGGCGACGATCTTTCCCGGCACCCGCGCGGCGGTCTACGACAGTCGTTTCGCGTTCGATTATTACCGGCCGCTGGCCGATACCCGGCTGCTCTGGGGTGGGCGCGTGTCGATTCTCGACCGCTCGCCGCGGGCGGTGGCGCGTCTGCTGACGGCGGATCTGGCGCGGGTGTTTCCGCAACTCGGCGCGGTGCGGATCGACAGCGCCTGGAGCGGGCTGATGAGCTATGCCCGCCACGCGATGCCCGAGCTGGGCCGGCTCGAACCCGGCCTGTGGTACGCCCAGGCGTTCGGCGGGCACGGCCAGGCGACCACCATCGCCGCCGGCGAGGCGCTGGCCGCGGCGCTCACCGAAGGCCCGGCCGCGCTCGCCGATTACGCCCCGTTCGGCCTGCCCTGGGCGGGCAAACCGTTCGGCCTGCTCGCCGCCCAGCTCAGCTACGCCTGGATGCAGGGCCGCGATCGCCTGAAAACGCTCGTCGAACGCGGCTTCGCTTGAACTATCAGCGGCCGTCGTTGTCTGCACGTGGCCACGGTTTCAGAAGACCGAGGACAGCAGCCCCGTCGCCCCGGCGAACGCCGGGGCCCAGTGGTGACCGTAGCGGCACATCCGAAACTGGGTCCCGGCGTTCGCCGGGACGACGGCTCGTTCTGTTCCCTGTTCCCTGTTCCCTGTTCCCTGTTCCCTGTTCCCTGTTCCCTGTTCCCTGTTCCCTGTTCCCTGTCCTCTGTCCCCTGTCCTCTGTCCCCTGTTCCCTGCTCCCTGTCTGTTACAGTGCGCGCGCGTGAACTTGGCGGAAATGCCGCAAGCGGTGCCTTGGCGCCGTCCCGATCCTGATCTGCTTGTTTTGGAGAATAACAATGAGCAAAGGCCAGTCCTTGCAAGACCCGTTTCTGAATGCCCTGCGCCGTGAGCGCATCCCGGTGTCGATCTATCTGGTCAATGGCATCAAATTGCAGGGTACGGTCGAATCCTTCGACCAGTTCGTGGTGCTGCTGCGTAATACCGTCAGTCAGATGGTCTACAAGCACGCCATTTCGACCGTGGTGCCGGCGCGCAATGTGCGCGTCGATGGCGGCAGCCACGACCACGACGACGCCACGCCGGAAAGCTGATCGCCTTGGATTACTTCAACCGGGAACAAGGCGGCGAACGGGTTCTGCTGGTGCAGCCGCAGGCCCCAGGAGCGGATGCCGGCGAACTATTGACCGAATTCGCCGAACTCGCCACGTCCTCAGGGGCAACGGTGATCGAAGCCGTGCGTGCGCGCTTGGACAAACCCAGCCCAAAGTTCTATCTGGGTAGCGGCAAAGTCGCGGAATTGGCCGAAATCTGCGGGCAGCGGCAGATCGAATTGGTGTTGGTCAATGCCGGGTTGAGCCCGATCCAGGAACGCAATCTGGAAGCCGCCATCAAGTGTCGGGTGCTCGACCGCACCGGCCTGATTTTGGATATTTTCGCCCAGCGCGCGCGTACCCACGAAGGCAAGTTGCAGGTCGAACTGGCGCAGTTGCGCCATCTGGCCACCCGCCTGGTGCGCGGCTGGACCCATCTGGAACGCCAGCGCGGCGGCGCCATCGGCCTGCGCGGACCGGGCGAGACCCAGCTCGAAATCGACCGACGGCTGCTGTCGGCGCGGGTCAAGATGCTCGAAGCCCGGCTGGAAAAGGTCGAGGTGCAGCGCCGCCAATCGCGGCGCCAGCGCGAGCGCGGGCAACTGCCGGTGGTGGCCCTGGTCGGCTACACCAATGCCGGCAAATCGACGCTGTTCAACGCTCTGACCCAGGCCGAGGTCTACGTCGCCGACCAGTTGTTCGCCACCCTGGATCCGACCCTGCGCCGGCTCGATGGCCTGTCGAGCGGCCCGGCCTTGCTCGCCGATACGGTCGGCTTCGTGCGCGATCTGCCGCACGATCTGGTCGCGGCGTTTCGGTCCACCCTGTCCGAAGTGCGCGACGCCGATCTGCTGCTGCACGTGATCGATGCGTCGGACCCGGAACGCGAACAGCGCATTGGCCAGGTCGATGCGGTGCTCGCCGAAATCGGCGCTGCCGAGGTGCCGCAGGTGCAGGTGTTCAACAAGATCGACCGTATCGAAGGCGCCGGCCCGCGCGTGCAGAAAACCGATGCTGGAAGCGGCGACCGGGTCTGGTTGTCGGCGGTGACCGGCGCCGGCCTCATCGCGTTGCGTGGCGTGCTCGGCGCGCGTCTGGGCAGTGCCCGCCAGCAGGCCGAACTGCATCTGCCGCACAGCGCGGCGCGGCTGCGTTCGCGGCTGTTCGCGGCCGGTGTGGTAGCCGCAGAACACAGCGGCGAAGACGGTTGGTGCCTGTCGATCGACGCGCCGCAGGATCGCATTGCGCCACTGTTCGGCCTGCCCGACGGGGACGGCGAATGGTTGCGCGCGCACTTGAATCCGCCGGCATCGCCGCCAGCTTGAAGCGGTGCCGTTGCTGGCCGGGGGCAGCCCGCTACAATGGCGCCGCCGCGCAGCTGGCCGTACCCGCTGATCCCTTCGACTGCAACGAGAGACCCCATGGCCTGGAACGAGCCCGGTAAAGACAAAAAGCGCGACCCCTGGGAAGACGGCGATCCCTCCGACATCGAACAGGCCCTTTCGCAACTCAAGGAGCGATTCGGGCGGCTGTTCGGCGGAGGTGGTGGCGCTGCTGGTGGTGCGGGCGGCGGCTTCGGCCTGGTCGCTTTGGTGGTGCTGGCCCTGGTGCTGGTGCTTGCCCTGTTCGATTCTTTTCAGCAGGTCAACGAATCCACCCGCGGCGTGGTACTGCGCTTCGGTAAGTACCAGCGCACCATGGGCGCCGGCCTCAACTTCAAGTGGCCGCGGCCGATCGAGGAAGTGCGCATCGTCGAAATCGCCAGGGTGCAGAGTTTTTCGGCGCAGCGGGTGCGCATGCTGACCAGCGACGAGAATCTGCTCGACATCGACTTCAACGTGCAGTACCGGGTCGAAGATCCACAGCAGTGGTTGTTCGGCATGCGCGGTCCGGAAGGTACCCTGGCCGAAGCCGCCGAGAGCGCAGTTCGCCAGGTGGTCGGCGCGCATTCGATGGACACCATCCTGTCCGAGGAGCGTACCGCGATGGCGCAGGACGCCAAGTCCGACCTGCAAAAGCTACTCGCGAATTATCACACCGGCATCGTGGTGACCAATGTCAATTTCCAGAACCTGCGTCCGCCGGAGCGGGTGCAGGCGGCGTTCGACGACGCGATCGCGGCGCGCGAAGACAACCAGCGCTTCAAGAATCAGGCGGAGGCCTACTCCAGCAAGGTATTGCCGGAAGCGCGCGGCCAGGCCGCACGCATCCGCACCCAGGCCGAGGGCGAAAAACAGGCGGCGATCGCCAAGGCTACCGGCGAAGCCAACCGTTTCGAGCTGTTGCTGGGCGCCTACCAGAAGGCGCCGCAGGTGACCCGGCGTCGTTTGTTTCTTGAAACCATGCAGGACGTGCTGGCGAATAATCCCAAACTGATGATCGACGTGCGTTCGGGTGGTAACAGCCTGATGATGCTGCCACTGGAGAAACTGCTGCAGGGCGCCGGCGTGGCCGCGCTGCCGAGTACCGCCGGCGCCACCAGCAACAGCGCCCCGGCGATGACCGCCAAGCCGGCCGCGCCGCTGCGCGATCCCAACGACGACCCGCTGCGTCCGGGTCGGGAGCCACGGCAATGAAGAATCTGACCCTGATCCTGCTACTCGCGACATCGCTGATCGCAGCCAACAGCGTGTTTGTGGTGCGCGAAGGCGAACATGCGGTTTTGCTGCAATTCGGCGCCGTGGCCAAGGCCGACTACGCCCCCGGTCTGCATTACAAACTGCCGTTCGTGCAGAGCGTGCGCAAGCTCGAACGCCGTATCGTCACATTGAACCGCGAACCGCAGCGTTATCTCACGTCGGAAAAAAAGGACGTGCTGGTCGACTTCTACGTCAAATGGAAGATCAAGAACCCATCGCGTTTCTATACCGCCTCCAGTGGCGACGAGAGCTTGGCCGAGAACCGCCTGGAGAACACCACCCGCGACATTCTCGGTCGACAGATCATCGCGCTGGAATTGAAGCAAGTGGTCGCCGATCAGCGCTCGTCGTTGATGCAGGCGGTCAAGGCAACGCTCAACGAAAGCGTTGGCGAACTCGGTATCGAAGTGATCGACGTGCGGGTGAAGAGCATCGCTCTGCCGGATGAGGTCAGCCAGAAAGTGTTCGACCGCATGTCCACCGAGCGCGAAAGGGTCGCCAACGATCTGCGTTCCAAGGGCATCGAAACCTCCGAGCAGATCCGCGCCAGTGCCGACCAGACCGTGCAGGTCACCCTGGCCGAGGCCGAGCGCGATGCCGAGCTGTTGCGCGGCCAGGGCGACGCCGAGGCGGCCGGCATTTACGCCAGCGCCTACCAGCGCGACGCCGAGTTCTACAATTTCCATCGCAGCCTTGAGGCCTACCGAGAGGCCTTCGGGCGCTCGCCCTCGGTGCTGGTATTGGATCCGAAATCCGAGTTTTTCCAGTACTTCGGCGAATCCGGTAAGCACTGAGCCGCCGGAATCGATTCGCCATGGCCAGGGAATTGTGGATCGCAGGCTGCCTGGTGCTGATCTTCGAAGGCCTGGTGCTGGCGGCGATACCGCAGCGCTGGCAGCGCATCATGCAAGAAGCCGCCAAGCTCGACCCACAGCGACTGCGCCTGGCCGGCATCGGCGCCATGCTGCTCGGCTGGCTGGGCCTGCTGTGACCAGAGGACAGAGGACAGAAGACAGAAGACAGACGCGCAGGAATTCGGAAGTAGGGTGGATAAGCGCAGCGCATCCACCATTCGCAATCGAAGAGAAAGTCGCGACGTTCCGTCGCTCCCACAAAGGCCGAGGATCGTAGGATGGGTAGAGCGTAGCGAAACCCATCATCTATAAGCCAATCGCCGCCTCCGCCCCAACCACGAATAATCCTTACGGAGCAGCAATTGTCATGGGCAAATCAGTCGTGATCCTCGGCGCACAATGGGGCGACGAAGGCAAAGGCAAAATCGTCGACCTGCTCACCGAAAACGTCGCCGCAGTGGCGCGTTTTCAGGGCGGCCACAACGCCGGCCACACCCTGGTCATCCACGGCAAGAAAACCGTATTGCACCTGATTCCCTCGGGCATTCTGCGTGAAGACGCGCTGTGCCTGATCGGCAACGGCGTGGTGCTGTCGCCGGCGGCGCTGCGCCAGGAAATTGGCGAGCTCGAAAGTAGCGGTGTCGAGGTGCGCTCGCGCCTGCGCGTTAGTCCGGCCACGCCGCTGATCATGCCCTACCACATCGGTCTCGATCAGGCGCGCGAGCGCGCCTCCGGCGCCAAGGCGATCGGCACCACCGGCCGCGGTATCGGTCCGGCCTACGAAGACAAGGTCGCTCGCCGCGGCATCCGCGTCGCCGACCTGGCCTATCCCGAGCAACTGGCCGAGAAACTGCGCGCCGCGATCGATTATCACAACTTCGTGCTGAGCGGATGGCTCAAGGCTGAGCCGTTCGACTACCAGCAGGTGCTGGACGAGGCGCTCGCCTTCGGCGACTACATCGGCCCGATGGTCGCCGATGTCAGTCTGATCCTGCACGACCTGCGCGAGGCCGGCAAACGCGTACTGTTCGAGGGCGCCCAGGGCTCGCTGCTGGATATCGACCACGGCACCTATCCCTACGTCACCTCCAGCAATACCACGGTCGGCAGCGCGCTGGCCGGCTGCGGGGTCGGCGTGGATGCGATCGACTACGTGCTCGGCATCGCCAAGGCCTACACCACCCGCGTCGGCGGCGGGCCGTTCCCCACCGAAATGCTCGATGCGGTCGGCGAGGGACTTCGCCAGCGCGGCAACGAATTCGGCGCCACCACCGGTCGGCCGCGGCGCTGCGGCTGGATCGACCTGGTCGCGCTCAAGCGCGCGGTGCGCATCAACGGCATCTCCGGGCTGGCCATTACCAAGCTCGACGTACTCGACGGCATGCCCACGATCAAGGTCTGCATCGCCTACCAATACCGCGGCGAGCGCCACGAGCACCCACCGCTCGACGCCGCCGGCTGGAACGAATGCCAGCCGGTCTATCTCGACTTCCCGGGCTGGTCGGAAAGCACCGCCGGGGTCCGCGAATTCGGCAAACTGCCGGCCGCCGCGCGCGCCTACCTGCGTGCCGTCGAGGAACTGGCCGGCTGCCCGCTGGCGATCGTCGCCACCGGCGCCGACCGCATGGACACCATCGTGCTCAAGGATCCGTTTGCCTGAGGGGGGTAGGGGAGCGGGGAATGGGGAACGGGGAGCGGGGAATGGGGAACGGAAATAGGTTGTGCTGAGCGCAGCGAAGCGCAACAGGGAATAGGTTGTGCTGAGCGCAGCGGTGTTTAACGGCGGAGCCGGTCAGCGCAACGTTTCGGAGCCGGGAGCCGGGAGAAAGCGAGAACGTCGTCGCCCCGGCGAACGCCGGGGCTTAAGTTCCCAAAACTGCCGCGTTGGTCAACACTGCGCCCCGGCCTGCGCCGGGGCGACGGCTCTTGCTGTCTTCTGTCTTCTGTCTTCTGTCCTCTGTCCTCTGGAATTGACAGCCGCCGAGCGGATCGCTACAGTGGCCGGCCTTTCGATGCTCTCGAACGGCCCTAAGCCTTGCCCAGGTGGCGGAATTGGTAGACGCACTAGTTTCAGGTACTAGCGGGGAGACCCGTGGAGGTTCGAGTCCTCTCTTGGGCACCAGATGCAAGAACAACGGCCAGCGCAAGCTGGCCGTTTTTTTTCGCCGATCGCCTGGGAGCGCCGAGCACCAGCTCGGCAAAAAATCCAAGGCATGCCGAGCTGGTGCTCGGCGCTTCCAGATTTTCGGCGCGCCCAATGCTCGGCGCTCGCACCTGTCGAAAGTCTGGCAAACTGCGGCGGACCTGAGCGAGGTGGCCGTGGCCCTGCATCCCGAATTTCCGCGATCCCCTTATGCCGTGCCGACGCCTGGCCAGCGATGGTTTCCGGCGGCCGAGGATCTGCGCACCACCGCTTACGAAAAGTTGCTGCCGCCGCTGGTGGCCAGGATTCGCGAGCAAGTCAGCGAATGGCGGGCGGCCGGGTATCCGGGCACCCCGGACACTTCCCGGGCTTTACTGCACTGGTGGTTTTCCACCGAGCATTTGGCCGAGCAGGCCGACGGCAGCTGGTCCCGGTTCGAGTACTACTTCGCGCAACGCGAAGCGGTCGAGACGGTGATCTGGCTGCATGACGTGCGCCGCGCTCGCGACAAGTTCGACCTGATGCGCTTCGACGCATCGGGGGCGGTGTCGACCGGCATGTTCGATGAAAACTGGCCGCGTTACGTCGCCAAAATGGCCACCGGTACCGGCAAGACCAAGGTGCTGTCGCTGCTGATCGCCTGGAGCTATTTCCACAAATTGTACGAGGCCGATTCCGCGCTGTCGCGCAATGTCCTGCTGATTGCGCCGAATATCATCGTGCTGGATCGGCTGCGCGCCGACTTCGATGGTCTGCGCATATTTTTCAACGATCCGGTGCTGCCCGACAACGGTTTTGCCGGCCAGAACTGGCGCGACGATTTCCAGATGACCCTGCACATCCAGGACGACGTGCGCGTGCTGCGTCCGACCGGCAACCTGTTCCTGACCAACATCCATCGGGTCTATCTGGGCGACGTGGCCGAACCATCGCTGGACGACGACGACCTGCGCGACTACTTCCTGGATCCGTTCGGCCGCAAACCGGCCGGCAAGACCACCGACAGCAAGGTCGATCTGGGCGAGGTCGTGCGCGAGATCGACGAACTGGCGATCTTCAACGACGAGGCGCACCACGTCCACGACCCGCGCATGGCCTGGTTCAAGAGTATCCAGGACATCCATCACCGCATGCTGCAGAAAGACTGCAAGCTGTCGTTGCAGATCGACGTCAGTGCCACGCCGAAGCACGACAACGGCGCGATTTTCGTGCAGACAGTATCCGATTACCCGCTGGTCGAGGCGATCCACCAGAATGTGGTCAAGCACCCGACCCTGCCGGATGCGGCCAGTTGTGCGCGTTTGCAGGAGCATAAGAGCGCCATCTTCACCGAGCGCTATGCCGATTATCTGCAACTCGGCATCGAAGAATGGCGCAAGAGTTATGCCGAACACCAGGCGCTGGGCAACAAGGCGGTGCTGTTCGTGATGGTCGACGACACCCGCAACTGCGATGAGGTCGGTGCCTGGCTGGAAAAGGCCTGCCCGGAGTTGCAGGGTGGTGTATTGGTCATCCACACCAAGGCCAATGGCGAGATTTCCGAGGCCGCATCGGGACGAAGCCGGGAAGAGCTGGAAGTCCTGCGCAGGGCCGCCAACGCCATCGACAGCCCGGCCAGTCCACATCAAGCCATCGTTTCGGTATTGATGCTCAAGGAAGGTTGGGATGTGCGCAATGTCACCACCATCGTCGGACTGCGCGCCTATGCCGCGAAGAGCAATATCCTGCCCGAACAAACCCTGGGCCGCGGCCTGCGCCGCATGTACTTCGGCAGCGATAGCCCCGAGCATGTCTCGGTGATGGGTACGCCGGCGTTCATGGCGTTCGTCGAATCGATCAAGACCGAGGGCATCGAGTTCGAGCGCGTGCCGATGGGCCAGGCTGCGCTCCGCAAGGATTCGCTGGTGGTGGAAGTGGATAGCGACAACGCCGACAAGGACCTGGCCGCGCTGGATATCGTATTGCCCAAACTCTCGCGGCGTTTCAACCGCGAGTTCAAGGATCTGGCCGGTCTCGACCCCGCGCAGTTTGCCAATCGCAGGTTGCCACTAAAGCCATTCACGCCCGAGCAGACCCGCGAAATCGTGTTCAAGACCATGCTCGACGATGCGCTGCACCACACCATCCCGCTGGATTCGGCCGGTCCGGCCGACTACCGCTCGGTGGTCGGGTTTTTTGCCCGGCAGCTATTGAAGGAACTGCGCCTGGTCGGCGGTTACGATCTGCTCTATCCCAAAGTGAAAACCTTTCTCGCCGGGCATTTGTTCGAGTCATCGCCGGTGGACCTGGAGGCTCCGCTGGTGCTGCGCAACCTGTCCGAGTCCGACACCAGCAAGCTGGTATTCGATACCTTCAAGGCCGCGATCAATGCGCTGACCGTGCAGGACCGCGGCAGCTCGCGCATCGAAGACCGCATCCGGCTGCGCGACACGCGGCCGTTCCGCATGGACAACCGCGACTACCTGCAAGCCCGCAAGTCGATCTTCAACAAAGTCGTGCCCGAGGCGAGCGGCGGTGGCTTCGAGCTGCAATTCGCCCGCTTTCTCGATCAAGCGCCGGACGTCGTCGGCTTCGCCAAGAACTACCTCGCGGTCGGCTTCAAGATCGACTACGTCAAGGCCGACGGCGACCTGTCGCACTACGTCCCGGATTTTCTGGTCAAGACCGCCGACGGCACGGTGTTCATCATCGAGACCAAGGGCCGCGAAGAAATCGACCTGCCGCAAAAAATGGCGCGCCTGCGCCAGTGGTGCGAAGACGCCACCGAGGCAAGCCAGGCCGAGGGCGGGCCGGGTTATCGCTTCGTCTACGTCGATCAGGCCGGCTACCAGCGCAACCCGCCGACCACGTTTGCCGCGCTGGTGGCGGGCTTTGTGGCGTACCAGGCATGACCTCTCACGACCAAATTGCGAGATGGCTATCGGAGCCGGAAGGCGAGCGTCTGGAGTTCAAGTCCGCCCGCAACAATTATCACTTCGAGAAGCTGACCGACTATTGCGTGGCGTTAGCGAATGAGGGGGGCGGCAAGATTCTGCTTGGTGCCACCGATGTGCGTCCGCGGCAAGTCGTCGGCACCCAAGCATTTTCCGAACCGGGCCGAACCGAAGCGGGCCTGTATCAGCGGCTGCATCACCGTATCGCCATCGAAGAGGTGAATTACCAAGGCCATCGCCTGCTTGTTGTGCATGTGCCAGCGCGCTTGCCCGGCACCGCATGGGAGCACAATGGTCGGTACCTGCGACGGGCTGGTGACGATTTGGTATCGATCCCCCCTTTGGATCTCCAGGCCATGTTCGCTGAGGCCGGGCCTGACCATTCCGCCCAAGCCAGTGCAGCGTCCCTGGCCGACGTCGATCCTGAGGCGTTGCGCGCGTTTCGCCAACGCTGGGCACGCAAGGCCGCCAACCTGCGGATTCCCGATTGGGATGACGAGACGCTGCTTGCCAATGCCGAGCTGATCGTGGGGAAGCAGCTGACGATCGCGGCCTTGATCCTGTTGGGATCGCGGCAGGCGTTGGGACGCCATCTGGCACAGGCCGAGATTGTCTTCGAGTACCGCTCTTCGGAGGCGGCCGGGCCGGCGCAGGACCGCCTGGAGCTACGCGAAGGTTTTCTGCTGATCCATGACGCCCTGTGGCGACGCATCAATCTGCGCAACGACCGCCAAAGCTACCAGGAAGGGCTGTTCCGCTACGACATCCCCACCTTTGACGAAGTCGCCGTCCGCGAAGCCCTGCTCAATGCGGTCGCCCACCGGGACTACCGGCTTGGTGGATCTATCTTCGTGCGCCAGTTCTCGCGGCGGCTGGAAGTTGTCAGTCCCGGCGGCTTTCCGCTCGGCATCACCCCGGACAACATCCTGGACCAGCAGAACCCTCGCAACCGAAGACTGGCCGAGGTTCTCGGAAAGTGCGGCCTGATCGAGCGATCAGGGCAGGGTTTGAATCTGATGGTAGAAAGCGCCATCCGACAGAGCAAGCCGTTGCCCGACTTCACAGGCGCATCCAGCCATGAAGTCCGACTGACGCTGGCCGGCACCGTGCAGGACCCGGCCTTTATCCGCTTTCTGGAGCGCGTCGGCGAAGAGCGGCTGCGTGGCTTTTCGACCCACGATTTCTTGGTACTGGATGCACTCCGGCGCCAGCAACCGCTGCCACCCGCATTGGAATCGCGCCTGCCGGCCTTGGCCGAGGCCGGTATAGTGGAACGTCATGGCCGCGGCCGTGGCGTTCGCCATCTGTTGTCGCGCGGCCTGTATGCCGCGCTTGGTCGCCGCGGCGCCTACACGCGCGCACGCGGACTGGATCACGAAACCAACAAGGCCTTGCTGCTCAAGCACATCCGCGAAAACGACGCCGAAGGCAGTCCACTCAGCGACCTCCGACAGGTACTGCCCGCCTTGACCGGGCCACAGGTGCAGCGCCTGATGCACGAGTTGCGTGGCGAAGACCTCGTCAGCGTTCAGGGGGAGCGACGCTGGGCACGCTGGCATCTGCCGTCGTCTTAAGCCGCCGATATCGACAAGGTCTTTATAAAGCGATCTTAACGAATCGAACAACATCAATATAATCAATATGTTATATGACACACCAGGCAACCGTTTAAGTGTCTGCCTGTCCCTTGTGTAGCAAAGGCCGCGCCCATGTCCAAACCCAGCAAACCTGCCTATGACCTGACCGACGCCGAAAAGCGTGACCTGATCCAGTTGATCCAGGCCGGCCGCGCGTTACCCGACCGGTACCGCTTCGTGCTGTTCGAGGACAAGCGCGAGGTCGAGCTGGTCTGGAACGGCAAGAGCGCGGATGTCTGCACCACGGTGCTGCCGTTCCAGACCCTGGAACACATCGACGAGCCGCGCACCGAGACCAAAGCCCAGGAAGACCTGTTCGACAGCCGCGGCCGCCAGCAGAAAGGCTGGACCAACAAGCTGATCTGGGGCGACAACAAGCTGATCCTGTCGAGCCTGAAATCCGGTGCGCTGCGCCGCCAGATCGAAGACGCCGGTGGCTTGAAGCTGATCTACATCGACCCGCCGTTCGATGTTGGCGCCGACTTCAGCATGGACATCGAAGTCGGCGGCGAGACCTTCCACAAGGAGCCGAACCTGCTCGAACAGATCGCCTACCGCGACACCTGGGGGCGCGGCGCCGATTCGTTTATCAGCATGATTTATGAGCGACTGGTTCTCATGCGTGATCTGCTGGCCGACGACGGCAGCATCTACGTGCATTGCGATTGGCGGGTGTGCAGTTTCATCCGGTTGGCGATGGATGAAGTCTTTGGGCGCGACTGTTTCAAAAACGAAATCATCTGGCACTACCGCAGATGGCCCGCGAAATCGCCGATGTTCCAGCGAAGTCACGACACCATTTTCTGGTATGGGAAAACGGAGAAGACGATTTGGATTCAGCAATTCCAAGAGCTGTCAGAGGCCACACTGAAGCGGTTCGGCGGCATGAAGGTTCGCGGAGAAACGACGAAAATCGTGCTTGAAGAGGCATCAGCTGGAGCACCGATGCGTGATGTTTGGGAGGTGAATCACGTTCTTGGAGCGAACCCCGAGAACATTGGTTATCCAACACAGAAGCCGGAGACGCTGATTGAACGAATCGTTCAAGCAAACACAAATGCAGGCGATTTGGTGGCGGATTTTTTCTGCGGCAGCGGCACGACGGCGGCGGTGGCCGAAAAGCTCGGCCGCCGCTGGATCGCCACCGATCTCGGCAAGTTCGGCATCCACACCACCCGCAAACGCCTGATCGGGGTGCAGCGCGAGTTGAAGGCGGCGAAGAAAAACTTCCGCGCCTTCGAGGTGTTGAACCTTGGCCGCTACGAGCGCCAGGCCTACCTCCATGTCGGCGGCCGGCTCAATGCCAGCCAGCGCGAACAGGCACTGGCGCAGAAGGAGCGCGAGTTCCGCGAACTGATCCTGCGCGCCTACAAGGCCGAGGCGTTCGATAACGACGGCTTTTTCCATGGCAAGCACGGCGGCCGGCTGGTGGTGGTCGGCCCGATCAACCTGCCGGTCGGCCGGCTGTTCGTCGAGGAAGTCATCACCGCATGCCGCAAGCGCGGCGCCAGCCGCGTCGACCTGCTCGCCTTCGAGTTCGAGATGGGCCTGTTCCCGGCGGTGCTGGACGAGGCCAAAGGCAAGGGCATCGACCTCACCCCCAAATACATCCCGGCCGAGGTGTTCGACAAGCGCGCGGTCGATCGCGGCCAAGTCGTTTTCCATGACATCAGCTTCGTCGAAGCCACGCCGCGCTATGCCCAGGGCAAAGCGGCGCGCGACAAACTGAGCGTACAGATCGAGCTGACCGACTTCTCGGTCTACTACAACCAGGGCGCCGCCGATGCCGCCATCGCCGCGATCAAGGACGGCAAGGGCGGTGTGATCTGCGAGGCCGGGCAACTGGTCAAGATCAGCAAGACCAAGGAAGGCGTGATTACCCGCACGCTATTGACCGGCCACTGGACCGACTGGGTGGATTACTGGGCGGTGGATTTCGACTACATGAGCCGCCGGGAAATCATCAAGGTGCCGGTCGGCGCCGGCATCGGTGGCGTGCTGCCCGGCCTGGAGCACGGCCAATCGGAATTGCCCATCGAGTTCGAGGAACGCTGGACCGGCGGCTACATTTTCGAAAACGAATGGCAGAGCTTCCGCACCCGCAAACAACGCAAGCTGGAACTGATCAGCGCCCTGCACAGCTACGACCGCCCCGGCCGCTACACCGTCGCGGTCAAAGTGATCGACATCTTTGGCAACGACACCATGACCCTGCTACCGGTCAACGTCGGCTGAGCATCAGGGCGCGCCGAGGGCGTAGGTCGGCTCAAGGCGCGCAGCGCCGGAGCCGACACTGCCGAACCTTGCCGGTTACCAAAAACCACCCGACTCGGTCGCATGCCATCGCCGGGCTCTCGACTTCGCCAGGCACCCAAGGCAACGGCCGTCGTGTCCACAATTGCTGCCGGCTCCGCCAGCGGGGAGGCTGGTAAACTGGCCAGGATCGAGTGCGGGCGGCGATCCGCGGGCGCCTTGATCACCCGCCTGGCATGGATGCCGGCCTGGATGCTGATCGTTGCCATTGCCTACAAGTTGCAGATCGTCTACGTGAAGTTTGTCGGCACCCACAAGCAGTACGACACCGTAGACGCAGAAACCATTGAGTCGGCCTGACCGGCCGCGGAGGAAAGCATGGACATTCGCCCTATCCACACCGAAGCAGACCACAAGTCCACTCTCAAAGAGATTTCGGTCTTGATCGATTCCGACCCTGATCTGGGCACGCCGGAGGGTGATCGCCTGGATATCCTGGCCACGCTGGTGCAAGCCTACGAGGCCAAGCACGTTGCCATCACTGCGCCAGATCCGGTGGAAGCCATCAAATTCCGGATGGATCAGCGCGGTCTGTCGGTCAAAGATCTTGAGCCGATCATTGGCAAGAGCAATCGCGTCTATGAAGTCCTGAATCGCAAGCGCCCGCTGACGCTGGCCATGATCCGCCGACTGCACCATAGCCTAGGCATCCCGGCCGAAGTGTTGATTGGGGAGACAGGTGCGGGGTGATCATCGAACGCGAACGGCGAGCGTCCGGGCGCGCCGAGCACCAGCTCGGCATGCTTGGGATTTCTGCCGAGCTGGTGCTCGGCGCGCCCAGGTTCGATTCAACCGTCGGTGTGGATTCGGCGCGCGGACATTCAGCGAAAGTAGGGTGGATAAGCGCAGCGCATCCACCATTGCTCATCGAAAGGGAAAGTCGCGACGTGCCCGTCGCTCCCACAGGGAGCCGTGAGCGCAGCGAACGGCGAGCCCCAGGGATGGGGCGAGTCATCGAACCGCATCGGTTCGATTCAATCGTTGGTGTGGTTTCGGAGCGCGGAAGATCAGCGCTTCAGAACCGGGGATGGTGGCCAGGGACGGACTGCGCGCGCCGGGAGCGCGCGCGAACGGCGCAGCCGGCCGTGAGCGCAGCGAACGGCGAGCCCCAGGGATGGGGCGAGTCATCGAACCGCATCGGTTCGATTCAATCGTTGGTGTGGTTTCGGAGCGCGGAAGATCAGCGCTTCAGAACCGGGGATGGTGGCC
>JBFXKH010000055.1:0-5114 GCA_050173995.1 Lysobacterales bacterium | reverse complement strand
GCCGTGAGCGCAGCGAACGGCGAGCCCCAGGGATGGGGCGAGTCATCGAACCGCATCGGTTCGATTCAATCGTTGGTGTGGTTTCGGAGCGCGGAAGATCAGCGCTTCAGAACCGGGGATGGTGGCCAGGGACGGAATCGAACCGCCGACACGGGGATTTTCAGTCCCCTGCTCTACCAACTGAGCTACCTGGCCGCAGGCCGGTCACCGGCGTTGGCGCACGGTGACAAGGCCCGCCATTAAAGCGGCGATGCGATGCTTCGTCAAGAAGCGATTTCTGGACGCCTCGGTTCAAAACCCAGCGCAGGCTGCCGCCGCGGCCTCCGGCTTGGGCGGGACTTCGTGGAAGCGGCCGAAATTGCTCAGCGCATAGGCGCGTGCGGCCTTGCCACGGCGGCTGCACAGGGTGAAGGTGGCATTGCTGCCGGCGTTGGAGCCGAATGGCTGGAATTTGAGCCGGCGGCGGCCACTGCTGGTGAGCATGTGGATCGGCTCAGCGAAGGCTTCGCGGCGTTCGAGGATGCTGTCGCCTGGCCCAAGATCGCCATTGCCGTCGTGGTCGATGCCGACGATCCAGCCAATCTGCCAGGCGAACTCGCCGCTGCAACGAATGCCGTCGCTGCTCGGGCACAGAATAGCGTTTTCGTTATCGGCCATGCTGGCGGTGCGGGCGTTGAGGAAGGATGCGCTCAGCGCTTGCAATATTGCGTGTTGGTCGGTGCGCCCGAAGGCGCCGGAAAATGACGGTAGCGCGATCAGCGAGAGGATGGCGACGACCGCGACCGCGACCATCAGTTCGATCAGCGTGAAACCGTGGCTGGACAGGAAGCTGGGCTGTTTCATGGGGTACTCCCGTAGTGGCGACAGGGAGTGCAGTCTGCTCGGCGCCGCGGCTGCGGGCATCGGTGTACGGCTGAATTGTGGCTGCGAAAATTCGCAGATTTGCCGGGGCGTATCCGCCGATGCATGGGATGCCGCGCTGCGACATGTTGCGCTTCGCTGCGCTCAGCACAACCTATGCCACTGTTGCGCTTCGCTGCGCTGAGCGCAGCCGGGGCGGGGCTGTGAGTAGAATGTCCGGATGATCCGGTCCGCATCCGACGCCATGAACTTCCCCTTGCAACTTGTTTCCGCCTATCAGCCGGCTGGCGATCAGCCGCAGGCGATCGCGCGTCTGGCCGAGGGTTTCCGCGCTGGGCTGGCGCACCAGACCCTGCTCGGGGTGACCGGCTCGGGCAAGACCTTCACCATCGCCAAGGTGATCGAGCAGGAGCAGACGCCGACCCTGGTGATGGCGCCGAACAAGACCCTGGCCGCCCAGCTCTATGGCGAGTTCAAGGAGTTCTTCCCGAACAACGCGGTCGAGTATTTTGTTTCGTACTACGACTATTACCAGCCAGAGGCCTACGTCCCCAGTTCCGATACCTTCATCGAAAAAGACGCGGCGATCAACGAGCACATCGAGCAGATGCGGCTGTCGGCGACCAAGGCGCTGCTCGAACGCCGCGACGTTATCATCGTCGCCACGGTGTCGGCGATCTACGGCCTGGGCGATCCCAACGAACACTTCAAGATGGTGCTGCCGCTGGTGCCGGGCGAAGCGATCGGCCAGCGCGAACTGCTGGCGCGGCTGACCGAATTGCAATACACCCGCGGCGATCTGGAGCTGCGCCGCGCCACCTACCGGGTGCGCGGCGAGACCATCGATCTGTTCCCGGCGGAATCGGAAGGCACCGCAGTACGCATCGAATTGTTCGACGGCACGATCGAATCGATCAGCCAGTTCGATCCGCTGACCGGCCACAGCCTGGGCAAGCTGCCGCGCTTCACGGTCTACCCGAAATCGCACTACGTGACCACCCGGCGCACCGTGCTGGAGGCGATCGAAACGATCAAGGCCGAACTCGGCGAGCGGCTCGAACAGTTGTATGCGGCGAACAAGTTGCTGGAGGCGCAGCGGCTCAAGCAGCGCACCCAGTACGACATCGAGATGATGGCCGAGATCGGTTACTGCCAAGGCGTGGAAAACTATTCGCGGCATCTGACCGGGCGCGCGCCGGGCGAGGCGCCGCCGACCCTGTTCGATTACCTGCCGCCGGACGCGCTGCTGGTGCTGGACGAATCGCACGTCACCGTGCCGCAGATCGGCGGCATGTACCGCGGCGATCGCTCGCGCAAGGAGACCCTGGTCGAATACGGTTTTCGGCTGCCCTCGGCGTTGGACAACCGGCCACTCAAGTTCGAAGAATTCGAGGCACGCGCGCCGCGCTGCATCTATGTCTCGGCGACCCCGCGCGAGTATGAGTTGACCCGCTCCGGCGATCAGGTGATCGAGCAGGTGGTGCGGCCCACTGGCCTGATCGATCCAGCAGTGGAGGTGCGTCCGGTCGCCACCCAGGTCGATGATCTGTTGAGCGAGATCAACCTGCGCGTGGCGATGGGCGATCGGGTGCTGGTGACCACGCTGACCAAGCGCATGGCCGAAAACCTGACCGAATACTATGCCGAGGTCGGCGTGCGCGTGCGCTATCTGCATTCCGATATCGAAACGGTCGAGCGGGTCGAGATCATCCGCGACCTGCGCCTGGGCAAGTTCGATGTGCTGGTCGGCATCAACTTGCTGCGCGAGGGGCTGGATATGCCCGAGGTGTCGCTGGTGGCGATTCTCGACGCCGACAAGGAAGGTTTCCTGCGCTCGGCGGGTTCGCTGATCCAGACCATCGGTCGCGCCGCCCGCAACCTGCGCGGCAAGGCAATCCTGTACGCCGACCAGGAGACCCGTTCGATGCGCGCGGCGATCGACGAGACCGACCGTCGCCGTCGCAAGCAGGTCGAGTTCAATTTGGAACACGGCATCGTGCCGGTATCGATCAGCAAGAAGATCACCGATGTGATGCAGATCGCCGAGTCGGCCGAGGCAGCGCCGACACCGCCCGGCCGGTCGCGCGGCGCGACCGCCGCTAGCCAATTGCGTGCGGCCGAATCTGGCCCAGACTACGCCGCGCTGTCGCCGAACGCCCTGGCCAGCACCCTGCGCAAACTCGAAGCGCAGATGTACAAGCACGCCCAGAACCTGGAGTTCGAACAGGCCGCCGCGGTCCGCGACCAGATCCGCGGGATCCGCGAGCAGACGCTGCGTGCTTAGATGCAGCAAATTGGCTCTGTTGGGTCCGACCCGCGGCATAGCCAGCACAGCTGGAGCGCAACCAAGGCCGGGTGGTTCAGCGCCGCATCACGTCTATGCCAACGGTAGCTTAGTGCTCCCCAACCGGGGCGATTGCGCCTATGGCACCGGACAGCCGATCGATCAATACAGTCGGGGTTGGTGGGTGAACATCGCAACGACGGCGATGCCGGCAGCATTGACGGTGATCAACAAACCTTCGCCGCTGCGACTCTCGCCTCCGTACCACGCGCCGTTCATGTAGTTGCTACCGGCGACCTGGGCGAATCCTTGCTGCAGACAGCTTTCAGTGAGCGCAGTGCCGACCAGAAGTTGCAGCGGGTAGGCGCCATCGCCAAATCCAGCCGTCTGGGGGCCTCCGGAGGTCCAGCTAAAGTTCGCGGTTTGACAACTGGTGAATTCGATGCGGACTTTGCCCCAGCGCTTGCGGACAACCGCCGCAGCGTCAAAGTCTGTGCCGAAACGGGTTCCTGTCGTTGAGGCCATGTCGACTTCGATCAGCCGGCCCTGGACCGGGCCCGCACCGAGAATCCAATATTGGCTACCGACTTGGTCGAGATCTACCTGCGGCGAGGTGGTCAGCACGTAGGTTGCACCGGACAGGCCGCCGCTGCGGTTGCTGGGGAACAACGGGCCGATCAGTCTACCGGTCGCGTCGAAAATCGTGACCTGGGAGCCGTTGGACGCAACCAATAACCTTCCATCGGCGCTGAAGGTCATTCCCGCGGGTTGGTTCACCTCGGCGAAGGTGTTGATCAGGGCACCGCTGCTGGCATCGAAACGAAGAATCCGATTACTGCCTTCACTACTTACCAGCAAGGTGGCGTTGCCTGGTTCGAACAGGATGGCTCGGGTGCGTCGCAGACCGCCGCTGTTGGCGGCGATCAGCGTGACCAACTCACCACTGGCCGGGTCGTAGCGCAAGACGTTGTTGCTGTTGTATCCGGGAATGTATAGCCTGCCGTCTGGCCCGAAGGTCATACCGTTGTCCGGACCGTTAAGCCCCCCTGCCAGCGATGCTACCGGCGTCGATTTCAGCGCCCCGGTCTGACCATCATATCGGCGCACGCTGTCGGCATCGAATCCGGCGACGTACAAGTCGCCATCCGGGCCGAAGGCGATGCCCGTTGGTGAGAAGCTGGGCCCAGTGTCGATGAAGGTGTCCAAAAATGCCAGACTGCTGCTGTCGTAGCGCAATATCTTGCCATTGCCCTCGCTGACCACATAGAGACGCCCATCGGGTCGCAGCACGATGGCTTGGGCCCCGCTGATGCGTCCCTCGTTGTCGAGCAGCCGCTGCAAAGCGCCGGTACAGGCGTCATAGACGTGCACGTTGTTGGAAAAGAATCCGCTGACTAGCGCCCGGCCTGAGCTGCAAGTCTCGACGGCGATGGCATTGCAGCCGAACAGTAGGGACGCTATTGGCAACAGGTAGTGGTGCGATCGTGGTTTCATGGCAAGTCTCCGTGGTCGGTAAGGCTGCTTAGGATCGGCGTCCACCGCCTCCGTTTCGCGGTAGTTTTCCTCCATTTTTTCTCCCTTATTGGCCTGGAATCGGATTCCGGCCGTGTTACTTCCGGCCACGGCTGCCCGATCAGCGTCTACAGGGTCTGGTTGAGTCGCGGTTACCTGAACTTGTTACGATGGGCCGGTCATGAACCACAGTGTTTCGCCCGAGTCGCCGCGTTTCGATGTTTTCTGCGTTGGCGAATTCCACTTCCATGCCCGTACCTACGAACTGCACCGGGCCGGGGATGTGGTGCGACTGCCGCGTCGGCTGTCGATGCTGTTGTTGCGGCTGATCGAGGTGGCGCCTGCGGTGCTGAGTCGATCAGAATTGATCGAGTTGGTCTGGCAGCGGCGAATGGTCGAAGACGAGGTGCTGTCAAGAGCGATTGCCGACTTGCGTAAAGCGCTCGGCAGATCGGAA
>JBFXKH010000054.1:0-21791 GCA_050173995.1 Lysobacterales bacterium | reverse complement strand
GACGCGCTGACCGGGCGCGCGGTAGTCGCTGCCGCCGTCGATGAACGCGCGCGCCTCCCAGTGCCGTTGCAGTTCGATGCCGGCCAGCGGCCCGCTGCCGTACTGGGCATAGTCGGCGCGGTCGATGCCGACCACGATCGCGGCATTGGCATTGCGTTCATTGCGCGAATACTGACTCATGCCATTGGTCACCACCCGCCCTGGTTCCGACGCGGCGGCGACCACGGTGCCGCCCGGGCACATGCAGAAGCTGTACACCGAACGCCCATCGCGGCCGTGCTGGACCAGTTTGTAATCGGCGGCGCCAAGCAGCGGATGCCCGGCCTGCGCCCCGAACCGGGCCTGGTCGATCAAGGACTGTGGATGCTCGATGCGAAAGCCGATCGAGAACGGCTTGGCCTCCATGCGCACGCCGCGGCGTTCGAGCATGGCGAAGCTGTCGCGGGCGCTGTGGCCGGGCGCCAGGATCACCTGATCGGCGCGCAAGGTCTCGCCATTGGCCAGCACCAGCCCGCGCAGCCGGCGTCCGCCCGTTGCATCGATGTCGATCAACAGGTCATCGACCCGGCTGCCGAAGCGGATCTCGCCGCCCAGCGCGGTGATGCTCTCGCGCAGGTTTTCGACCACGGTGACCAGACGGAAGGTGCCGATATGCGGCTTGGCCAGCACCAGGATTTCCTCCGGCGCGCCGGCCCTGACCAGTTCGCTCAAGACCTTGCGGCCGTGGTGGCGCGGGTCCTTGATCTGGCTGTACAGCTTGCCGTCGGAAAAGGTGCCGGCGCCGCCCTCGCCGAACTGCACATTGGATTCCGGATCGAGCACGCCGCGACGCCACAGGCCGAAGGTATCCACGGTGCGCTCGCGCACCGCGCGGCCACGCTCCAGAACGATCGGCCGGAACCCGCTCTGCGCCAGGATCAAGGCGGCGAACAGACCGCAGGGCCCGGTGCCGACCACGATCGGACGCGCGGCGAGCTTATGCGGCGCCTGCGCGACCGGGCGGTAGTCGGTGTCCGGCGTCGGCCGCAGGCGCGGCCGGGCACCGGCCTGGTCCTTGGCCGCGCGTTCCAGCAAGTCGGCTTCGTCGGCGACTTCGACATCGACCGCATAAATCAACGCGATCGCCCCGCGCTTACGCGCATCATGACTGCGCTTGGCCACGCAAAAGCCGAGCAGACGCGAGTCCGCGATGCCAAGCCGCGCCAGGACCGCGGCGCGCAGGGCCTCGGGACCATGATCCAGCGGCAGGGCGATATCGGTCAGACGCAGCATGGCGGGGGGCGGGAGTGGGGAAACTGGAGTCGAGAGACGGGAGGCGGGCAGCGGGAAGGCGTAGGTCGGCTCAAGCCGCGTAGCGGTGGAGCCGACATTTTCACCGAGAAGCGAGAAGCGGGAATCAAACACCGTCGCCCCGGCGAACGCCGGGGCCCAGCGCTCGGGGCGATGGCAGCGTCGGAAACTGGGCCCCGGCGTTCGCCGGGGCGACGCTGTTCCCGGTCACTTACTGGCTCAATCCAGCAACTGCTGCCCGATACCGATCAGGCACAGGATCGTCAGGCCGAGCCAGGCCAGCATGCCGACCATGAAGCCACCACCGCGGCGGGCGGCATCGCGTGCATAGGCAAACAAGTACCAGGTGCGCCCCAACAGCCAGACATAGCCTAGCGCCGCGACATACCCCGCGTGGCCGTACTGCGCGGCCAGCCACAGTGTCGGCAGGAACATCAGGGTTTGCTCCAGGGTGTTCTGCTGGGCGCGGAACACCCGCTCGAAATCGACCTGGCCGCTGACCGCCGGCGCCTTGATCTGATAAGTGCCGCGGGCGCGGCCGACCAGCAAGGCGGCGACAAACATCAACAGGACATTGAGCAGGGTGATGATGGCGATGTGCAGATTCATGGGGCACCTGATTGAAGGATTGAAGTGGTGAGGGCGACGACTACTCGCGCTTCATCAGCGCGCGCAGATTGGCGAACGGATTGCTGGTTGCGGCCGCGACCTGGTCTTCGGCAGCGAGCGCGCTGCCACCGGTGTGATCGATGTAGCGCGAGTGTTCGTTGTCGTGACAGTACACGCACAACAGCTCCCAGTTGCTGCCGTCGGCCGGGTTGTCGTCGTGGTTGTGGTTGCGATGATGCACGGTCAGTTCCTGCACATTGGCGCGGGTGAACTCGCGCGCGCAGCGACCACACACCCAGGGGTACATGCCGAGCGCGCGCTCGCGATAACCCTGGGCGCGCCGTTCGGCGGCGGCGCGGGCCTCGGCGACCACGCGGTCGAGTCGGGCGGAATCGCTGGGGGCGGTATGCTTGGCCATGGTGACGGTGGGCTCGGCGGGTGGTGGTCTTAGCTTGCAGCGCGGACTCTAGCGCAAAGCCGGCCCGCGCTGCGGCCACAACCCGGATAATCCCCGCATGCAAGAGCAGGATGTTTTGATCGTGGGCGGCGGCGCTGCCGGCCTGATGTGCGCGCTGACCGCCGGCCGGCGTGGCCGCCGTGTGGTCGTGATCGAACACGCCAATCGGGTCGGCAAGAAGATTCTGATGTCCGGCGGTGGGCGCTGCAATTTCACCAATACCGGCACCGGCCCGGAGCATTTCATCTCGGCCAACCCGCACTTCTGCAAGTCGGCGTTGGCGCGCTTCACCCCACGGCAGTTCATCGCCATGGTCGAGCACCACGGCATTAGTTACCACGAGAAGGAACTCGGACAGTTGTTCTGCGACGACAGCAGCAAGCGCATCGTCGATCTGCTGCTGACTGAGTGCGCCGAGGCTGGGGTGCGCGTCCTCACCGATTGCCGTATCGAACGGGTCCAACACGCTGTCGGCGCGGGTTTCGCCGTGTCCACCACGCACGGCCTGCTGGCCGCGCCGGCCCTGGTGGTTGCGAGCGGCGGCCTGTCGATTCCGCGCATGGGCGCGAGCGGCTTCGGCTACCAACTGGCGCGCCAGTTCGGGCATGAGCTGATCGCCACCCGCGCCGGCCTGGTGCCGCTGACCCTGAGCGGCAAGCACCAAGAGCAGTTCGCCGATCTGAGCGGCGTGTCGCTGCCGGTGACCGCGCGCTGCAAGGGACGGCAGTTCAGCCACGATCTGCTGATCACCCATCGCGGCATCAGCGGCCCGGCGATCCTGCAGATTTCGTCCTACTGGCAGCCCGGCGACGACCTGCGTCTGGACCTGCTGCCGGGGATGGACGCGCACGCCGCCTTGCAACAGGCGCGCACCGAACGGCCGGCGGCCGAGCTCAAGACCGTGCTCGGTGAGTGGCTGCCCAGGCGCCTGGCCCAGCGCCTGACCGAGGGGAAGCTATTGAAACCTGCTGCGCAACCCGAGGTCGGGTTCGGCAGCCGCCCGATGCGCCAGTACACACCGACGGAACTCCGCCAGATCGCCGCCCAACTACACGATTTCCCCTTGATCGCGAGTGGCAGCGAGGGCTACCGCAGCGCCGAAGTCACCCTGGGCGGCGTCGCCACCGAGCAGATCTCATCGACCAGCATGCAATCCCGCATCGTGCCCGGCCTGTACTTCATCGGCGAAGTGCTCGATGTCGGCGGCTGGCTCGGCGGCTACAACTTCCAATGGGCCTGGGCCTCGGGGCATGCCGCGGGTGCCGCGGTGTGAGCGCGGCACCGGGTTAATCGGCGATCAGAGCACCTGACCGACGACCGAGGTCTTGAGCTTGGTGACCGCGGCCAGATTGATCGGGCGGTCGGTCTCGGCGCTGCCGGCACGGTCCGGCGGCGTGAATTTGCACCAACCCGGCTTAGAGTCGCCAAGCGTAAAGCAGAACGGCACGATCATTGCGCCGGCAACACCATGACCGGCGACGCGCTCGGGCGTGACCTTCCAGCGCAGAACGGCATCGATGGCCGCCCCGGCCAGAGTTGGGTGTATGGCCGGCGCGTATTCCGCCAATGCCGCCTGGGTGATCTTGCCATCGCCGTCGTACTCCACTTTGACCACGGCCATACCCTGCTCCCTGCGGCGCAACATGCTGCTTGGGTATTTGGGAATGTTGCTTCGATCGAATTCCATGTGGCCGCCCGCGTCGACATCGAGGATGCGCAGACTGACGATCTTGCGCGCGGAAATCCCAAACCCGACCCGGACGCTGAGCCAGGACTGCGTTGGCTGCGGCTTGCCATTAACGGCTCCGGGTTCGAACTGCCAAGTGCTGATCGCCTGTTTCAGCGCCTCCGTAATCCCGGGCGTCAACTCGAAGTTTGGCACCAGCTCGACCACCCGACCCTCGGCATCCAGCGAAATCTGCCAAAGCGTGGTGTAGACCCTCTCGGTCGGACTGGAATCCTTGGCCGTGGCGACAAGTGTCAGGCCAAGCAACAACAGACCTGCAATCCTCGCAAAAAAAACCTTACTCATGCTGGCGCACTCCTTGGTGTAGCGGTGGGGTGACCAATTGTACATCATTCAAAACTGCGGATACCGTCCAGGGGCGCTGCGGCCAGCACGCGCCGACTGGCCAGTAGTCCGGTCAGGGTGATGAGCAGCAGGCCGCCGCCGGCACCGATCAGCGCGACCGGCCAGTTCATCCACCAGGGCAGATCGAATACCCGTTCGGCGATGACCGCGGCCAGGGCGCTGGCGGTGAGCGCGGCGGTGCCGCTGGCCAGGGCGCCGATCGCCAGGAATTCGCTGAGCTGGGCGCGGCGCAGTTGCCGGTCGCTGGCGCCCAGCACGCGCAGGGTGGTCGCCTCCAGCCGACGCTCGTCCTGGCTGGCGCTGATCGTGGCGAGCAGCACCAGCAGGCCGGCGATCAGGGTGAAGTAGAAGACATATTCGACCGCTACCGCGACCTGATCGGCGGTGTCGGCGACTTGCTTGAGCACCGCGCCGACGTCGATCAAGGACAGGTTGGGGAAGGCCGCGACCAGTTCGTTGCCGAGGTCCGGCGCAGCCTCGGGCAGGCGGAACGCGCCGATGTAGCTCGCCGCATAGCCAGCCAGCGAACCGGGCTTGGCGAGCACGAAGAAATTCGGCTGGAAGCTGCTCCAGTCGACCGCGCGCAGATTGCTGATGCGCGCGCGCAGGCGCTGCCCGGCGATGTCGAACTCGATCCGGTCATAAAGCCGCCAGCCCAGGGTCTCGGCCAGGCCCTGCTCGACCGAGAGCTCGGCCTCGCCCGCGGCGGTGCCTGCGGCCGGCACTGGCCACCACTGCCCGGCGACGATGCGGTTGTCGCTCGCCCGGTAGTCGGCACTGCTGCTCAGGTTGAACTCGCGCTCGGCCAGCCGCCGCGCTCGCTCGCCGCGGGCGGCAAAATCCTCGGCGCCGAGCGGCTGGCCGTTGACCGCGATCAGGCGCGCGCGCACCATCGGAAACAGGTCCGGCGCCGGCACGCCGCGCGTTGCCAGAAAATCCCGCAAGGGTTGCACCTGGTCGGCCTGCACATTGACCAGAAAGCGGTCCGGCGCGTCGGCCGGAATGGCGCGCTGCCAGCGCGCGATCAGATCGGTGCGCACCAGGGTGAGCAGCAGGATCAGCATCAGTCCCAGACCGAGGGCGGCGATCTGGGCGGCGCTGGCGGCGGCGCGCCGGCTGACATTGGCCAGGCCATAGCGCAGCGGTCCGCGCAGATGTCGGCGTAGTCGTCGCAGGGCCGCGATCAGCAGCGCGGCGAGCACGGCCAGCACCGCCAGAGTCGCCACGATACCGAGCAGCATCCAGCCGGCCAGCGCGGCCGAACCGGCCTTCCACCACAGCAGCGCCATGATGCCGGAGAGCCCCAGCGCGGCGGCCAACCAGGCGCTCGGCTCGGCCGCATCGAGATCGCGGCGCAGCACCCTGAGCGGCGACACCCGACGCAGGGCCAGCACCGGCGGCAGGGCAAAGGCCAGCAACATCGCCGCGCCCAGGCCAAAGCCTTCGAGCGCCGGCAGCCAGCTGGCGGCCGGGATGTCGATGCCCATCAGCCGCGCCAGACTCGCGCCCAACCCGAGCTGGATGAGGAAGGCGAGCAGCACGCCGATACTGCTGCCGATCAGTCCCAGCCACAGCAATTCACCAAGATAGACCGCGAGGACGCGCCGCCGGCTGGCGCCCAGGCAACGCAACAGCGCGCAGCCATCCAGATGCCGCGCGGCGTGGCGACGCGCCGCCATCGCCAGCGCGATCGCGGCCAGCACCACGCTGAGCAGGGCCGACAAGCCGAGAAAGCGATCGGCCCGTTCCAGCGCCGAACGGAACTCGGGGCGCGCATCGGCGATGGTTTCGAGATGCTGGCCACGGACCAGGCCGGGCTTGACCGCGGCCACGAAGCGCGCCACCGCCGCCGAATCGCCGGCCACCACCAACCGGTAGCCGATGCGGCTGCCTGGCTGCTCCAGTCCGGTCGATGGCAGGTCGTCCAGGTGGATGAAGGCGCGCGGTCCCAGCCCGAATACATCGAGCGCGGCATCTGGTTCCTGGCTGACCAGGGCGGCCAGGGTGAACTCGCGGTAGCCGAGTTTCAGCCGCGCGCCGATGCGAACGCCGAGCGCGCTGGCGCCGGCGCGGGATAGCCAGAGCGTGCCCGGTTCGGGGATGCCGTCGGCGGAAGTTTCGCGCCTGCCGTCAGCGTCGAGCAACCGATACCGGCCGCGCAGTGGATAGCCCGGTGCCAGCGCGCGGATTTCGGCCAGGGCAAACTGCGTCCGGTAGCCGAGCATGCTGCGGAAGCTGCGGGTCTCGCTGTGCTGCAGGCCGAATTGGTCGGCCAGGGCGACGACACCGGCCGCCAGCGGTTGATCCGAGCGCAGCGCCGCATCGCCGCCGAGCAGGCGATTGGCCTCGCTCTGCAGAGCGCGACCGGCGCGATCGGTAATGAATCCGACCGCGCTCACCGCGCATACCGCCAGCACCAGGGCGGCCAGCAACACCCAAACTTCCCCGGCGGCGAAGTCGCGGCGCAACAGCCGCCAGGCCATCCGCGCGCTGGCCATCACCAGGCCACCAGCCGGCCGGCGTCCAGACGCAGGCTGCGGTCGCAGCGTTCGGCCAGTGCCTGGTCGTGGCTGACCAGGACCAGGGTGGTGCCCTGCGCGCGATTGAGTTCGAACAGCAGCTCGATGATCGCCGCGCCGGTCGCGGTATCCAGGTTGCCGGTCGGCTCATCGGCGAACAACAACGCGGGTTCGGTTACGAAGGCGCGGGCCAGCGCTACCCGCTGCTGCTCGCCGCCGGACAATTGCCGCGGGTAATGGCCGAGCCGTTCGCTGAGGCCGACCCGCACCAGCATGGCGCGGGCGCGCGGCTCGGCATCCTCCTGTTCGGCGAGTTCCAACGGCAACATCACGTTTTCCAAGGCGCTCAATGCCGGCAGCAATTGGAAGCTCTGAAACACGAAGCCAACCCGCTCGCCGCGAAGCCGGGCGCGGCCGTCCTCGTCCAATGCCTCCAGCGCCACGCCAGCCAGCCGCACGCTGCCGCTGCTCGCGGTATCCAGCCCGGCCAACAAGCCAAGCAAGGTGGACTTGCCCGAGCCCGAGGCACCGACGATCGCCACCGCTTCGCCCGGCTCGATGCGAAAGCTGACATCGTGCAGAATGACCAGGGCTCGATCCGGCAGCGCCACGGTCTTGCCGAGCGCGTGGACTTCGAGCATCGCCGTTTGGCTGCGCGGTGTGGACATGGCCGGGGAAGCTTGGGGCATCGATGATCTTCCTCTATTCTGTTAACGGATAAGAATCTGCCCGCAGGCGGCGAGCGTCTGTCGGCATTCAGCCTGGGCGCAGCCAGCTCGGGGATACTGACCGGCCATAGCGCGTTTTCCCGTCCATCCTGGCACATCGTTCCCGAGACCCTGTTCGCCATGCTCGCAGTCGCCGCCTTGCTTCCGGTACCACCTGGATACTGCCTGCGACGGCTGCTGCTGATCTTGTTGCTGGTGCTTGCTTACCTGGGGCCGGCTGCGGCCGCGAACAAGAGCCACACCCTGCTGGTGCTCGGCGACTCGCTGTCGGCCGCTTACGGTTTGCCCATCGAGCAGGGCTGGGTCGGGCTGCTTTCCGATCGGCTGCTAGCGGAAAAGTCGCCGTGGCGGGTGGTCAATGCCAGCATCAGCGGCGAGACCACCGCTGGCGGTCGCGCTCGCATCGATGACGCCCTGCGCGTCCAGCGACCGTCGCTGGTGATTATCGAACTCGGCGCCAACGACGGTCTGCGCGGCCTGTCGCTGGATTTGATGCAACGCAATCTCGAGTACATGATCCTGGCCTCGCGCCGGGCTGGTGCGCGGGTACTGCTGATCGGCATGCGCATCCCGCCGAACTACGGGCCGGATTACAGCAACGGCTTCAGCGCGGTCTACACCGAACTGGCGCGCAAGTACCAGTTGCCGCTGCTGCCGTTTCTGCTGGCGCCCATCTCAGCCGACCGCAGCAACTTCCAGGACGACAACCTGCACCCGACCGCGGCGGCGCAAATAAAACTCCTCGCCCATGTCTGGACCGCACTGGCGCCCCTGCTGGCCGCACCCCAGTGACCCCACCAAAGCTCATGGCTTGTGCCGAGCACAGCGAAGCGCAACAAGGCGAAGCCAAAAGGTCATAGGTTGTGCTGAGCGCAGCGAAGCGCAACAAGCCAAGGCCAAAAGATCATAGGTTGTGCTGAGCGCAGCGTTGGTTGCGATGCAACGCTTCGAACCGTTGCGCTGACCGGCTCCGCCGTTAAACACCGCTGCGCTCAGCACAACCTATGTCTGTTGCGCTGACCGGCGCCGCCGTTAAACAAGCTGCGGTCAGCACAACCTACCCCCGTTCCAGGTTCCCGCCACAATCGGCCGTGACGCAATGCAGAACGGACCGCGCATCGAAAAAGATCGCATCGCCTAGCTTCTGATGCGCCGCCCCCGGCCAGCGGCCCCGCCCTCGCGCTGAACACCACACCACGGCTTTCGTCCGGGGCCGCTGCCGCTCCCCGCTCAGGCCGCGCAGCACGAGAGCTGCGAAACATCCTTGCGGAAGGTCTGCGCGCACAGCTTCAGGCCTTCGACCATGGTCAGGTAGGGGAACAGTTGCGCGGCCAGATCGTCCACGCGCATGCGGTGGTGGATCGCCAATGCTGCCGTCTGGATCAGTTCGCCGGCCTCGGCCGCCACGCATTGCACGCCGATGATCTCGCCGCTGCCGGCGTTGGCGACGATCTTGATGAATCCCTGGGTATCGAAATTGACCAGCGCGCGCGGCACGTGGGCCAACGCCAGCGTGCGGCTGTCGGTGGCGATGCCCTGGCGCCGCGCTTGCGCCTCGGACAAACCAACGGTGGCGATCTGCGGGTCGGTGAACACCACCGAAGGCATGCTGCGCAGGTCCAGCGTGGCGTGGTCGCCGAGCATGTTTTTCGCCGCCCGCGAGCCGGCCGCCGCCGCGACGTAGACGAACTGCGGCTGGTCGGTGCAGTCGCCCGCGGCGTAAATGTGCGCGACGCTGGTTTGCAACTGCGCATCGACCGCGATCGCGCCGCCCGCGCCGGTGCGCACGCCGATGCCGTCGAGATTCAGCGCCTCGACGTTCGCGCTGCGACCGGTCGCGATCAACAGCGCATCGCCGCTCAACGTGCCGGCGCTGGTCGCGAGCGTGAACTCGCCGTTGGCGTGGCTCACCGCGAGGGTCTGGGTGTGGCGCAGCACCTCGATGCCCTCGTTGGCGAATACCTCGCCCAGTACCGTGGTAATCGCCGGGTCTTCGCGGGATAGCAGCTCGCTGCGCGCGATCACTGTCACCTCGCTGCCCAACCGCGCGTAGGCCTGGGCCAGCTCAACCGCCACCACCGACGCACCGACCACCAGCAGACGCGCGGGAATGGCATCGCTGGCCAGTGCCTCGGTGGAGGTCCAGTAAGGCGTGTCCTTGAGCCCGGCAATCGGCGGCAGCGCCGGGCGCGCGCCGGTGGCGATCAGGGCGCGATCGAAAGCCACTATCTGCGTCTTGCCATCGCTGCGCGCGACGCCGAGCGATTGCGCATCGACGAAGCGCGCCTCGCCGTGCAGCAAGGCAATGTTGGGGTTATTGTCGATGATCGCCTGGTATTTGCCGGCACGCAATTCTTCGACCCGCGCCTGTTGTTGCGCCAGCAGCGCCGGGCGATTGATGCGCGGGGTGCCCGCCTCGATGCCAGCATCGAACGGGCTTTGCCAGCGCAACTGCGCGACCTGCGCGGCACGGATCATGATCTTCGACGGCACGCAGCCGATGTTGACGCAGGTGCCGCCGACCGTGCCGCGCTCGATCAGGGTGACCCGCGCGCCGCGCTCGGCGGCGGTGATCGCCGCCGCCATCGCGCCGCCGCCGCTGCCGATGATGGCGACGTGCGGCGCGTCCTTGGGCGCGCAACAGTCGCTCACGTCCCGGCTCCGGTAGCGCATTGCGCGTCATCGCAGCGGCGATGGGCCGGCCACAACAGGTCCCAGAGCGATACCGCCAGCATCAGCCCGATGCCGGTGTAGGTGGCGTAGCTGCTCCAGCCGTACTTGAACCACGGATACAAAGAAAGCAGCAGAATGCCCGGCCCGAGCATGCCCAGAAGACTGCGCTGCCACTGCCGGTGGCTGAACCAGCCGAGCACCTGCAGCGCCAGCACCAGCCACGCGAACGCCGGCATCAGGGTATTGATGAACAGCCATTCCCAGCGACTGAGAAAGCCCAGGCCGATGGCGGCACCGAGGCTGGCGATGGCCGGGAAGCACATCGCGCAGCCCATCGCCGACACCAGCGCACCGAGCGAACCGGTGGATTCGCCGATACGGGTAAACCACGAAAACGTACGGACCATCGTGTTCTCCTTAAAGCGGGGCAAGGACGTTGGCGTTAACCTTACGACCGTACCGAAGTACGGAGTCAAGCCATGTCGGATGCCACCGCCACGCTGACCATCGGCGCGCTCGCCGCAGCCGCCGGCGTGGGCGTCGAAACCCTCCGCTTCTACCAGCGCCGCGGCCTGTTGCGCGAACCCGCGCGGCCGCTCGGCGGCATTCGCCGCTACCAGCCAGCCGACCTCGCGCGGGTGCGTTTCATCAGGCGCTGCCAGGCGCTCGGATTTCGCCTCGACGAAGTCCTCGACCTGTTGCGACTCGCCGACGGCGCCCATTGCGACACCGCGCGCGCCATCGCCGACGACAAACTCGAAAGCGTGCGCGAAAAACTCGCGCATCTGCGCCACATCGAACGCGAACTGGCAGCCCTGGTGCAGGCCTGCAAAGCGGCCGGCAGCGACGTATCCTGTCCGCTGATCGATGCCCTGCTCCATACCGACACCGGTTCCGGGTCGTCGCGCTGACTGGCTGCATGCCCCTGCGACGGACTTACCGAGCTATCGGGTTATTGCCGGCCGTCGTGCTTGCGGATGAAGGCGTGGATCTGTGGATAGATGGCTTCGCGCCAGCGGCGGCCGGAGAATACGCCGTAGTGGCCGGTGGCGGCGGCGAGGTAGTGCTGGTGGCGCGCGGCGGGGATGCCGCTGCACAGTGCGTGGGCGGCTTCGGTCTGGCCGCTGCCGGAGATGTCGTCGAGTTCGCCCTCGATGGTCAGCAGGGCGGTGGCGGTGATGGCCGCTGGGCGAACGGTTTCGCCGTCGATCACCCAGGTGCCGTTCGGCAGGTCGAATTGCTGAAATACGCTCTTGATGGTGTCGAGGTAGAAGACCGCGTCCATGTCCAGTACAGCGTTGTATTCGTCATAGAAGGCGACGTGGTGGGCGGCGTCGTCCTTGTCGCCGCGGACCAGATCGAGAAAATAGTCCCAATGCGCCTTGAAGTGCCGGTCCGGGTTCATCGCGACGAAGCCGCTGTGCTGCAGGAAACCCGGGTAGACCCGACGGCCGGCGCCCGGATACTTGCCGGGAACGCGGTGGATGACGGTGTTCTCGAACCACGAATACGGACGGGTGGTGGCCAGGGTATTGACTGCGGTCGGGCTTTTGCGCGCGTCGATCGGGCCACCCATCATGGTCATGCTTCGCGGGGTCGGTTCGCCGCGGGCCGCCATCAGGCTGATCGCCGCCAGCACCGGCACGGTCGCCTGGCAGACCGAGATCACGTGCAGCTTGTCCGCGCCGATATGGCGGATGAAGTCTTCGATGGTACGCACATAGTCGGCGAGCCCGAACGTGCCCTGGTCGACCGGCACCATGCGCGCGTCGACCCAGTCGGTGAGGTAAACCTTGTGCTCGGGCAACAAGGTGCGCACGGTATCGCGCAGCAGGGTGGCGTGGTGTCCGGACAGCGGCGCACAGACCAGCACCACCGGGTCGTCCTTGAGCAGGCCGATGGTGTCGGCGTCGTCGCTGTAGCGTTTGAAGCGCAGCAGATGGCAGAACGGCGTCTTCTTGACCGAATAATCGATCACCGGCACTTCGCGGCCGTGCGCCAGCACCGATTTGATGCCGAACGCGGGCTTTTCATAATCGCGGCCGATCCGGTGAAACAACTCGTAGCCCGCGGCCACGCGGCTCATGCCGGGAACGAACGATAGTGGATTGGCCGGGTTGGACAGGCTCTCGGCCAAATTGCCCGCAGCCGCAGCGGCCGGCGCCAGCCAGGCGCGCTGCATTTCCAGCATTCGATAGAACATGGGCAAGGCCTCGCGATCGATCGGTGTGGCGCCGCTGATACGCTTCCCGTTGCGTATGGCGGTTGGCCCGATAATCGCCGATGGTAGCCGATGCTGCAATGCAACAATGGTGGCGGCGACGGCAAAGTGCATCGGGCGAGCGCTGGGAAAGGCGCTGCGCGCGGCGGGGTACCGGGTTATCGATGGAGAATCCCGGATTGACCAGCTTCGCTGTTGAGAGCCGCTGTGCTTCATCCGGGCTACTTGCTACATGCTTCCCGGATTGACCAGCTCCGCTGTTGAGAGCCGCTGCGCTTCATCCGGGCTACGTTGCTGTTGTTGCGCGGCGATGCTGGCGTCCTTCTCTGCCCACAGGTTGTTCAGCCATTCCTGCAGGCGCGTGCGATAGGCCGCGTCGACAGCGTAGTCGCCGCCTAGCACGGCGGCTGGAATGACGCGTTGGCGTATCTGCACGCGCACTTCCGGCAGCCGCCCACAGAGCAGGTCGAGTAGCGTGGGGATGCCGGCGGGGTAGACCAGGGTGACATCGAGCAGGGTGTCGAACATTTCACCCATCGCATCCAGAACAAAGGCGATGCCACCGGCCTTGGGCCTGAGCAAGTGTTGAAACGCGCCACCGGCGCGGGCCTGCTTGGCGGGCGTGAAGCGGGTGCCTTCGATGAAGTTCATCACCGACACCGGCGTCTGCTTGAAGCGCTGGCAGGCCCTGCGGGTGGCGTCGCGGTCGCGGCCGCGCCATTCCGGGTGGCGCTGCAACTGGGCAGGGCTGGCGCGTCGCATGAACGGGAAATCCAGCGCCCACCAGGCGAGGCCGAGCAGCGGCACCCAGATCAACGGCTGCTTGAGAAAGAACTTGAGCAGCGGAATGCGTCGGTTGAACACTTTCTGCAGCACCAGAATATCCACCCAGCTCTGATGGTTGGCGATCACCAGATACCAGCCGTCGCGGCGCAGTTCGGCGTCGCCGTCGAGCGCGATCCGGGTCGGGGTCAGCCAGTCGATCATCAGGCCGTTGCAACCGATCCAGCTTTCTGCAATGCGCATCAACAGTCGGGTCAGCGCGCGCCGCACGGCCGCGATCGGCAGCAGCAGCTTGAGCAGGGCGAAGCCGAACAACACCGAGGTATGCACCACGGTGTTGAGCACGATCAGCGGCAGCAGCAGCAAGAGTCGCAGCATGGTCGGGTCCGATCGGTCACAGGAAAACGGGGCATAGGTTGTGCTGAGCGTAGCGGTGTTCAACGGCGCAGCCGGTCAGCGCAACACCATCCCAAACTTTGGAGAGAATAGGTTGTGCTGAGCGTAGCGAAGCGCAACACCCTCCCGATCGCAACAGTTTGCCGCAATCAGCCGTTACGCGGCGAGTCGCGGCCCGGACCGGCGCCGCCGGAAATCAGGTCGCGGGCCTTGAACCACAGCGCCACCACCACCAACAGGGTGACCGAGGCGCCGGCCAACACCGATGCGCGCAGGCCAAGCACCCGCGCCGCGGCGCCAGATTCGAACGCACCGATCTCGTTCGAGGTGGTAACAAAAATGCCGTTCACCGCCAGCACCCGCCCGCGCAGATGGTCGGGCGGCACCGCGTTCAGCAGATACTGACGGATCACCACGCTGACGCTGTCGAAGGCGCCGGTCAGAAACAGCATGGCGAGCGACAGCCATAGATTGGCCGAAAGCGCAAACACCAGGGTGGCGAGGCCGAATCCGGCCACCGCCAACAGCATGTTGCGCCAGATGTGCACGCCGACCGGCGAGAACTGCGCCAGCAACAGCAGGGTCAGCACCGCCCCGATCGAAGGCGCAGCACGCAGCCAGCCGAGCCCGTTCGGGCCAACCTGCAGAATCTCGTCGGCGAACGCCGGCAGGATCGCGACCACGCCACCGAACAGCACCGCGACCAGGTCCAGGCTGATCGAATACAGCAGGGGCCGCGAGTGAAACACGAAGCGCAGCCCCTCGCGAATCGCACTGATGATCGGCTCGTGGGCGATGACCGGCCCCGCTGCCGGAGGCCTGATCGCAGCGATCAGCAGCCAGGCGATCGCGACCAGCACCAGGACCACCAGCAGGGTGCCGGAGAGGCCGATCGGCAGCACAAGGAAACCCGCCAGCAGCGGGCCGAGCACCGCGCCTAGTTGCCAGAAGCTCGAACTCCAGGCCGAGGCATTGGCATACAGCGCGGGTGGGATCAGGCTGGCGCGCAGCGCCGAAGCGGCCGGGCCATAGAAACCACGGGCCAGACCAACCCCGGCGACACTGGTGTAGACCGCGGTCAACAAGGACAAGGTAGTGAGCGTTTCGGCATGACCGATGAGCAGGTACAGCGCCAGTGACCCGGCCAGCATTCCGGCCACACTGGCGAGCACGATCCGCTTGCGCGGATAGCGATCGGCGATGGCGCCGCCGAACAGCGCCACTGCCATGTACGGAATGGCTTCGGCCAGCCCGATCAGGCCGAGCGCCAGCGGATCGCGGGTGCGCTGGTAGATGGCGTAGCCGAGAGCTACTTCCTGGGCGAGTATCGCCAGGGTCAACAGGAACGAACCCGCCACGATCAGCAGGGTGAAGTCGCGCAGGGCGAGCGCGGCCAGGGCGGGATGGCGGGAAGCAAAGCTCACGTCAACGGGATTCCAAACGCCGGCCCGCTCCGCGGGCCGCGGGCAAAGCAGCAATCCGGCATCCTATCCGCGCGCCGGCCGAAGCGCGACAATGCCGCCCATGAACCCACGCCGCCCCGCTCCCCGAAAACCCCCGCCGCCCCGCAAACCGCTACCGCCCCGCAGCGCGGCGCTGCAGCGCCACTTCGACTGGCGCGAGCGCGCCGGCCAGTACGCGCTGCTGATGCGGCTCGATCGGCCGATCGGCTGGCTGCTGCTGCTGTGGCCAACCTGGTGGGGATTGTGGAGTGCGGCCAAGGGCTTTCCGCCCTGGTCGACGCTGCTGATTTTTACCGCGGGCGTGATCGTGATGCGCTCGGCCGGCTGCGTGATCAACGACTGGGCCGATCGTTGGCTGGATGGCGGGGTCACGCGCACCCGGGAACGTCCGTTGGCGACCGGCAAGGTGTCGTCGCGCGAAGCGCTGGCAGTGTTTGCCGTGCTGCTGCTGATCGCGCTTGGGCTGGTGCTGCTGACCAATGCCCTGACCATCAAGCTGGCCGCGGTCGGCGCGCTGCTGGCGATCGTCTATCCATTCATCAAGCGCCGGAGCCACCTGCCGCAGCTCTGGCTGGGCGCGGCGTTCGGCTGGTCGGTGCCGATGGCCTACGCGGCGGTCAAAGGCGAGGTCGATGCCCTGGGCTGGTTGCTGTTCGTCGCCAATATCCTGTGGAGCAGCGGCTACGACACCATCTATGCGATGGTCGATCGCGACGACGACCGGCGCCTGGGCGCGCATTCGCTGGCGCTGCTGCTCGGCGACCTGGATCTGATCGGCATCGGCATCCTGCACGCCAGCTTTCTGCTGGCGATGGCCCTGGTCGGCAGCCGCGCCGGGCTCGGCTGGCCCTACGCCGTCGGCTGGGGTGTGGCGCTCGCGGTGATCGTCTGGCAACACTGGCGCATCCGCGGCCGCGACCGCGCCGCCTGCCTGGCTGCCTTCCAGAAAAGCCACTGGGCCGGCTTCGCCCTGTGGCTGGGGCTGGCGCTCGCCAGCGCGATCTAGACCGTGGCCTGGTTCTGATGGCGGCGTCCGCGGCGTGATCGACCGGGCGCGCCGAGCACCAGCTCGGTCATGGGTCTGGCAGGCAAGCCAACCGCGCGAGCATCCACCCGAGCGGCGCGATGCGCTGACCAGGGCGGCTGGCAATGGAATTTGCCGAGCTGGTGCTCGGCGCTCCCGGGGGATAACGCTGAGTTACCTGTCGGTTGACCGACCGATAAACTGCATATACAGTTTACCGATGATCAGCTGGGACGAGCCGAAGCGAAGGGACAACCTCAGTAAGCACCGGATCGATTTTGCTGAGCTGGAATCCGTCTTCGACCACCCGATGATCTCGGCGGAAGATGATCGCGAACACTACGGTGAACTCCGACTGCAAAGCCTGGGCGTCTGGCGGGGCAGAATCGTCTTCCTGGTGTGGACTCCACGCGGTGCGGATACGGCGCATCTGATCTCCTGTCGCTATGCCGATCGCAAGGAAACCGATGACTTCTTCAACGCGTTTTAGTCCCGCCGAGATCGCGGCCGCAAAAGCGGCGGCGCCGGCCCGCTCGTCCAGTAAAATCAGCATCGACTGGACCAAAGGCACCGCCACCTCTGGTGGTGGTGTGGCGGCCACAGTGGCGACCTTGCGCAGGGCGCGCGGCCCAAACCGGCGGGCGGCCAAGGAACAAGTCGCCATTCGCCTGGACCCGGAAGTGGTAGGCGCGCTTCGTGCCAGCGGACCGGGTTGGCAGACTCGCGTCAATGCGGCCCTCAAAGCGTGGCTGTCTGCGCAGCCGGAAAAGCGCAAGCCGCGCGGACAAGGCGCGTAAATCAACGCCAGCTCAGCACCAGCCACAGCAGCAAGATCAGCACCAGGGCGAGCAGCGCATAACCGGCGGCCAGTCGGTTGGCGCGGCCGATTGCGATTCCCCGCCACCAGAACAACAGCGACAGCGGCAGGTGGACCAGGGCAAACAGCAGCAGCGGAAGCGCGAGCACGATGTCCTTCTCGCCGACGCCCAGACTGAGCGGACCGGCCAGCAACCAGGCCAAAAGCAGGCTTGCCGCCAGCGGCAGCAGCGCCAGGGCGAGACGGAGCAGGATCGCCAGCGGAACGGGCTTCATGATCGGGCGGTCCGAGCAGCAGAGCCGGCAGTGGCGCCGCTCATGCCAGCCGCGCTCGCAGCAAGGCCGCGTAGTGATCGCGCTCGGCGCGGGTGGACGTGGGTGGATCGCCCGGATAGACCCGCAGAAAATCGTCGTCGTACCGGCGCGGATGCACATGGAAGTGCAGATGTGGCACTTCCTGGAATGCGGCCGGGCCGATCGAATGCCACAGGCTCAGACCCTCGTTCGGAAACGCCGCAGCCACCGCTCGGGTCACGCGACTGACGGTCGCCATCAGCGCGGCGCCGGTTGCCCCATCCAGTTCGCGCACATCGGCCAGATGCGCACGCGGAATCACCAGACTGTGACCCGGATGAAATTGCCGAAGATCGACGAAGGCCAAGGTCAGCTCGTCTTGATAGATCAGACTGGCTGGCGCCTCGGCTTTGACAATCGCGCAGAAAATGCAGGGCTCGTCCATCGTTCAGTCCCGAATTCCAAGAGCGCAGGATACGGCAAGCCGTCGCCCCGGCAAACGCCGGATTCAGATGACAGATGACAGATGACAGAGGACAGAGGACAGAGGACAGAGGACAGAGGATAGAAGACGGTAAGAACCGTCGCCCCGGCGAACGCCGGGGCCCAGTCTTGAATCTGGCGAAACAATCAAGAGCACTGGGTCCCGGCTTTCGCCGGGACGACGGCTGCTGGACTGGGTCCCGGCGTTCGCCGGGACGACGGCTTCCGCTTGCTTCTGTCGTCCGACATCTGAACCTCATCTCCGCCCCCTCCCGCGACAAGGCCCTATAATCCGGGTTCTTTGCGAACCACGGACCAGGCGATGACCACGATCACCGAAGTACGCGTGCCCGATATCGGCAACTACCACGATATCCCGGTGATCGAGATTTTGATCAAGCCCGGCGATACGGTGAAGAAAGACCAGGGCTTGCTGACCCTGGAATCGGACAAGGCGACCATGGAAGTACCGGCGCCGCTGGCCGGCGTGGTCAAGGAGATTCTGGTCAAGTTGGGCGATACCGTGTCGGAGGACGCGCGGGTCGCCTTGATCGAAGTGGCCGATGCGGTGGGCGCGGATGCGACCCCGGCTGCGACCGCAACGACACCAGCACCATCCGCGCCGGCTCCAGCGCCCGCGCCAGCACCGGCAGCGAGCAAGGCCCAGGTCGCCGACGCCGCCTTCGTCGCCAAACCACCGGTGCCGTTCGAAGCGGTTGGCGAGACCCTGCCGCCGCACGCCAGTCCGGCGGTACGGCTGTTTGCGCGCGAGCTGGGCGTCGATCTGGCCCGGATCAGTCAGGGTACCGGGCGCAAGAATCGCATCACCAAGGAAGACGTACAGAATTTCGTCAAGCGCAGTCTGGCGCAGCCGGCGGCGGCGCCGGGCGGCAGCGGTCCCGGCTTCGATCTGCTGGCCTGGCCGCAGGTCGATTTCAGCAAGTTCGGGCCGGTCGAGAGCAAGCCGCTGTCGCGGATCAAGAAGATTTCCGGCGCCAACCTGCTACGCAACTGGGTGCGCATTCCGCACGTGACCCAGTTCGACCAGGCCGACATCACCGAAATGGAAGCCTTCCGCAAGAAACTCGGCGAGGAATCCAAAGAGCTGAAGCTGACCCCGCTGGTGTTCCTGATCAAGGCCGCGGTCGCCGCGCTGAAACGTTTTCCGCATTTCAACGCCGCACTCGACGCCAGCGGTGAGAATCTGATTCTCAAAAGCTACTTCCATATCGGCATCGCGGTCGATACCCCCGACGGTTTGGTCGTGCCGGTGCTGCGCGACTGCGATCGGAAGGGCCTGCTCGATCTGGCCCGCGAACTCGGCGAGATTTCAGCACGGGCGCGCGAGCGCAAACTCGGCCCGACCGAGATGCAGGGCGGTTGTTTCTCGATCAGTTCGCTGGGCGGCATCGGCGGCAGCGCCTTCACCCCGATCATCAACGCGCCGGAAGTGGCCATCCTCGGCGTATCCAAATCCAGCATCCAGCCGGTCTGGAACGGTTCTGAGTTCAGTCCGCGCCTGCTGCTGCCGCTGTCCTTGTCCTACGACCACCGGGTGATCGACGGTGCCGACGCGGCGCGCTTCACCGCCTATCTCGGCCAGTTGCTCGGCGATCTGCGGCGGCTGCTGCTGTGAGCCCGGGACGCTGGCGGAGGACAGGAGACACAGGACAGAGCGAGCCGTCGCCCCGGCGAACGCCGGGGCCCAGTCTTGAATCTGGCGAAACGATCAAGAGCACTGGGTCCCGGCGTTCGCCGGGACGACGGTTGCTGGACTGACTGGGTCCCGGCGTTCGCCGGGACGACGGCATCTGCCTGCTTCTGTTCTCTGAACCCCATCTCCACGTCCTCCCGCGACAAGGCCCTATAATCCGAGGTCTTTACGAACCACGGATATGGCGATGGCCACCCTCACCGAAGTACGCGTCCCCGATATCGGCAGTTACCACGATATCCCGGTGATCGAGATCCTGGTCAAGCCCGGCGATAGCGTCGGCAAGGACCAGGGCCTGATTACCCTGGAATCGGACAAGGCCACTCTGGAAGTGCCGTCCAGCGTGGCCGGCGTGGTCAAGGAACTCAAGGTCAAGCTCGGCGACAAGGTGTCCGAAGGATCGGTGATTGCGCTGCTCGAAACCGTCGGCGCCGCCGACCGCCCCACCGCGCCAGTGGAGCCCGCTGGCGCAGCGGCCGAACCGGCTGTCGCGCCCCGGCCGCAAACAACTCCCGCGCCGACGCCGCTTGCCCAGGGCGCCAGCGGACGCGCGCCCGATCAGCGTTGCCAACTGGCCGTGCTCGGCGCCGGTCCCGGCGGTTACACCGCGGCCTTTCGTGCCGCTGACCTGGGGCAGGACGTGGTGCTGATCGAGCGCTATGCGGCACTGGGTGGGGTCTGTCTCAATGTCGGTTGCATCCCGTCGAAGGCCCTGTTGCACGCCGCCGCGGTGATCGACGAAGCCGCCCACGCCGCCGAATACGGGCTGCACTTCGGCGCGCCGGAGATCGCGCTCGATGGCCTGCGGACCTACAAGGAAAAAGTGGTCGGGCAATTGACCAAGGGCCTGGCCGGCATGGCCAAACAACGCAAGGTGCGGGTGATAAAGGGCCGCGGCCAGTTCGTTTCGGCGCATGAGATCGAGATCGAAACCGCGGACGGCAAGACCCTGCTCGGCTTCGAGCAATGCATCATCGCCGCCGGTAGCCAGCCGGTGAAATTGCCCGGGTTCCCCTGGGACGATCCGCGCATCATGGATTCCACCGACGCGCTCATGCTCAGCGACATTCCCGCATCCCTGCTGGTGGTCGGCGGCGGCATCATCGGATTAGAAATGGCCACCGTCTACCGCGCGCTCGGCAGCCGGGTGACCGTGGTCGAGCTGATGGATCAATTGATCCCAGGCGCCGACCGCGACCTGGTCAAGCCGCTCGCCGACCGCCTCAAAAAACTCGGCGTGGCGGTCCACCTCAAGGTCAAGGCCGCTGCGGTCGAGGCGCAGAAACAGGGCATCCTGGTCAGCTTCGAAGGCGAGGCCGCGCCCGCGGCGACGCATTTCGATCGGGTGCTGGTCGCGGTCGGGCGCGCGCCCAACGGCGGCCGGATCGGCGCCGAGCGTGCCGGTGTCGCGGTCAGCGAACGCGGCTTCATCGCCGTCGATCGGGAAATGCGCAGCAACCAGCCGCATATCTTTGCGATCGGCGACCTGGTCGGCCAACCGATGCTGGCGCACAAGGCCACCCACGAGGCCAAGGTCGCCGCCGAAGTCGCGGCCGGGCAGCGCAGCACCTTCGTCGCCAGCGTGATCCCGAGCGTCGCCTACACCGATCCCGAAATCGCCTGGGTCGGCCTGACCGAAACCGAAGCCAAGGCCAAGGGGCTTGCCATCGGCGTCGGCAAGTTTCCCTGGGCGGCCAGCGGCCGCGCGATCGGCATCAGCCGCACCGAAGGTTTCACCAAACTGCTGTTCGACGAGGGCAGCGGTCGCCTGCTCGGTGCCGGCATCGTCGGCCCGCATGCCGGCGAACTGATCGCCGAAGCCACGCTGGCCATCGAAATGGGCGCCGACGCCCACGACCTCGGCCTCTGCATCCACCCGCACCCGACCCTGAGCGAATCGATCGGCATGGCCGCCGAGGTCTACACCGGCACCATCACCGACCTCTACCTCCCCAAACGCACGTAGGATGGGTAGAGCACAGCGGCCTTTAACGACGGAGCCAGTCAACCCATAATTCCGAATCGTGGAACGCAGCCCGTAGCGAAACCCATCACTCGAAACCCATCGCCCACACCCACACCCATCACCCGCACCCCACCCATGACCGCCTACCGCCGATTGCGATCGCCCGGCGCGAGCTTCTTCTTCACGGTCAACCTGGCCGACCGCCGCAGCGGATTGTTGGTGCAGGAACTCGAATTGCTGCGCTCGGTACTTCGCCAGGTGCT
>JBFXKH010000053.1:0-21903 GCA_050173995.1 Lysobacterales bacterium | reverse complement strand
TCGGCGGGCGCAGCAGCAGCCGGTCGGTTTCCAGCACCAAATCGAACACGCTCATCGGCAATCTCCACCCTGGGCGGGCGCGCTTCGACTAAAACGCATTGATGCCGGTCAGCTCGCGCCCGACCACCAGTTGGTGCACGGTCTCGGTGCCTTCGTAGGTGATTACCGATTCCAAATTGAGCGCGTGCCGGATCGGGCAATATTCGGTGGTGATGCCGGCGGCGCCGAGGATATCGCGGGCCTCGCGGGCGATGTCCAGGGCCATCCGCACATTGTTCCATTTGGCCAGCGACACCTGGGTCGGCTGCATCTTGCCGGCGTCTTTCAGCCGCCCCAATTGCAGCGACAGCAGTTGCGCCTGGGTGATTCGCCGCGCCATGTCGGCGAGGCGCAGTTGCACCGCCTGGGTGGCCGCGATCGGGCGCTTGAACAGCAGCCGCGACTTGGCGTATTCGGTCGCCTCTTGCAGGCAGGCGATCGCCGCCCCGATCGGGCCCCAGGTGATGCCGTAGCGGGCCTGGGTGAGACAGCCGAGCGGGCCTTTCAGCCCTTTGACATTGGGCAGGCGGCTCGCCTCCGGCACGCGCACATCGTCAAAGAACAGGCCCGAAGTCACCGAGGCACGCAGACTCATTTTCTTGTGGATTTCCTGGGCGACGAAGCCGGGCATGCCCTTTTCCAGCAGGAAGCCCTGGATACCGTCCTCGGTTTGCGCCCAGACGATCGCGATATCGGCCAGGTTGCCATTGGTGATCCACATCTTGGCGCCATTGATGCGCCAGTCGCCGCCGTCGCGCCGCGCATGGGTCTTCATATTGGCCGGGTCGGAGCCGCCCTGCGGTTCGGTCAGCCCGAAGCAACCGATCACCTTGCCGGCGGCCATATCCGGCAGCCAGCGGCGGCGCTGCTCCTCGCTGCCGTAGGCGTAGATCGGATACATGCACAGCGAGCTCTGCACCGAGGCAAAACTGCGAATACCGGAATCGCCGCGTTCCAGCTCCTGGCAGATCAGCCCATAGCTGACCGCGTTCATGCCGGCGCAGCCGTATTCGGTCGGCAGGCTGGAACCGAGCAGACCGAGTTCGGCCATCTCCGGCACCAGTTCGCGCGGGAACCGGCCCTGCTCGAAGCAGTCGCCGATGATCGGCAGCACTCGTTCGTCGGTGAAGCGCGCGACCGCGTCCTGCACCGCGCATTCCTCCTCACTCAGCAGCGAGCGCACATCGAACAGATCGTAGGGATTCAGGGCCATGGGTTTATCGCTCGGCTGGGACGCGGGTTGACCGCGCATTGTAGTGAGCGCTGCGACCGGGCGGAAGACTGACTGACGGGGAGCGGGGAGCGGGGAGCGGAAATAGGTTGTGCTGAGCGCAACGAAGCGCAGCGAAGCGCAACGGTGCGGAGCCGGAAGTCGAGAACCGGGAATGGGGAAGAAAAACGTCGCCCCGGCGAACGCCGGGGCCCAGTGTCGGGGCGTATCGCGGCGTCGGGAACTGGGTCCCGGCTTGCGCCGGGACGACGGTGTTTTCCCCATTCCCCATTCCCCATTCCCGACTCCCGCTAAACTGCCCGACCCCGATTCGACCGATCGACATGCGCGTTCCGGTGCTTACCTACCACGCGGTCAATGTTGGCGGCAGCGATTACGCCAACAACGACCACGCAGCCTTCGCCGAGGATCTGGCCCTGATCCAGCGTCTGGGCCGCCGGGTGCTGCCTTTGCGGCGCGTGGTCGATGTCCTGCTCGGTCGCGCCGACGAAGATTTGCACGATGCGGTGGCGCTCAGTTGCGACGATGGCAGTGATCTCGATTATTTCGATCTGGACTTTCCCGGATACGGTGAACAGCGCAGTTTTTATGGCTCGCTGCTGGATTTCCGCGAGCGCTTCGGACCTGGCGTCCAGCCCGACCTGCATCTGACCTGCTTCGTGATCGCCGATCCGGAGGCGCGCGCGCGCATGGACCAGGCCTGCCTGTTCGGCCGCGACTGGATGGGCGGACGCTGGTGGCGGCCGGCCGGCGAATCCGGCCTGATCGCGATCGAGAACCACAGCTTCGATCACAACCACCCCTGCCTGCCCAGCCCCGGCCCGCATGGCCTGGTCCGTGGGGATTTTCACGCGGTCGGCGATGATGCCCAGGCCGAATTCGAAATTGCCCAGGCGCAACGCTGGCTAGGCGACTATCTGGCGCCGCAGCGGCCGCGGCTGTTCTGCTACCCGTTCGGCCACGTCAACGCGTTTCTGCGTACCGACTGGTTGCCGCGGCGCGGGCCAGAACTTGGCATCGACGCCGCCTTCGGCGATGGCGCCGAACCGCTGACCGCGGCCAGCGATCGCTGGAATCTGCCGCGCTACATCTGCGGCTGGCACTGGAAATCGCCCGAACAACTGGAACGCATTCTGCGCGACGCCAGGGAGTGAGGACCGCCGAATCGATTGGCGCGCCGCGGGTCGGCAGTCGCGACGTTCCGTCGCTCCCACAATTTCCGCTCCGCTCCCCGTTCCCCGTTCCCCGCCGTCGATCACCGCCGCCGATTGGCCACGCCGTGCGGTACGTGGCCGGTGGCGACATGCAGGCGCGCCGAATCGCAGTTGTGCTGCTGGTCGTCGAAGAAAATGTCGGCGCCAAACGCGCGCAGGAACGCGCCCTTGTCGCGGCCGCCGAGGAACAGTGCCTCATCGACCCGCACGCCCCATTCGCGCAGGGTCAGGATCACCCGCTTGTGCGCTGGTGCCGAGCGTGCGGTGACCAGAGCAGTGCGGATCGGCGAATCCTCGATCGGGAAGGCCGCCTGCAGTCGGTGCAGGGCGTCCAGAAAGCCACGGAACGGGCCGCCAGCCAGTGGCACCTCGGCCTGATCGGCCTCGTTGCGGCTGAACGCGGCCAGGCCCTGTTCCTGGCTGATGCGTTCCGATTCATCGCCAAACAGCACCGCATCGCCGTCGAAGGCGATGCGCAATTGTTGGTGGTTCGAAGTGGCGCCGCTGCCGGGAAGGATGGTCGCCGCGGCGACGCCGGCGGCCAGCGCGTTCTGCACGTCCTCGGCATTGCCGGATAGAAACAGATCGGCGCCGAATGGCTGCACATAGGGCCAGGTCGGCTGGCCATTGGTAAATGCGGCGCGCACGATATCCAGCTGGTAGTGCTCGATCGCATTGAAGATGCGCAGGCCGGTATCGGAAGAATTGCGCGACAGCAGGATCACCTCGACCCGCGGTGCGCTGCTGCTGATCGCGTTCAGCCGCAACAGTTTCTGCACCAGCGGAAAAGCGATACCAGGCGCGAGCAGTTCGCCCTCGCGCTGCATCTGATAGCGACGGTAGGCATCGATGCCTTCGCTTTCGAACAGTTCGTGGCTTTCGTTCAGATCGAACAGCGCACGCGAGGAAATCGCCACCACGAAGCGGTCGGCTTGGTTGCCGTCAACGCTGGAGGCGGCGACCTGTTCAGTCATGGCAAAGCTTCGTAACCATCGCGAAACAGGTGCATCTGCTGCGCTGCTTGATAGGCCGCCAGCGCATCGACCAGGCCATAGCCAGTCACCGCGTTAGGGATGACGCTGCCCGGAAAACCGCCGCAAGTCTGCGCGTCGGGCAGAGCCTGTGCGCTCTGCTGCAGGAGGTCGCGTACCGCCGGTGGGTTGTTGCGCAGGTCCGGAAACGCGCTCATCAACAGCGCCGCCACCCCGGCCACATGCGGTCCGGCCATGCTGGTCCCGGAAAAGCCATTGGAATAGTTGCCACCGCGGATGGTCGAGCAGGTATTGACCCCGGGCGCTGCGATATCCGGCTTGAGCCGGTTGCTGCCATCGACCCCGACCGGGCCGCGCGAACTGAAACTGGCCGGCGGGTTGTTGGCCGCACTGCCGGTCGCGGCGACGGTGAAGGCATTGGCGAAGATCGCCGGCGGATCGACCACGCTACCGCAGGACGAACCGGCATTGCCGGCCGAGACCACCACCAGCACCCCGGCTGCGGTCAGATTGTCGACCGCGGTTTCGAGCAGGCCCCAGTTGGCCGCGGTGCAGCCCTCGGATGGCGGGCAACCCCAGGAATTATTGATGACGTGCGGTGCCTGGGCCGGATCCGGGTTGGCGCCGTTGAGATCGGTCGGGGCCAGAAACCAGTCGAAGCACTCCAGATAGGTCGAAGGCCGGCCATCACCACGATCCATATTGCGACAACCGATCCAGCGCGCGTCCGGCGCCACGCCCACGGTAAAGCCACCGCCGTCGTCCTCGCCGACCATGCTGCCCATGGTATGCGTACCGTGGTTATCGTCATCGCAGGGTGCGTTGCTATCGACTCCGCAAGGATTGGTCCCCGGCCGGGTGGTGACATGGATCGCATCGTGCCAGTGGTAGTTGTGATCGACCGGGGTGCCATTGCCTCGGTACTGGGCGATCAGGCCGGGGTGGTTCCATTGGTAGCCGGTGTCCTGGCCGGCCACCACCACGCCCTGGCCACGAAAGCCGAGCGCCCACAGTTCCGGCGCGCGCACCCGGTCTACGCCCCAGGGTAGGCCAGCGACGCCGGTACAGGCATCGCGGCTGGGCTCGGGTTCGGGCAGCCGGTTGTGCACCAGCGGATCGTCGGCCAGATGACGCACATCGGCGCGCGCCGACAACGCGGCGATCTGGTCCACCGTTAGTTCGGCCGCGATCGCCGGGGCGACCACGAAGGCACGATAGGCGATGCCCTGGCGGTCCAGCCAGGCGCGGATGCCCATGCCTGCCTGTTGGTTCTGACGGGACAGGCGCTGGTAGGTATCGCGCAAACGGCTTGCGCGCTGGCGTTCGCCGGTCGGCGCCCGGGCCGAGACCGACTCCGCCGCAAGCTGCGGCTGGATCAACACCGGTCGCCGGCCGCCCGCCTTGGTTCGCAGCGCAGCGGCCAGCCCCGGGTCGAGCTTTTCCACCCGCTGCTCGACCGGCGACGCCGCAAGAACCGTGCTCAGCGTCAGCGCCAAGGTCGCCGCCCAGCGTGGCGACGGCCGGGCGGTGCGGGTGTCGGCCAGGCCCAGATCAAAGTGCGAATTGTTCATTGAGAATCCGGTCTTCGAGTTTGTGTTCCGGGTCGAACAACAAAGTCACCTTGCGCTCGGTGGATTCGCGGATGCTGACTTCGACCACGTCGCGCACTTCGTTGGCGTCGGCGGTGGCGCTGACCGGGCGCTTGTAGTGATCGAGTATCTCGAACTTGATCTCGATCGGCGAGGGCAGGATCGCACCCCGCCAACGCCGCGGCCGAAAGGGCGAGATCGGGGTCATCGCCAGCAATCGGCAGTCGAGCGGCAGGATCGGTCCGAACGCGGACAGGTTGTAGGCGGTGCTGCCGGCCGGGGTCGATACCAGCACGCCATCGCAGATCAACTCCGGTAGCTTCTCGGCGCCGTTCAGCAGGATACGGATGTGCGCCGCCTGCTTGGTCTGGCGCAGCAGCGAGACCTCGTTGAAGGCGATCGCCTCGATACTCGCCCCGGAATCCGAGACCACCTGCATTTCGAGCGGCCGGAGCAGGGTCGGCTCGGCGCGCTGCAGGCGTTCGAACAGCCCGTCCGGGCGCCAGGCATTCATCAGAAAGCCGAGCGTACCGAGTTTCATGCCGAACACCGGCTTGCCCAGGTCGCGATAGCGGTGCAGGGTTTGCAGCATGAAACCGTCGCCACCCAGGGCCACGATCACCTCAGACTCGGCCGGCGGATACTCGCCATAGGCCGCGACCAGAGCAGCGCAGGCGGCGCGTGCGTCGGGAACGGGACTGGCAACGAAGGCGATGCGCCGGCTCATGCGAGCAGCATGCCGCAACCGGCGCAGATTCGGAAGCCCGGACGGCTGTGAACCAACCCACTGCCGGCTGCACCGCGGATGGCGCGCGACTGAACCGCCGCGCAAACAGCGATCCCGCCCGCGGACCGGTGGTTCAGGTAGTTTCGAGCAGCCACAAACACTGCCCACCGCTGGCCCGATCGATCCCCTGCAGCCGCGACCGATGCCGGGCCAGGTCGCCGGCATCGGCGCATTGCACGCGCAGCCGCCCCGCAGACACCCGGACCTCGGTACGGGCCACCACCGCCGGTTCTGCGGCACTGGCAAAACCCAGATCGCCCTGGCCCGCGGTCAGCGCCAAATAGACCTCGGTCAACAGATGCGCATCGACCAGAGCGCCGTGCAACTGGCGGTGGGCGTTGTCGACCGACAGGCGCTTGCACAGCGCGTCCAGCGAGTTCTTCTGACCGGGATAACGGGAACGCGCCAGTTGCAGGGTATCGAGCACCGTGCAGCGATCGCCCAGGTCGCTCGCGCCGGGCAGTCGCGCCAGTTCGGCATCCAGAAACCCGACATCGAATGCGGCGTTGTGGATGACCAACTCGGCGCCATCGACAAATGCCAGAAACTCCGCGGCGATCTGGGCAAACAAGGGCTTGTCGGCGAGGAATTCCTCGGTCAGCCCGTGCTTCGCCTGAGCACCTGCATCGATCCCGCGTTCGGGATTGAGATAACGATGGAACTCGCGCCCGGTGCGACGGCGCTCGAACAGTTCCACGCAACCGATCTCGATCACCCGATGGCCGCGGTTCAGTTCGAGCCCAGTGGTTTCGGTGTCGAGAATGATTTGGCGCATGGGGAGATGGGGAACGGGGAACGGGGAATGGGGCATGGGGAATGGAATTTGTGGGAGCGACGGCACGTCGCGACTGTTGCTTCGATAGCCAAGTCGCGACGTGCCGTCGCTCCCACAAAGGCGAAGTAGCTTGAAGCAGCTTGACGCCCTTCACCTAAAACCTAAAACCTAACACCTATTTTTCCGCATTTCCGCAATCGCCGCGCGCGCGCGCGCGTCGCAGGCTTCGTTCTCGGCATGACCGTCGTGGCCACGCACCCAGACCATGCGCACCTGGTGGCGGGCCAGTTCGCGGTCGATCTGCTGCCACAGGTCCTGGTTGGCCACCGGCTGCTTGCCAGCGCCCTTCCAGCCGCGCGCCTTCCAACCCGGCAGCCATTCGCTGGCGCCCTGTTGCAGGTAGCGCGAATCGGTGGTGATGGTAACCCGACACGGCGCCTTCAAGGCCTGCAAGGCGCTCAGCGCCGCCTGCATTTCCATGCGGTTGTTGGTGGTCAACCACTCGGCTCCGCTCAGCCATTTCTCGTGGTCCTTGAAACGCAGCAACGCGGCCCAGCCACCCGGACCGGGATTGCCCGAACAGGCGCCATCGCAGAACACATCGACCGCCGGCCCATTGGCGGGCAGCGTTGATTTAGTTTGATTCACCAGGTTTCCTTGCCGATGACAAATCTTGCTGGGGTAGCGATCATGCCGCCAATCCGCTGCGCGAAGCCGGACTTGCGCCAAGCGCATGCATTGGCTGCGCTTCGAATACCAGCCGGCGCCGCACGTTGAGGATGGTGGCACCACGGCGCTTGCGGGCATGTAATAGCAGCAGCGGACTGGACCAGCCAGCCCGCGGCCTGGCCACCAACTGTTGCGAAGCAGCATCCCGACAGAGCGCGCTGGCGACGATATCGACGCAACCGCGATCTGCCAAGCGCCGCTGCCAGGCCAGTGGCGCGGGCGCGCAAAGTGCCCGGCGGCGTTGCAATCCAGGCCAGGCCAGGCGAAGCCGCGGCCAGCCAAATCGACCGCAGCCGAGCAGCCACAACGAACCCTCCGGTCGCAATACCCGCAGGGCTTCATCGATCAGCGCGGCCTGATCCATCCCGCATTCGCCCGCGTGCTGCAGCACGACCTGGCCGAGGCTATCGTCCAAGAACGGCCACTCGGTTGCCGAAAGGTCCAGATCACCGGTCAACACCGGCGGCACGCCGGGCCAAAGCTCCAACAGCGTATGACCCGTGGATGCACTCCCGGCCTCGACCGGCATCGGCGACAGCCATAGCACCGGCTGATCGGCCGCAATCCTGGACAACAGCAGGTTACGCTCGTCGGCGAGCAGGCGGGTAGTCCACCGGGCGGCTTTGGACGGGGCGGTTGCAGGCATTCGGCGGTGCGCTTTGCGATTCATCGGCTTCGGACATGGAAGCTCTGCGGTCAGGCCGGTGATTGTGATACAAACCGACCAGTCACCGGAAGTCGGAAGCCAAGATGAATCCATTTACGCCACTGCCAGACGAACACCGGGTGCTGCGGGTGCCCGCCTTCGACGACAACTACCTGTGGTTGATCACCGATGCCGCTGGCCAGGCGGTCGCGGTCGATCCGGGGGCGGCCGAGCCGATCGAACAGGCCCTGCGCAGGCACGGCCTTTCGCTGCACGCCATCCTGATCACCCACCACCATCCCGATCATGTCGGCGGCGTTAAGGCGCTGCGCCAGCACCATCCGGTTCCGGTGTTCGGTCCGGATGATCCCAGGTTGGCGGGCCTGGTCGATCATCCGGTGGGCGAAGGCAGCCGCGTCGCCCTCGCCGCCATCGGCATCGACTTCGCGGTCTGGCACCTGCCCGGTCATACCGCCAGCCACCTCGCCTATCTCGGCCACGGCGCCGCCTTCGTCGGCGACACGCTGTTCAGTTGCGGCTGTGGGCGACTATTCGAAGGCAGTCCGGCCGAGATGCTGCATTCGCTGGATCGGCTGGCCGCCCTGCCCGGCCCGACCCTGGTGTTCTGCGCCCACGAATACACGCGCAGCAATGCCGGGTTTGCGCTGCTCTTTGAGCCCGACAATGACGACCTACGCGCCTGCTTCCAGCACGCCGCCAGCCTGGCCGACGGCGACAGTACGGTGCCGACCCGCATCGCCCGCGAACTAGCCATCAACCCGTTCCTGCGCTGCGATCAGGCCGGTATCCGCGCGCGCTTAGCACAGGCGCTGGGGCAGGAGATGAATTCGCGTCTGGCGGTGTTCACTGCCCTGCGCGCAGAGAAGGATCGCTATGTGCCGGCGGCCGCGACACGCTGATCCGGGCTTGCTGCACCTGGCCAGTTTGGCTACGGTGCTGGCGACTGTGCTGCTCAGCGCCTGCGCACCGATCGAGCGGCTGCGGCCGGACCCGCCGACGCCAGCCCCGATGGCGTCGGCGGTGCTGACCGCGCCGGCAGCAGCGGACGCGATAACCGCCACGCCGGGTCCCAGCCCGGTGATTCCCGTGGATGAGCGATCCGCAGCGGCCGACGCCATTCCGGTCCTGGCCCCGGACGGCGATCTTTGGCAACACCTGCGCAACCACGCCGGTTTCGTCGCCTGCGATCGCCTGTCGCCACCCGCCGGGCGCTGGCTGCAGCGTTTCGCGCAGCGCCGCCATGCCCTGGAACCAGTGTTTGATCGCGCCCTGCCAGAGATCGCCCTGGTCGCAGCGGTTCTCGCTGAACACCGGCTGCCCGCAGAATTTGCCTTGCTGCCGATGGTCGAGAGTCGCTATCGACCGGTCCGTGCCCGCGGTGGCGGCCCGGCCGGCATCTGGCAGTTGATGCCGGCAACCGCACGCGGGCTCGGCGTGCCGTTCGCACCCGGCTACGACGGCCGCCTCGACACCCTGGTCGCCAGCCGCGCCGCGGCGGCGTTGCTGGCCCAGCTCGGACGACGTTTCGATGGCGACTGGCGGCTGGTCAATATGGCTTTCAATGCCGGCGAATATCGCGTCCGCCGCGCCCTGCGTGCGCAGGCCCAGGCCGGCCAGCCACGCCAGACCGCCACGCTGGCGGTGGCGGCCACCACCCACGCGCATCTGGCGCAACTTGAGGCGCTGTACTGTCTGGTTGCCGAAGCCGAGCGCTGGCAGTTGGCCCTGCCCGCCTCCGACCGCCAACACTGGCTCACCGCCGTGCCGCTCAAGGAACCAATCGCGATCGATTTTCTGGCCGACCAGACTGGCGTAGCAGTGACCGAACTGCATGCGCACAATCCGGCCCTGGCCGGCCTGGCGCGGACGCCCGACCACGCCGCCTTTGCCCTGTTGGTGAATGCCCAACTGGCACCACAGGTCGGCGCCGCACTGGCCGCCCTTCCCGACCTGCCCTGGCGCCGCTGGAGCCGCGTGCGCGCGCCCAGCGATCGCGATTGGGCGGCGCTGGCCGCCGATCACGCGCTGTCCGCCGAACTGCTACTGGCAGTCAATCGTCGCCCCCGCAACGAGACCCGACCGGGCACCGACTGGATCTGGACGCCGCTGGCGAGCGATCCGGGCCCGCCCGCGCCGTCGGCGACCAACCACCCGGCCAGCCATACCGTGCGCGCGGGCGAAAGTTTCTGGAGCATCGCCCGGCGCTATCGTCTGCGCCTGGCCGACCTGCTGCGCTGGAACGCCGCCGATCAGCGCAGCGTGATCAAGCCCGGACAGGTGCTGCGGCTGATACCGTAGATCGGTGGGATGGGCAAAGCGCAGCTCGGTAGGATGGGCAAAGTTCGTAGGTCGGGTCAAACGCCGCAGGCGTGGACCCGACATGCTGCGGCCTGGCCGCGGCCGGGACCATGTCGGCTCCACCGCTGCGCGGCTTGAGCCGACCTACACCTCCCGACTCTCGACTCTCGACTCCCGACTCCCGACTCCCGACTCCCGACTCCCGACTCCCGACTCACGACTCCCGAAAAACCCAACAATCAAGGCTATGGCAGTGGCAGCGCTTCGTTTAAGCTAGGCGACCACATCGTTGAGGAGACCGGGACATGGGATTTCTGCAGGGCAAACGCGCGCTGATCATCGGCATCGCCAGCGAACGCTCGATCGCCAGCGGCATCGCCGAAGCGATGCATCGCGAAGGCGCCGAACTCGCCTTCAGTTACCAGAACGAACGATTGCGCGAGCGCGTCGAAAAAGCCGCGAGCGAGCTCGGCAGCGACATCGTGCTGCCCTGCGATGTGGCAAGCGATGCCGAAATCGACGCGATGATGCAGGCGCTGCAACAGCGCTGGGATCGCCTCGATATCCTGGTGCATTCGGTCGGCTTTGCGCCGCGCGAAGCGATCCAGGGCGATTTTCTGGACAGCATCAACCGCGAGCGCTTCGCCATTGCCCACGACATCTCCAGCTACAGCCTGGCGGCGCTGGCCAAGGCGGCGCGGCCATTGATGCGCGGCCACGAAAGCGCAATCCTGACCCTGACCTACCTGGGCGCGCTACGGGCGCTGGCCAATTACAACGTGATGGGCCTGGCCAAAGCCAGCCTGGAAGCGAATGTGCGCTACCTGGCGCGTTGTTTGGGTCCCGAGGGTGTACGCGTCAACGCCATCTCGGCCGGGCCGATCAAGACCCTGGCCGCCGCCGGTGTCGGCAATCTGCGCAAGATGCTCGACCACGTCGAGCAGAACGCACCGCTGCGGCGCAATGTCACCATCGAACAGGTCGGCAATGTCGCCGCATTTCTGTGCTCGGACCTGGCCGCCGGCATCACCGGCGAAATCACCTATGTCGATTCCGGCTTCAGTACGCTCGGCATGACCGGCATCTGAGCCGCCACCACCGCGGCACCGCCCGGCCGGACGGCAGGCGCCCACCGGCCGGCGACGGCGCAGGATATTACAGTCGATCTTCGTTGACGGTGACCGGAATGCGCGCTCGCAATGCCTTGCGGAAGGCATCGACTTCGAGCATCGACAGCCCTTGGCGCAACTGTTCGCGGGCCGACTTGCGCCCTTCCTCATCGAGCACCGAAAGTTCGCCGTCGTGCACCGCACTCAGTTCGACCAGGGCGAAGCGATTGCCGGCCAGCTCGGCCAGCCCCGGGGTGACGGCGCCGGCCGCCGGCCGCGCCATCTTGAACACCGATTCGACCAGCTTGCGGTCCAGGCTCAACCCGTCGCGGCCGACCGACGCGGCCTCAATAACGGTACCCGATACCTCCGGCGCCAATGCTTCCATGGTTGCACCGGCGAGTAGCCGTTTGAACAGAGCATCGGCCGCGCTGCGAGCCTGCGTCTCGGCTGCCTCCCGGGCGAGTTGCGCAACAATGCCGTCCTTGACCTGCTCGTAACTTTTCGGCGTCACCGGTTTGTGCTCGGCCAGGCGCAGCACGACCAGACGATCCTTGGCCAGCTCAATCGGCTCGCTGCTCAGGCCGTCTTCCTTCACTTCCGGCGAAAACGCCGCATCGCGAACCGCCGGATTGAGCGCGATGCCGTCGCCCATATCACGGCTGAACAGAGCACTGGTCTGGACCTTGGTACCGATCGCCACAGCCAACGGCTCCAGTGTGCCGCTGGCGGTACCGGCAGCGGTGAGCAACTTGTCTTCGAGTTCGGCAAACTGCTCGGCGTGACGCTCGGCCCGCAGTTCCTGCTCCAGTTGCGCCCGCACTTCTTCGAACGGTTTGGTCGCACCGGCCTTCACTTCGCGCAATTGGATCAGGTGGTAACCCTGATCGGTATGCACCGGTTCCGATACCGCGCCCGGCGCCAGCGCATACAGCGCGGCCTCGAACGCCGGTTCCATCATTCCAGTCTCGATCCAGCCTAGATCGCCGCCGGTGGCACGCGAGCCAATATCGTCGGAACTGGCCCTGGCAACCGCGGCGAATTCCTTGCCTGCGGCAATCTCGGCGGCGAGCCCAGCGGCCTTGTCCGCGGCGGCCTTCTCCGTTTCGGCGTCGGCGTTGGCCGGCACTTCGATCAGGATATGCGAGGCCAAGCGCTGCTCCCGGGTGGCAAAGCGCGCCAGTTGTTCGTCGTAGTGCTGACGCAACTCGTCTTCGCTGATCGGCTGATCGTTGACCAGGGTCGCACCATCGATCTCCACGTATTCGACCGAGACCTGTTCCGGCGTGTTGAAATCGGCAACATGCGCTTGATAGTAGTTTCGTGCCTGCTCGTCGCTGATCGCGCTCGGATCGGCGGCCACGGCAGCAAGTTCCAGGCGGCGAAAATCCCGCGTCTGGTCGCGCAGCCGCACGAACGCGGCCAGGTCGTGATCGGTGACCAGGGTAGTAGCCATGATTTGCGACGGCAGTTCAGCCACCGCCAGGTCGCGGCGCATGCGCTGTTCGAACGTCTGCGGGGTAAAACCGCTCGACTGCAGGGCCAGCAGGTAGCGGTCCCTGTCGAAGTTGCCGTCGACCGAAAACCCTTCGATCTTGGCAATTTCTTCGCGCAGACGGGTATCGCCGATCGCCAACCCGGCGGCGGCACCGGCCTGGGTGACCAGCTCTTCGTCGATCAATTGGTCGAGCAACTGGCGCTTGAATTCGATGGTCTCGAACATGCGCGGGTTGTAAGCATCGCGCAGCATGCCGCGCATGCGTCGACGCTGTTCGTCCATGCGGCTCTGGAAGACTTGCTCGGTAATGTACTCACTCCCGACCTTGGCGACATAGGTGCGGGCACCACCGAAACTGTAGTCGCCGATGCCGAAGAACAGCAGGCCGCCGACGATCAATACGAGCAGGGTGATGTAGAAGAACTTGCTGGACGAGGTGTCACGGATGCGTTGCAGCATGGTCGGGCTGTGCTCTTGGTCGGCTGAGCCGTTGGCTTTCTGAGAGAAACAAAGGCGTCTTGTCGGCGGTCTCGCTGAAGATACAAGCTCGCCCTGCGGGCGGTGTCGCTGAAAAAAAACAAGGGCGCCTTGTGGGCGCCCTCGCGTCGAATGGCGGAGTGGACGGGACTCGAACCCGCGACCCTCGGCGTGACAGGCCGATATTCTAACCAACTGAACTACCACTCCATTTCAACTACTCGGATCGAAGCGGAACCGCTCCGACCCGATCCTGTCGGGGACTGCCTTATGAGCAGGAAAAGCTCGCGTCGCCGAGACTGGTGGGTGCTGAGGGTTTCGAACCCCCGACCCTCGCCTTGTAAGGGCGACGCTCTACCGCTGAGCTAAGCACCCCAGCAAGCAAATCAGTTTACTGCATCCTTGAGGGCTTTACCAGCCTTGAAACCAGGCGATTTCGAAGCCTTGATCTTCAACGTGGCGCCGGTCTGCGGATTGCGGCCGGTACGCGCGGCACGCTTGCGAACCGAGAAAGTGCCGAAGCCGACGATGGCGACGGTGTCGCCCGACTTCAACGCCTTTTTGACCACTTTAATCAAGGCTTCGAGTGCGCGCCCAGCGTCGGCCTTGCTCAGTTCCGCGTTGTCGGCGATCGTATTGATCAGATCGGTTTTGTTCATGTAGTTCTCCGTCGTTCGTGTGGGTGGTTGAGGACCTTGGTTCACCGCGCTGCAAATTGTCGCCTCGTCGGCGGATACGCTTTGATTCAGTCCGCCGCCTGCCAAGCACAGCGTCCTTGCAGGTGGGCGAACTTTATACCAGTGGCAATAGGGCCGCGCAATACAATCGGCCGCGACGTTTCGGCTCCAACACGGTTAGCGGTCGTTGTCAATGGCGGCGCGGTCCACCGACTTCTGCGGCCGACTCCTCGGCGCCGGTCGACTGAATCGCGGGCGCAATCTCCGCCATGACTGCGGGCACCGGCAACAACGGCTCTGCCAACGCCAGCACCAGCACCTCATCGATCCACTTCACTGTCTTGATTTCCAGCGAGCTGGTGATGCTTTCCGGGATATCGACCAGATCCTTGGCGTTTTCGTCCGGGATGATCACCGTGCGCAGGCCACCACGGTGCGCGGCCAGCAGCTTTTCCTTCAAGCCGCCGATCGGCAGTACCTTGCCGCGCAGGGTAATCTCGCCGGTCATTGCCACATCCGCACGGACCGGGTTGCGCGCCAGCACCGACACCAACGCCGTACACATGCCAATGCCGGCGCTGGGGCCGTCCTTTGGCGTTGCGCCCTCCGGTACGTGGATATGGATGTCCCACTTGTGGTTGAAATCGGGATCGATACCGAGCTGCACGGCGCGCGAGCGGACCACCGACAACGCGGTCTGGATCGACTCCTTCATTACTTCGCCGAGCTTGCCGGTGTGGATCAACTTGCCCTTGCCCGGCACCACCGCCGCCTCGATGTCGAGCAAATCGCCGCCGACCTGGGTCCATGCCAGTCCGGTGACCCGGCCGATCTCGGGCTCGACCTCGGCCAGGCCGAAGTTGAACCGGCGCACGCCGAGAAAGTCCGCCAATTGCCCACTGCCAACCTTGACCAATTTCGTCTTTAACTTGCGCGCGCCCTTCTGCTTGCGGGCGGCTGCCTGCAGGGTCGACTGCTTGACCACCTTGCGCGAAATCTTGGCAATCTCGCGACCCAGATTGCGCACTCCGGCTTCGCGCGTGTAGAAGCGGATCATGTCGCGGATCGCATCGGCACCGATGTCGAGCTCGCCATCGACCAGGCCGGCCGCCTTCATCTCCTTGGGCATCAGATAACGCTCGGCGATATGGATTTTTTCGTCTTCGGTGTAGCCGGGCAGACGGATCACTTCCATGCGATCGAGCAGTGCGGCCGGGATGTCCAGCGAATTGGCGGTCGCGATGAACATCACTTCGCTGAGATCGAAATCGACCTCCAGGTAGTGATCGTTGAAAGTGTGGTTCTGCTCCGGATCGAGCACTTCGAGCAACGCCGAGGACGGATCGCCACGAAAATCGACCGACATCTTGTCGATTTCGTCCAGCACCACCAGCGGGTTGCGCACTCCGACCTTGGCCAGGTTCTGGATCACCCGACCGGGCATCGAGCCGACGTAGGTGCGCCGATGGCCACGGACTTCGGCCTCGTCGCGCACGCCGCCGAGCGCAATGCGCACGAACTTGCGGTTGGTCGCGCGCGCAATCGACTGCCCGAGCGAGGTCTTGCCGACGCCGGGCGGTCCGACCAGACACAGGATCGGTCCCTTCATCTTCTTCACCCGCTGCTGCACCGCCAGGTACTCGACGATGCGTTCCTTGACCTTCTCCAGTCCGTAGTGGTCGGCATCCAGCACGGCTTGCGCGGCGGCCAGATCCTGTCGGATCTTGCTGCGCTTTTTCCACGGTACCGACAGCAGCCAGTCGAGATAATTGCGCACCACGGTCGCCTCGGCCGACATCGGCGGCATCTGCTTGAGTTTGTGCTGTTCGGCACGGGCCTTGGCTTCAACCGCCTGCGGCATGCCGGCCTTGGCGATCTTGCGTGCCAGTTCGTCCATTTCATTGGGCGCCTCGTCGAGATCGCCCAACTCCTTCTGGATCGCCTTCATCTGTTCGTTGAGGTAATACTCGCGCTGGCTCTTTTCCATCTGCGATTTGACCCGACCGCGGATGCGCTTCTCGATCTGCTGCAGGTCGACTTCGGCATTGACCAGCCCGATCAGGCGTTCGAGGCGGGAGAACACATCCAGGGTCTCCAGCACTTCCTGCTTGTCTTGCAGGCGCACGCCGAGGTGGGCGGCAATGGTATCGGCCAGCCGTCCCGGTTCGCTGATGCCGGCCAGGGTGGTCATCAGTTCCGGCGGCACCTTGCGATTGAGCTTGATGAAGTTCTCGAATAAACCAAGCAAGGACTTGGTCGCTGCCAGCACTTCGCGTTCGTCGCGTTGGTTTTCCGACTCGACTGGCTGCACCCGGGCAAAACCGACGCCTTCGCGGAGTTCAACCGCGACCAGGCGCGCGCGCGACACGCCTTCGACCAGCACCTTGATGGTGCCGTCCGGGAGCTTGACCAATTGCAGCACGTTGGCCAGTGTGCCCATGGTGTGCAGATCGCCGGCTTCCGGATCGTCGGTGTCCGGGCTCTTCTGCGCCAACAACAACACCTGCTTGTCGCCGGCCATCGCGGCATCGAGCGACTGGATCGAGCGTTCACGACCAACAAACAGCGGCACCACCATGTGCGGGAACACCACCACATCGCGCAGTGGCAGCAGAGGCACCGCGGACAACAATTCTTCGCTGTGGGAAGCAGACATGAGCACTCCTGGAAATGGGGGTGACAAGCGACCAAGGCCGCGACCGCCGGACTACGGATACACCCCAAGTGCGGCCCAAACCCCGGCTTACAAGGATGCGGCCGCCAGTGCGTGTCGGGCCGGGCAGCGTGCGGCGGTCAATCCGCCCCGACGGCCCGAGCGGCCGGCTGCGGGTTGCTGTAGATCAGATAAGGATCGGCGGAACCGTTGATCACCGCCTCGTCCAGAACCACCCGGCTGACATTCTCGATCGAAGGTAGATCGAACATGGTGTCGAGCAGCACCGACTCCAGAATGGTGCGCAGGCCGCGGGCGCCGGTACGGCGTTTCAATGCCTTGCGCGCGATCGCACGCAGAGCGTCCTCACGAAATTCCAGTTCCACGCCTTCCATCTCGAACAGCTTGCGGAACTGCTTGGTGATGGCATTCCGCGGCTCGGCAAGGATCTTCACCAACGCGTCTTCGTCCAACTCTTCGAGGGTGGCCACCACCGGCAACCGCCCGACGAATTCCGGGATCAGGCCGAACTTGATCAGGTCTTCGGGTTCGACCGATTTCAATACATCGCCGACACTGCTGCGCCGGTCCTTGCTGCGCACTTCGGCGGCAAAACCGATGCCAGTCGATTCGGAGCGCGCCTGGATGACCTTCTCCAGGCCGGCAAACGCGCCGCCGACGATAAACAGGATATTGCGCGTATCAACCTGCAGAAATTCCTGCTGCGGATGCTTGCGACCGCCCTGCGGCGGCACCGAGGCAACGGTACCCTCGATCAGCTTGAGCAATGCCTGTTGCACGCCTTCGCCGGAAACGTCGCGGGTGATCGACGGGTTTTCCGACTTGCGCGAGATCTTGTCGATTTCGTCGATATAGACGATGCCGCTCTGGGCCTTATCGACGTCGTAGTCGCACTTCTGCAGCAGCTTCTGGATGATGTTCTCGACGTCTTCGCCGACATAACCGGCTTCGGTCAAGGTGGTTGCATCGGCGATGGTGAACGGCACATTGAGCAGTCGCGCCAGGGTTTCGGCGAGCAGAGTCTTGCCGGACCCGGTCGGTCCAATCAGCAGGATATTGCTCTTGGCCAGCTCGACATCATCGTTCTTCTGCCGCGTTTCCAAACGCTTGTAATGATTGTACACAGCGACCGCGAGCACACGCTTGGCGCGTTGCTGGCCAATCACGTATTGGTCGAGGGTATCGAGAATTTCCCGCGGCTTGGGCAGGTGGCTGCGCGCCGCAGCGGACTTTTCTTCAAGCTCTTCGCGGATGATGTCGTTGCACAGCTCGACGCACTCGTCGCAAATGAACACCGACGGGCCCGCAATCAGCTTGCGTACTTCGTGCTGGCTCTTGCCGCAGAACGAGCAATACAGCACTTTGCCAGCATCGGTTCGACCACCGCGTTCTTCGCTCATCACTGTTTATCCGATCACCTGAACCTGATTGCCCGTCAATCGCCGAGGCATCGTTCTGCCAAAACCGCATGAAACCCACCAGCAACAACCGTGCCGATCTCCGGTAAAACCTGGACCACACCTTGGGGGCAAGGACCGCAATTGCCTCGGGCCACCCGCGCCGGAGCATAACACAGGCCTCCGCAGGGTCGATCCCGACGCTGCGCGCCCGAGGCACGCAGACCACTGCCGCCGGCAGCCCGGGCATGCGCACTGCCTGCCCTTCGATCCAACCCAAAAGTCATCGGTCCCAGTGCCAAGCTTCACGCCACCAAACGTAAGCCGGCCGGACTGCGCGTCCTCAACCGGGCTTGACGCTCTCTTCCGGGCGTCGTTCGATCATGCTATCGATCAAACCGTACGCCACCGCAGCGGCCGGGCCCATGAAATTGTCACGGTCGGTGTCACGGGCAATGGTTTCGATCGGTTGACCGGTATGCTTGGACAGAATCGAATTCAGCCGGTCGCGCAGGTGCAGGATTTCACGGGTGTGGATCTCGATATCGCTGGCCTGCCCCTGAAAGCCGCCCAGCGGCTGGTGGATCATCACCCGCGAATGCGGCAAGGCATAGCGTTTGCCTTTGGCGCCGGCAGCCAATAGCAAAGACCCCATGCTCGCCGCCTGGCCGATGCAAATGGTGCTCACATCCGGGCGGATGAACTGCATGGTGTCGTAAATCGCCATTCCGGATGTAACGATGCCTCCGGGCGAGTTGATGTACAGGCTGATGTCCTTGTCCGGATTCTCGGCTTCCAGGAACAGCAGTTGCGCGATGATCAGGTTGGCGCTGTAGTCGTCGACCGGCCCGACCAAAAAGATCACCCGCTCCTTCAGCAGCCGCGAATAGATGTCGTAGGCTCGCTCGCCGCGCGGGGTCTGCTCGACCACCATCGGAACCAGGTTGAGAGCGGTTTCCATCAGCTTGTACTCCGTTGCGTGGACAGTGCAGATGCGGTCGCGTACCGGCTTCTCAAGCCGGAGGCTGCATCAATTGCTGAAAGCTCATCCGCTCGTCGATCACTTGGGCAGCACCGAAAACCCAGTCGATCACCTGGTCTTCGAGCACGCGGTTGCGCAGACCGGACATCAACTGCGGATCGCGCTGGTACATGTCGATGACCTTGCCTGGCTCTTCGTAGGTCGAAGCGATCGTGGCCAGCAACTCGCCGACCCGCGCCGGGTCCACGCGCAGTTTGGCCTGACCGGCGATTTCCGCGATCAGCAGACTGGCCCGCACCCGGTTGGTCGCGGCCGGGCGGAAGCCGTCCAGGCTGAGCGGGGCGGCCGCCGCCGCCTGCGACTGCGCCTGACGTTCCTCGGCCTGGCGCAGCAGCGCCTGCGCTTCCGCCTCGATCATGCCCTTGGGCAGCTCAAAAGCTGAAAACGACTGCACCAGTTGTTCGATGACATGCAGCTTGTTGCGCGCGTTCAGCGCCGAGCGCATTTCGCGCTCAAGGTTGGCACCCACTTCCTTGCGGAAGGTTTCGACGCCACCATCGGTGACACCGAACGCGGCCGCAAACTGCTCGTCGACCGCCGGCAATTCGCCGACCTGCACGCGGATCACGCGCAAGCTGACCTCGGCCTGCTTGCCGGCCAAAGCGGTGTCGCGGAAACCCGGTGGAAACTCGGCCTGGAACTGGCGTTCGCCATCGACCGACAAACCGATCAGGGCGGTCTCAAAGGCCGGTGGCAGGGCGCCACTGCCGATGATGGTACCGGCGCGCTCGACGCCGTCAGCCGGAAAGCGCGCGCCATCGGCGCCAGCGCTGAACTCGAACACCACCATGTCGCCAAGCTCGGCCGGCCGTCCCACTTCCACCCAGCGTTTGCGCTGCAGTCGCAGGGTCTCGATCATCCGATCGATATCGGCGTCATCGACACTGGACACCAGCCGCCGCACCGCCAGGCCCGACACATCGATCGTGCCGATTTCCGGGGCAACTTCAAAAGTCGCCGAGAACACCAGTTCCTCGGCGGTCGGCGAAGCTTCGTTGCGAATGGTCGGGCGCATCAACGGACGCAACTGGTTTTCGCCAACCGCCTGTTCGAACGAATCGGTAACGACTTCGTTCAAGGCTTCCGAACGCACCTGTTGACCGTAGCGTTGCTCGATCACCTTGTTCGGCACCTTGCCCGGGCGGAAGCCCTTGATTCGCACCGAGTGCGCCAGTTCGCGCAGGCGATCGCGCACGCGATCCTCGATACGCGCGGTGGGAACGCGAATGGTCATGCGGTGCTCAAGGGCACCGACTTGCTCAACCGAAACCTGCATGGAAACTCCTGACGTGGTGCTGATCAAATTCGTCTTGCCGTTGGTGCGAAAGAAGAGACTCGAACTCTCAAGGGTTGCCCCGCTGGAACCTAAATCCAGTGCGTCTACCAATTCCGCCACTTTCGCATGATCTGTACTTGCCCTGCGAACGCTCGCTGCCGCGGGTCGCCGACCGCGTGCCCAACCAGGCCAGCCAAGGCCAGCCCAGCAGACCGGTAGCGAACCGCGAAAGTTCGCTACCGCCAGCCCTGGCCGGCACTGGCGCCGCGACCCGAGATCAGGCAGCGCGGCAACCCGCAGCCAAACCTGCGCCCACGGCAACCTCGCACTCTAATGCATCAAGCGCGTCGCTGCCATGAAAAAAGAGTGGTGGGCCGTCTAGGACTCGAACCTAGAACCTGCGGATTAAGAGTCCGTTGCTCTACCATTGAGCTAACGGCCCACACGATGTTGGGGTGGAAGACGGGATTCGAACCCGCGACCCCTGGAATCACAATCCAGTGCTCTAACCGACTGAGCTACATCCACCATAATTCAAAAACGTACATCGATAAAGTCCGGTCATAGCGAGGTGGCGCGCCCGACAGGAATCGAACCTGCAACCACCGGCTTAGAAGGCCGGTGCTCTATCCGGTTGAGCTACGGGCGCATGCTTTCGTGATGAGGATGGTCGGGGTAGAGGGATTCGAACCCCCGACATCCTGCTCCCAAAGCAGGCGCGCTACCAGACTGCGCTATACCCCGCCGACTGCTTGCTGACCCAACGGCATGCGGGCCGTTTCGATCACCGGATTCCATTCCATCTAACCGCAAAGCAACAACGCATGACCACGCTTGCCTCGGCCAGTTGCGCTCCGCGACGGCCGCATTGCTGCAGTCGCAATCGAAACACAATGGCGCGCCCGGAGAGATTCGAACTCCCGACCCCCAAGTTCGTAGCCTGGTGCTCTATCCAACTGAGCTACGGGCGCGGGCAAGAAAGGAAATTATGACCATAGCCGATGCTGTCGTCAACCAGGATGCGGGAGTCGGGAGTCGGGAGTCAGGAGTCGGGAGTCGTAGGGTGGATAAGCGCAGCGCATCCACCATCCACCCGCCTGCCACCCTGACCAAAACGGCGCATACGCTGCGCTTGTCCGCCCTACGCATCAGCCACAGTGGTTCGGAGTTGCGCTACCGGCGGGAATGTCGGCTCCGGCGCTGCGCGCCTTGAGCCGACCTACGGCTTCCAGAGGACAGAAGACGGAGGACAGAAGACAGATAAAGCATCCCGCGCTCGCTTCCAGAGGACAGAAGACGGAGGACAGAAGACAGATAAAGCAGCCCGCGCTCGCTTCCAGAGGACAGAAGACGGAGGACAGAAGACAGAAGACAGATAAAGCAGCCCGCGCTCGCTTCCAGAGGACAGAAGACGGGGGACAGAAGACAGATA
>JBFXKH010000052.1:0-22077 GCA_050173995.1 Lysobacterales bacterium | reverse complement strand
AGAGGGCAGAGGGAAGAGGGAACTGAGGGAGCGACGGCACGTCGCGACTGGGCTACCGAAGCGACAGTCGCGACGTGCCCGTCGCTCCCACACAAAGCCCGCCACCCGCTTCGAGTCCGTGCGATCGATCCAAGGGGCTCCACCCAGCAGCATTTCCACCGTCACTCCATGTCATCCTCAACTTCAACAGCAGCAACTTCTTGGCAACTATCTGGCGGGGGGTAATTTTGTGTTGCTTGGCCGTTGACCGGGTGCCAGTGCATCGGTCGGTGGTCCGTAACAAAATAACGAGTGCCGAGCATCCCGAGGTGGTAGCCAGTGATACGTTCAAACGCAATGAAGTGGTCGGTCGCGATAGCCCTGCTGATGGCGCTTGCCGCCGCACTGGCCATTTATCTTTACCTCGCCAAGCCCACGGGCGTGTCGCCGGGCGATGTGCCGATCGAGACATCGGCGCGGAATTTACCATTTGCGTTGAAGCCAGAGACCGCCGAAAGCAAGCCGGCTGCCCTACCGCCACCGTCGGCAAACAGGTTTGCCGGCAAATCGCCACGGCAAGGAAGTTCTGCCGCGCCGAGCGAGGCGGAGCAGCGCGGTGTTTCGGCCGCTTTTATCGCCTGGGAGCAACGCGCGGGCTATCGGCGTCCGGCGCGCTACGAAAGCATGACCGAGGCGGAACTCAAGGCACTCGCCGCGGCGGGTGATATGTATGCGAGCCAAAAGCTGGCAGATATCGCCTTATGGCAGCACAACAATCTCCCCGAGGCGGTTGGCCTCTACAAGCAATCGGTAGCCCAGGGCTCGATCGCCGCCACAGCCCAGCTTGAGAATATCTACAATCCAACCCTCGCGCAGATCGTAGCCCAGTCCAGGCCGGAGCTCGGCGACTTTCGTGGCGATCAGGCCGAGGCCTACCTTTGGTCCAGAATCGCCGTCATGCGTGGCGATTCGGACGCGCTGGTTGCCGTGAGCGAGCACGCAAGAGGGCTATCCGCCGCGCAGATCATGCAGATAGAGCGCAACGCAATAAACCAATTTAACCTGTTGCAGGATCAGTATCGGCAACAAACGGGACATGGCTTTGATAACCAATACGTCGACCCGTTCGGTACGCCCTACGGGCAGTGGCTATCGAGACAACCGCAACCGGGCAACGGGGGTGGATAGCCCGGTACGCCCCAAAGCGCGCCGATCACTGCGAAGCCCGCAGCCCGGATGGAGCGCAGCGGACTTTGAACAACGGAGCTGGTCAAGCTGAGAGTCGCTCACTGGCGGTGTCGCATATCGGCCACTGGGCCCCGGCTTGCGCCGGGGCGACGCCGTTCGTTTCCTGTTCTCCCATCTCCCCACTCCCGCCTCAGACACTACCGCTCCGGCTGCTGGTCCGCGCTGGGCTGGTTGGTGGATTCCAGCGGCTGCACGGTGGCGCCTTCGACCCGACCGATGCGGGCGCTGGGGTGTACGCGCAGTTCGACTTCGTGTTCGAAGATCATGTCGCCGACCACGGCATCGGCGGCGATGGTGATCTGCGGCCGGCGTTGTGTGCCGAACCAGTTCCAGCCGCGCGATTTCTTGACCACGATGCCGCCCTCGACCTGGACCGCTTCGCCGATGCTGATGTCGCCGTTGTAGGTGGTGATGCGCCCGCCGATGTGCGCCTCGCGGGCCAGTCGCAGGCTGCCGTTGACGTTTTCGGCGTCGTCTTGCACACGGGCGCGTTCGTCCAGCTTGATCGAACCATTGACGGTTTCCACCGAGCCCGCGATTACCGCATCCGGGCCGATTGCGATCGACCCGTTCACCGTCTCCAGGGCATTGGCGCGGCTGGCGCGGCCCAGCCGCACCGAGCCGTTGACGGTTTCGGCGGTATCGATGCTGGCGTCGTCGCCGACCACGATCGAACCATTGACCGTGCCCAGGTCTTCGGCGCGCTCGCCGTTACCGATGTGGATACTGCGGTTGACATGATTGATATCGCCGCGCGTCGCGTTTGGCGGGTCCGCAGCCAGCGCCAGGCCAGAGGCGAACAGGGTGGCAAACAACAGGGTCGGGTAGTTCGGGATGGTCATGGCTCTCTCCATTGGGTGGTACAGCACCGATTGGATACCGCGGGCGTCGCCCAGGTTTACATGACTGATGGGCTAGGGCGGGCGTCGGGAGTTGGGAAGCGGGAGTTGGGAATGGGGAACGGGGAACGGGGAACGGGGAACGGGGAACGGGGAACGGGGAAAGCCGTCGTCCCGGCGGAAGCCGGGACCCAGTGCTTGACACCGCGGCACGCCCCGACACTGGGCCCCGGCGTTCGCCGGGGCGACGGCATTCGCTTTCCGCTCCCCAACTCCCAACTCGCAACTCCCAACTCCCAACCCCCACGCCATCAAGGCAGTGGCTGGTCGAGGCCGATCACCGGGTAGCGGTCGCGGCGATCGTCCCAGGCGCTGTGCCGGCGGTAGAAGAAATCCAGCCGCGCCTGCGGGCTGGCGGCGAAGGCCGGGTCGCTGGCCAGGCGTTGATTGAAGGCCTGGGCCAGGGCCGGATTGGCGGCCAGCATGCTGCGGGCGATGTCCTCGGCGACATAGGGCTCCATGTATTCCTTGGCCTCGAAGGCGTTGTTGAAAAAGCCCCAGGCGACAAAAGAATCCGGCGCCTGCGGGTCGAGCAGGGCGGCAAGCAGGCGGCCATTGTTGTCGGCCACCGGCACGATCAGGCTGCCGGGGGCGAGGCTGGCGGCTTCCTCGGCCCAGCGTCCATCCAGTTGCAGCAGGGTGCGGCCTTCGAACGGCGTCGGCGCGAAGCTGACCTTGTCGGCGCGAAACACCCGAGCCTTGGCGACCATGATCGCGCGGTCTGTGCGCTGGAAACGGATGCCGTGCAGCGCCAGTTTGCTGCCCAGCCAGCCGGCCTCGGCCGCCGGCACCGCGTAGGCGTAACCCGGCAGCCGCGCCATCTGACTGGGGGCGACCTGATCGCGCAGCGGCATCTTCCAGATCTCTGGGCGGGATTCGTCGTAGCGGGTCATCAGCCCGCCAGAAATCGCCGAGGGGGTACGGGTATAGGCATAACCGCGAAAATCCACGTTGCGGCTGACATCGCTGGCGGCGTAGGCGACCGCCACCTCGCCGCCGCCGAGTCGGGACGCGGCCCGATCCGCGGCGCTGGCCAGTTCGCGCCAGTGCCGACCGTCGCGGGCGGTAAGCGCGGTCAAGGCGACGATGGTGTTGCGGGTGATCCGCACCCGGGTGGCATAGTCCTTCCAGGAATGGGTTTCGACCAGCATGCCGAAGCGGTTGCGGGTGGCCCAATAGGCCAGCGAGAAACGCGGCGTGGCGACGCCATCGGTAATGCCGGAAGCCGGGTCGTCGTAGTTATCGAAGGAGGGATAGAACGGTAACGGCAGCGAACCCTGGCGCTTGATCTCGGCGATGACCTGGTCGCGCATCGCCGTGCCGGCACCGCGCATGGCGGTATCCCCAGAAAAATGCGGCTCTACCTGGATCGCCACGTCGTGCTCGAACTGCGCGCCGTCGGTGACGTGCAGGTCGGCCATCACGATCGGATCCCAGGCGGCGAGCAGGCCCAGCATTGCCTGCATTTCCGGGGCTTCGGCCTTGACGTAATCGCGATTAAGGTTGAGATTCTGCGCGGTGGTGCGCCAGCCCATCTCGGCCGGGCCGCGCTGGTTGGGGCGGCTCCAGGCCTTGAAGCGCTCGTGCCCATCGACATTGAACACCGGCACGAACAGCCACACCACCCGCTTGAGCGCGCCGGCCGCGGCCTGGTTCTCCAGCATCTCGGCCAAAGCCAGGAAACCCGCGTCCTTGCCATCGATCTCGCCGGCATGGATGCCGCCCTGGAACAGCAGCACCGGAATGCCCTGTTGGCGGGCAGCGGCCGGGTCGAACACGCCGGTGTGCGTCACCACCAGCAACTTCATCGGCCGACCTTCGGGGCTCTGCCCAAAACTCAGGCAGCGCACCGCCTCGGGATAGCGCTCGGCGAACGCGGCACACAGCCGCTCGACCTCGGCATAACGGCCGGTGCGCACAAAACCGGACCGCTCGGCTTCGGTGCGCAGCGGGGATTCGGCCGCGAACAGCGGCGCGGCAACCAGGGTCAGGACCAGCAGCAAGCGCAGGCGCATCGGAACACACTCCAGTCAAAACCCGATGCTATCGAATGCGCCGGGCCAGGACCCGTGCCGGTGGTTGGGTGGTTCTGGGCGGGCCGAGCACCAGCTCGGCAGTGGTTTATGCAAGCGAGTGTCCGAAGTGGTCGGTGGCCGGCACTGCGCGACTTGCTGACCCAAGAGTGTGGCGAATGAACCTGCCGAGCTGGTGCTCGGCGCGCTCAGGGCGCCGCCCGGCACTGGCTTGCGCGCCGCATTCAGCCCGCTTGTCCGTCCACGCGCGGGGCGAGATAGATCGCCATCGAGCGGATCGCCCAGGGCAGGAAGGCGAGCAGCCACAAGGCGCCGGCGATGACTTGCCAGCGCAGGCCATCTTGCGCGAGTTCGGCCAGGATGCGGACCAAGGCGACGATCTGGATCAGGCCGAAGGCGAACCAGGCGCTGGCGTTCATTTGCAGCGGTCGGCCGGAATGCCCCTGGGTGACGCGGGTGACCATGGCCACCAGCAGGCTGCCGAAGAAGCCGATGGTCAAGGCATGCACCGGGGCGCGGCCGAGGATGAACTGGTCGCCGATCAGGAACACCAGGCTCTGCGCGGCAAACAGCGCAAAACTGAGCGGCAGCCAGGCGAAGCCGAGCAGCAGCACCCGCAGCAGCCCCGGCATCGGCGCACGTGGCCACCAGCGCCACAGCGTGAACGCAGTCAGCAGCGCCAGCGGCAGATCGGCAAGCCATAGCCAGGCGTAGCCGTGCATCAGTTCCAGCAACAGGTGCGCAAACGCCAGCAGCCACCAGGTCAGCAGCAGGGCCGGCGGTCGCCACGGCTGGTAATCCTTGATCGCCACACTGGCGAAGAACGGCAGCATGCGGTGGCAGACGGTCAGGTAGACCGGCAACGCGAAGCCGAACACCGCGATCTTGATCGCGGCGAACATCAACAGCGGCTTGCCCTGCGCATGCAGCCAGCCGGCAAACAGCAGCCAGGCGGCCAGGCCCATGGTCAATGCCGCAAACGCCGACAGCGCATGCAGGCAGCGACCGCCATCGCGCCAGATCAGACCGCCCAGAAAAATCATGCTGGCGATCCAACCGGCCAGGCTGAAGATCGTGCCCAGGTGGACCAGCAACGGATGCCCCCACAGTCCGACCAGCATCAGCACCTGGCCACCGAAAATACCCAGGCCGACCGGCAGGTAATGCCAGTGCGATAGCGCCGGCTGGTTCATCCAGCGCGGAAACACGGTCAACAGAAATCCAAACATGAATGGTGCCAGCACCTGCAGCGGCATCAGCAAGGCATGCGCCCAGCCAGCCGGAATCGCGGGCTGCGGCAGCGCCAGTAACCAGCCGCGCTGCGCCGCCAGCCACAGCGTCCACCACGCCATCATCGCCAGCACATTGAACGCGCCGACAAAAAACAGCAGACGGTGCGGGGCGGCGGCCAGGTTGGGGAGCGGGAAGTGCGGTTCGCTTGACATGGTCGGAGTGTGGCGGCGCGCGGCCGAAGCCGCCTTGATCCAGGTCAGGGACAGCAGGAGCGGTGTTCGGTTTTCAGTTTTCAGACGTAGGTCGGCTCAAGCCGCGCAGCGGTGGAGCCGACATCTTCGCCGGTCGTGGCAAGGCTTCAAGCTGTCGGGTCCGCGCCTGCGGCGCTTGACCCGACCTACTCCTGAAAACTGAAAACCGCTTGCCAGCGCTATCCTGTTGTCGATTATCCGAACCGAGGTGAGTCCGTGAGCGAATTGTTCGAGAGCGAGGTGCCAAAGCCGGTGCTGTTGCTGATCCTGGATGGCTGGGGTGCGCGTGAGGAAACCGAGTTCAACGCGATCGCCGCCGCCGATTGTCCGAACTGGCAGCGCCTGCTGGCCGAGTGTCCGCACACCCTGGTCAATACCCACGGCCGCTTCGTCGGCCTGCCCGACGATCAGATGGGCAATTCCGAAGTCGGGCACATGAACATCGGCGCCGGCCGCGTGGTCTATCAGGATCTGACCCGGATCGAGGCCGACGTCGCGAGTGGCGGCCTGGCCCGCAATCCGGCGCTGGCCCTGGCTTTTGCGCGGGCCGGTAGCGAGCACGCACTGCACGTGCTCGGCCTGCTCTCGCCTGGTGGCGTGCATAGCCACGAGGACCAGATTCTCGCCCTGTTGCAGGCGGCGGTCGCCGCCGGGGTGGAACGGATCGCGGTGCATGCCTTTCTCGATGGCCGAGATACCCCACCGCAGAGTGCGCGCGCTTCGCTGCAACGGCTGCAAGCCTTGTGCGATCGGCAGGCGCAGATTCGTATCGCCACGGTCAGCGGCCGTTATTACGCGATGGATCGCGATCGCCGCTGGGCGCGGGTCGAGCCGGCCTATCGGGCGATCACCGAGGCGGTGGCCGGCTTTCACGCCGTTACCGCGCTGGACGCGCTGGACGCGGCCTACGCCCGCGGCGAGAACGACGAATTCGTGCAACCGACGGTGATCGGCCGCGGTTGCCGGGTCGAGGACGGCGACAGCGTGCTGTTCATGAATTTCCGCGCCGACCGTGCCCGCGAATTGAGTCAGGCACTGGTGCTGGGGGATTTCGACGGCTTCGTGCGGCCGCGCGCGATCAAGCTCGGCGCCTTCGTCACCCTGACCGAATACGCCGCCGACCTGCCGGTGAGCGCGGTCGCCTATGCGCCGCAGTCGCTGGTCAACACCCTGCCCGAGGTGCTGGCCGCGGCCGGTCGGCGCCAGTTGCGCATCGCCGAGACCGAAAAATACGCGCATGTCACCTTCTTCCTCAACGGCGGCCGCGAGCAGGCGTTCCCCGGCGAGGACCGCATCCTGGTGCCCTCGCCCCAGGTCGCGACTTATGACCTGCAGCCGGAGATGAGCCTGCCCGAACTGAGCGACAAGCTGTGCCAAGCGATCCGCTCGCGGCACTACGATCTGATCGTGTGCAATATCGCCAATCCGGACATGGTCGGGCATACCGGGGTATTCGCCGCGGCGGTCCAGGCGGTCGAGGCGGTGGACCGTGCGCTCGGTGCGATCCGCGCGGCGATCGATGCCAGCGGCGGGGCGATGCTGGTCACCGCCGACCACGGCAATCTGGAACTGATGCGCGACCCGATCACCGGCGCGCCGCACACCCAGCACACCACCGGTCCGGTGCCCCTGGTCTATTGCGGCCGTCCGGCCCGGCTGGCGGCAGGCGGCGCCCTCCAGGACCTGGCGCCGACCGTGCTGGCACTGCTCGGGATCGACCCGCCTGTGGAAATGACTGGGCGCAATCTGATCGAGCGACCCGACTGATGGCGCTGGTCTTACCCGCCGTTGTGCGGCGCTGGCGGTTCCTGCGCGGCACGGTAGTGCTCGCCCTGGGCATTGCCCTGTTCGGCCCGTCGCTGCGTGCCGCAGACGCCGATGAAGCGGCCACCCGCAACAAGCTGGAAGCGATCAAGGCGGCGATCGCGGCCGAGACCAGGGCCCGTGAGCAGGTCAAGGGCGAGCAGGTGCTGGCCAGCCAGGCGCTGCGCGAAATCGAAACCGCGACCGGCGCCGCCGCCCGCCGGCTCGCCGAAATCGAGGACCAGGTGAATCGCCAGACCGCTGAACTTGCCGAACTGGACAGGCAGCGCGCTGAACGCGAGGCCGACCTGGCCGGGCAGCGCCAACGCCTGGCCGAGCTGCTGCGCGCCGCCTATGCGATCGGCCGCGATCAGGATCTGCGCGCCTGGCTGGCCCGCGACCGTCTGGGCGAGAGCGAGCGTCTGCTCGCACTCAGTCGTTATCTGCAGGGCAGCCGTTTGCGCGAGGTACAGAAACTGCAGGCCGACCTGGCCGCGCTGGCGAAACTTTCCAGCACAATCAGTGCCGCGCAGGCAAGGCTGACTGAGGAGCGCGCCGCAGCGGAATCCGCCGCTTCCGTCTTGGCGGCCAAACGCGCCGAACGACAGCGGGTCTTGGCCGAGCTGGCCGCCCAAGTGGCCAGCCACGACCAGCGGTTGCGGGCCTACGCCCGCGATCAAAAGATGCTGAGCGAACTGTTGGCGCGACTCAACGACGTGTTTGCCGATATCCCGCCGGGGCTCACCGCGGCGCAGGCGTTCGCGCCACGGCGCGGCCGGCTGCCGCGTCCGATCGCGGGCAAGGTACTCCAGGCCTTTGGCGCGCCGCTGCGGGCTGGTCGCCAGAGCGAGGGCTGGCTGATCGCGGCCAGCGTCGGCAGCCCGGTGCGGGCGGTGGCCCGCGGCCGGGTCGCCTATGCCGACTGGCTGAACGGCTTCGGCCTGCTGATCATCCTCGACCATGGCGATGGTTACATGAGCCTTTATGCCAGAAACGAGGCGCTGCTGCGCGATGTCGGCGACTGGGTCGACCAAGGCAGCGCCATCGCCCGCTCCGGCGACGGCGGTGGCAACGAGCCTCCGGCCCTGTACTTCGAACTGCGCCGTAATGGCCAGCCGCTCGATCCCAAGGTCTGGTTGGCGGCGGTTGAGCGCTGAGTTTCGCCGGGCCGGACGTGGGCAGCGGCGTCGTGGCAGCGACCAGCAGGTCGCGACTTGCCCGATAAAGGAGCAGTCGCGACGTGGCCGTCGCTCCCACAATTTCCCACTCCTCCACTCGCTACTCCCGGTCCCGAACCGGACGAACCAGACGAATTGTCGGGTCTACCGGCGTTCCGCTACACTGCGCGCTTTGTCATTGGGCCGGTGCGCGCACTCGGCCTGCGACGATGCGGATTCCACACGTTACGGGGTTTGGTTATGGCGGAGCAGGTAGTCAATCACGGTAGGCGGCGGTTTTTGACCGCAACCACGGCAGTGGTCGGCGGGGTCGGGGGCGCCTTCGCGGCGGTACCGTTTCTGCGGTCCTGGCAGCCCAGTGAGCGGGCCAAGTCGGCCGGCGCGCCGGTCATCGCCGATATCAGCAAGCTGGAATCAGGTCAGCGACTGTCGCTGATGTGGCGCTCGCAGCCAGTCTGGATCATCAAGCGCACGCCGGAGATCCTGGCTGCCCTGCCGTCTCTGGATGCAGAGCTGGCCGATCCGGACTCGACCCGGGTGCCAGACCAGCAACCGCTGTACGCGACCAATGCGACGCGTTCGATCAAACCGGAGATCGCGGTGATGATCGGCATCTGCACGCACCTGGGCTGCGCGCCGAGCTTCGTGCCGGAGATGGTCCCGCAGGAGTTCGACAGTCACTGGAAGGGCGGTTTCTTCTGCCCTTGCCACGGCTCGCGTTTCGATATGGCCGGGCGCGTGTACCGGGGTGTGCCTGCGCCGACCAATCTGCGCATTCCGCCGTACCACTTCATCGATGAACACACCATTGAAATCGGTGTCGGTCAGGGCGCGGAGGCCGCATAAGTCATGTCCAATATTGCGATGAATCTGTTGACCGGCGGCTATAAGTGGCTGGACGCGCGCGCCCCCGGGGTCACCGTCTGGTGGAACCGGCACATGGCGCAGTACTACGCGCCGAAAAACTTCAACATCTGGTACTACTTCGGCTCGCTGGCGCTGCTGATGTTCGTCAACCAGCTGGTCACCGGCATCTGGCTGACCATGCACTACAAGCCGGACGCCAAGCTGGCGTTCGACTCGGTCGAATACATCATGCGCGATGTCGACTGGGGCTGGCTGATCCGCTACATGCATTCGACCGGCGCCTCGCTGTTCTTCCTGACCATCTACCTGCACATGTACCGCGGCTTGATGTATGGCTCCTACCAGAAGCCGCGCGAACTGGTGTGGACGCTGGGCGTGGTCATTTTTCTGGCGACCATGGCCGAGGCGTTCATGGGCTATGTGCTGCCTTGGGGGCAGATGTCGTACTGGGGCGCGCAGGTGATCTCGTCGATCTACGGCACCATTCCGTTCATCGGGCCGGACCTGCTTGAGTTCATCCGCGGCGACTACGTGATCGCCGACGCCGCCTTGAGCCGTTTCTTCGCCCTGCACGTGGTCGCCATGCCGATCGTGCTGGCGCTGCTGATCTACCTGCATCTGATGGCGCTGCACGAAGTCGGCTCCAACAACCCGGACGGCGTCGATATCAAGAAAACCAAGGACGCCAAGGGCAAGCCGCTGGATGGCATCGCGTTCCATCCGTACTACACGGTAAAGGACATTTTTGGGGTCGGCTTCTTCCTCACCATCGCCGCCTTCATCGTGTTTTATGCGCCGACCCTGGGCGGTTGGTTCCTGGAGCACGACAATTTCCTGATCGCCGACCCGGCGGTCACCCCGCTGTTGATCAAGCCGGTCTGGTATTTCACCCCGTTCTACGCGATGTTGCGTGCGGTGCCGGCGTTCTTCGGCTCGCAGTTCCCGGGTGTGCTGGTGATGGGCGCCGGCGTGTTGATCTTCTTCGCGTTGCCGTGGTTGGATCGCAGCCCGGTCAAGTCGATCCGCTATCGCCCTGGTTTCGTCAAGGTGCTGCTCGGGCTGTGGGTGTTGTCGCTGTTGTGGCTGGGATACTTGGGCACACGCCACGCCACGCCGCTTTTGACCCTGACCGCACAGATCGCCACCGTCTACTACCTGGGCTTTTTCGTAACCATGCCGTGGTGGTCGCGCTGGGGCAAGTTCAAGCCCGAGCCGGCGCGTGTGACCTATGACCATTGAGGCTGCCATGACCCGATTCGCCCAGACAAAAAACCTCCTGATCGGACTGGCGCTCGGCTTTGGCGCGCTGTTCGCAGCGCCGCTTGCTGCATCGGGAGGCGGCAATCTGCTGCATTCCGGCGCCAATATCGGAGACCAGGCCTCGCTGCAACGCGGCGCCAAGTATTTCTCCAACTACTGCCTGTCCTGTCATTCGCTCAAATACATGCGTTGGTCGCGTCTGGCCCGTGACCTGGGGCTGAGCGAAGAGCAGGTGATGGGCTCGCTCAATTTCGCCGGCAGCAAGTTTGGCGACCCGATCACCGTGGCACTCACTGCCGAGGACGGCGATCGCTGGTTCGGCAAGGCACCACCGGATCTGTCGCTGATCGCGCGTGCCCGGCCCGGCGGCGCGGACTACATTTTCAGCTACCTGAAGTCCTTCCATCTGGACGACAAGCGTCCGCTCGGCTGGAACAACACGGTATTTCCGGCGGCCAGCATGCCAAATGTGCTGTGGGAACTGCAGGGCACACAGGCCGCGATCTACGACACGCACAAGGTAAAGGACGAGTCCGGTCAGGAAGTAGACAAGGAAGTGTTCTCGCACTTTGAGCTGGTCAAGCCCGGCAAACTGACGGCATCAGAGTTCGATGGCGTGGCCCGCGATATCTCCGCCTTCCTTGAATACGTCGGTGAACCGGCGGCACTGCAGCGTCGCGATGTCGGCTGGAAAGTGATCCTGTTCCTCGCCTTCTTTACTTTCGTCGCCTGGCTGCTCAAGGCCGAATACTGGCGCGACGTGCATTGAGGGACTAGGGGCTAGAGGCTAGAGCCGTAGGTCGGGTCAAGCGCCGCAGGCGCGGACCCGACGGCCTGAGACATGGCCGCGGAGTTGAAAATGTCGGCTCCACCGCTGCGCGGCTTGAGCCGACCTACGCCTCGGCATGGTCTGGCATGGTGGATGCGCTGCGCTTATCCACCCTACTTCCGTCGCCACCCTACTTTCGTCGCCCCGGCGCAGGCCGGGGTCCAGCGCTGTCCCCGGCCTTCCGCCCGCCGTCCTCTGATCCCGGCAATCGCCCGGCGCGGCGCAGCGCCTCGCGCAGCACGTATTCGATCTGCGCGTTGACGCTGCGCAGCTCATCGTCGGACCAGCGTTGCATGGCCGCCAATACGGCGGCGTTGATGCGTAGCGGGTAGGCTTTTTTTTCGTTCACCGGTCCGCGGCCATCAATAGATCGAACCGGCGTTGACGATCGGTTGGGTGCTGCGATCGCCGCACAGCACCACCAGCAGATTGGACACCATCTGGGCCTTGCGCTCTTCGTCCAACTGCACCATGCCGCGTTCGGCCAGTTGCTCCAGTGCCATGTGTACCATGGTCACCGCGCCCTCAACGATCTTGGTGCGCGCCGCGATGATCGCGCCGGCCTGCTGGCGTTGCAGCATCGCCTGGGCGATCTCCGGCGAATAGGCGAGGTGCGAAATGCGCGCTTCCAATACCTTGACCCCGGCGCTGGTCAGGCGCTCCTGGATTTCCTTGCGCAGGTGGTCGGCAATTTCCTGGGTGTGGCTGCGTAGCGAGACTTTGTGTTCTTCGTGCAGGTCGTAGGGGTAGCTGGTCGCCGATTGGCGCAGCGCCGATTCGCTCTGCACATGCACGAAGTTTTCGTAATCATCGACCGCGAACACCGCCTCGGCGGTATCGACCACCTGCCAGACCACCACCGCGGCGATCTCGATTGGCGAACCGAGCAGGTCGTTGACCTTGAGCTTGTTCGATTCGAAATTGCGGATGCGCAGCGACACCGGGCGCTTCGAATAGAACGGGTTGGCCCAGCGCAGGCCGGCGTCGCGCACGCTGCCCACATAACGCCCGAACAATTGCAGCACCACGCCCTGGTTCGGCTGCACCATGAACAAGCCGAACCAACAGAACAGCGTAAACGGGACCAGCACGATGGCGGGGATGCGCAGTCCGATCAAAAACAGCGCCGGCAGCACGCCAACACTGAGCAGTAGCAGAGCGAGCACCACCGGAATCCCCGGCAGGCTGTTGAGCGGGCGTTCGTACATCGATTCGTTCTGGTTCATGGCGAAGCCTCCGATTGTGGGATGAAGATATCACAACGATATCAGAAGTTCCAGGGTGATAATGGTCCGATCGTCGTCCCGGCGCAAGCCGGGACCCATTTCCCGACGCCGCGGTACGCCCCGGCACTGGGCCCCGGCGTTCGCCGGGGCGACGGCTCTTTCTGGCCTCGGTCCCTGCCTTCACCCCTCTGTCTTCTGTCTTCTGTCTTCTGAACCCGACGCCGCAGTACGCCCCGGCACTGGGCCCCGGCGTTCGCCGGGGCGACGGCTCTTTCTGTCCTCGGTCCCCTGCCTTCACCTCTCTGTCTTCTGTCTTCTGTCCCCTGAACCCGACGCCGCGGTACGCCCCGGCACTGGGCCCCGGCGTTCGCCGGGGCGACGGGCTCCCCTGTTCCCTGTTCCCTGTTCCCTGTTCTGAGCCCCGGCGTACACCGGGTCGACCGACCTGGCGGCGAAATAGCGGATCAGCGTATACTTGCACATATACAGGGTTTCACCATGATCGGGAGCGAACGCCATGTCGCAAATCACGCTGTACCTGGACCCAGCCACCCAGGCGCTGGTTGAGCAGGCCGCACAGGCCAGCGGTCTGTCCAAGAGCCGTTGGGTGGCCGAGATCATCCGCAAATACGCCGCCCACGAGTGGCCGCGGGAGTGTCTGGCTCTGGCCGGACGTTATGCCGATTTTCCGCTGCGCGAAGCGCAGGAGAGCGCGTTGCCAGCCGATCTGCCGCGCCTGGGATTTTGAGCGGCGGCCATGCTGATTCTCGACACCAACACGATCAGCTACTACTTCCGTGGCGACCCGCAAGTGGTGCCGCGTCTTCAGGCGCAACGCCCGGCGGATCTGGGCGTTCCGGCCATTGTCGAATACGAGTTGCGTTATGGGCTTCTGCGCCTGCCGGAGGCCGCCGCGACCCCGCGCCTGGCGGCCTTGGCGCAGTTGTTGCGACCGATGCAGAAGTTGCCGTTCGACAGTGCCTGCGCCGCCCAGGCGGCCCGACTTCGCGTCGAACTCGAAGCCGCGGGCACGCCGATCGGCGCGCACGACACCCTGATCGCCGCCACGGCATTGCGCCACCAGGCCGCCCTGGTCACACGCAATGTGCGCGAATTCTCCCGCGTGGCGGGTTTGTCCTGCGTGAATTGGCACGCCGAACCGGGCGCCGAATCTGCGTAGCCGAAGCGGTCGGAGCGGCTCCCGACGGTGGCGCCGCTCGGTCCGGGGAAGCGAGCGCGAAACCGCTCCGGTTCACGGCAGGCGCAGACGATAGATCGGCGCGCCCAGGCGTTCGGACAGAATCACCGCGCTGCGTGAGGCCGGGTCGAGCGCCAACGCTTCGGCCTGCGGCATCGGCGGCATGCCGAGCCGGGTCGGGCGGGTGTGCAGGGCGGCGAGCCAGCTCTGGCCGGGCCGGCGCGCATAGAAATACAGATCGCGGTAGCTCAGCACCAGGGCGTAGCGTCCGGCCGGGTCCAGTGCCAGCGCGGTGACATCGCCGCGGAAGCGGCCGTACTGCGGGTCATCGTGGATCTCGCGGGCGCTGGCCGCGGGCAGGGTTGCGAAACTGCCGATACGTGTTGCGACCAGCGGAATACCCGAGTCCTGCGGGTGCAGGGGCAGGCAGTAAAGCACCCGCGGAAAGTGCCGCTTGGCGATCAGATAAACCTGATGATTCGGCGCGTCGACCGCGACCGCCTCGATATCACGCGGCCCTTCCGGCAGACGAAAATCGATACGCCAGGCCGGCTCGACCGGGGCGGAATCGGTGCTTTCCGGTTCCGGCACGACCCATAAGCTAAGCGTGTCGCGCAGGCCGCCGTTGTCGCCGGTATCGGCGATCAGCAGATAGGCCTGGCCATTCTCACGGAACGCCGTCAGGTCTTCCCAGTCCTGGTTTTCGACCCCGGCCACGCCGACCGCGCCCAGCCATTCGCCATCCTCGTGCAGTGCGTGCAATTCGGCCGTGCCGAAACTGTCATTGACCACCCACAGCCGGCTCGGATCGTTGAGCGAGCGCGCCGCGCCGCTGATCTCACTGAGTTGGGCGTGGTGGTTGAGGCCTAATAGCGTGGCCGCGCTGGCCGCAGCCGCGGCCAGCAGTCCGATGCCGAGCAAACTCAGTGCGCCGTGATGAACACGCATGACCAATACCGGAATCCGCCTCGATGCGCGCAATGTGCCGGTATCGGGCCGTCGAACGCAAGCGTCGGGACTCACGATTCGGGCAGGCTGCGAGTCGGATGGCGTTGCGCGGCAGGCTGGCAGTGAGCGGAAGTAGGCTGGCGGTGAGCGTAGCGAACCCCAGCGTCGGTGCCCGCATCCCGCTGGGGTTCGCTGCGCTCACCGCCAGCCTACGCTGCCCCGGTCGCGCCCACCCCAGTCCACCGTATCAAGCGCGCTCGATGCCCTCGACCCGGGTGTAACCGCGCGGCAGCAGGTGGCCGCGGCTGGCCCTGGCGCCGCCGACCTCGACCAGGTCGGCCCAACGACGGCTCAATTTGCGGCCATTGCTGGTGATGACGACTTCGCCGCCCTCGGCAATGACCGCAACACCGGCGACCTGTTCGGTGCCGAGTTTGGCGCGCGGGATGTCGATCAGCTTGTTGCCCTTGCCGCCCTTGTCGAGTTCGGGCAGTTCGGCCACCGAAAACATCAGAATCCGCCCGGCCGTGGTGACCACGACGATGCGGTCGCGCGAGGAATCGCCGACCAGGGCGGGGGCGAGCACGCGTGCGCCCTCGGTCAGCGCGATCATCGCCTTGCCGGCCTTTTGTCGAGACACCAGCGCCTCGAAGCGGGTGACGAAACCGTAGCCGTGGTGGCTGGCGATCACCAGCTTGACGTCGTTGTCGGCCGCGGCCAGGGCATCGAAGCGAGCCCCTGGCGCCGGTGCAAAGCGGCTGGTCAGCGGCTCGCCCATGCCGCGCGCCGAGGGCAGGGTGTGCGCGGGAATGGTGTAGACCCGCCCGGTCGAATCGAAGAAGGCCACCTGCTGGGTGCTGCGCGCCCGGCACCAGGCCAGCAGGCGGTCGCCCTCGCGATAGGCGAGCGCGGCGGCATCGACTTCGTGGCCCTTGGCCGAACGCACCCAGCCCTTTTCGCTCAAGACAATCGTGACCGGTTCGGCCGCGATCAACTCGGATTCGGTCAGCGCCTGTGCGCTCTGCCGCGCAATAAGCGGCGAGCGGCGGCGATCGCCAAAGGCTTCGGCATCCTTCCTGATCTCGTCCTTGATCAGGGTGCGCAGGCGCTCCTTGGACTTGAGTAAGCTGCCCAGACGCGCGCGCTCTTCTTCGAGCGCGTCGATCTCGCCCTTGATCTTCATCTCTTCCAGGCGCGCCAACTGGCGCAGTTTGGTATCGAGGATGTAATCGGCCTGGACTTCGGACAGGCCGAAGCGCGCGATCAGCCGCGGCTTGGGTTCGTCCTCGCTGCGCACGATGCGGATCACCTCGTCCAGATTCAAATACACCAGGCGCAGGCCATCGAGCAGGTGCAGACGTTTCTCGACTTTTTCCAGGCGAAACACCAGGCGCTTGCGCACCGTCTCGGTGCGGAAACTCAACCACTCGCTGAGCAGGGTCTTGAGATTTTTCAACGCCGGCCGGCCATCCAGGCCGATCACGTTCATGTTGACCCGGAAGCTCTTCTCCAGATCGGTGGTAGCGAACAGGTGGCCCATCAACTCGTCGACATCGACCCGGTTGCTGCGCGGCACGATCACCAGCCGGATCGGATTCTCGTGGTCGGACTCGTCGCGCAGATCCTCGACCAGCGGCAGCTTCTTGGCGCGCATCTGCGCCGCGATCTGCTCCAGCACCTTGCCCGGCGAGACCTGGTAGGGCAGGGCGGTGATCACGATATTGCCGTCTTCGCGGGTAAACACGGCGCGCGCGCGCAGGCCGCCGTTGCCGGTCTCGTAGAGCTTCTGCAACTCCTCGCGCGGGGTGATGATCTCGGCCTCGGTCGGATAGTCCGGGCCGAGCACGTGCTCGCACAGATCGCGCACGCTGCATTCGGGCTCGTCGATCAGGCGGATGCAGGCGCTGGCCAGCTCGCGCAGATTGTGCGGCGGAATATCGGTGGCCATGCCGACCGCAATGCCGGTGGTGCCGTTCAACAACACCTGCGGCAGCCGCGCCGGCAGCCAGTTCGGTTCCTGCAGGGTGCCGTCGAAATTGGCGCTCCAATCGACCGTGCCCTGGTCGATCTCGTCGAGCAGCAGCCCGGCCACCCGCGTCAGCTTGGACTCGGTGTAGCGCATCGCGGCGAAGCTCTTCGGGTCGTCGCTGGAACCGAAGTTGCCCTGGCCCTCGATCAACGGATAGCGATAGGAAAACGGCTGCGCCATCAACACCATCGCCTCGTAGGCGGCGCTATCGCCGTGCGGATGGAACTTGCCGATCACATCGCCGATCGTGCGCGCCGACTTCTTCGGCTTGGCGCCGGCATCCAGCCCGAGCTCGCTCATCGCATAGATGATGCGCCGCTGCACCGGCTTCAGACCATCGCCGACGAACGGCAAGGCCCGGTCCAGCACCACATACATCGAATAATCGAGGTAGGCGCGCTCGGCGTAGTCCTTCAGTTCCTGTTGTTCGAAATTGCAAGTCGGCGTGGTCATCGGTCATCGGCATGGAGCGAGCCCAGCATTATCGACCAAAACCCCGCCATGCTGCACAACGCCGGCCAACGGGCCAACCCGGCCGGAGCAGAGGTCGCTGCCGGAGTCGAGTGCCGAACGCAGGATCGGCCAAGCGCTGAGCGTAGGATGGGTCAAGCGCAGCGGATCCATCATGGTTTCGGCAAACCCAGACGCGCGCGGCAACCAAGCGACCAACGACGCCGGTACAAACTGCGATATCGGTCACCCAACCGGTTCACCCACCGCCCCACAAGTACAAGTATGATGCGCATTCTTCTGCCCGGGGGCAGGTTCGGAGTTCAACATGATTTCTCGATCGTTTGCTGTGCGGGCATGGGTTGCCCTGATGTTGTCCTTGGTGCTTTCCGCAAGCGGCGCGCATGCCGCCGAACTGGTGGTTAAACCCGACAATGCCCGCGGCGTCGACGCCAGCGTGGATTACGTCGCCCTGCTGGCCTACGGGCCCTGGGACGACCGCAACTACCAGTTGACCGCCGCCGATATCGCGGTGTTGCCGGTCAAGGACAAATTTGTGGCCGGCGTGCCGGCGTTCTTCAAGATTCAGAAGCGACGCGAGATGATCGAGCAGGGCTTCCCGCTCGATCGCCATTACCCTCGTGAAGTCGATAAGGAGTTCCAGATCCGCTACGGCGGACTGTTGCAAAACGGTGTCTTGCAGCGCAAGGGGCTTGGCTTCTACACCCACCCCGATCCAAAAAATCCGCCCAAGCCGTTGCTGCTCGCCACCGACCCGCTGCCCAAGGCGGCGCCGGTGCTCGGCGAGGGTGCATTCGATGGCACGTTGAGCAACAACGAGACGACGATCGAGTATCACCCGACCAACCCCAACATCGTGATTGCCGGATCGAACGGATCGGGCGGACAGCGCATGTCGTTTTCAACCAATGGCGGGCAGACCTGGGGCAACTCCGGCGCCCTGCCCGGCACCTGCTGCGACCCGGCCATCGAATGGTCACCAGATGGCAGTATCGCCTTCGCCGCCACGCTGGGACAAACGGCCAGCGGTTGTGCCTTCAGCCTGTGCGCCTCGGTGTATTGGTCGTTCAACAATGGCCAAACCTGGCAGGGCCCGGTGCACACTTCGACGGCCAGTTCAGACAAAGAATTCATTCATGTGGATCGCTCGCCCAGCTCGCCCTATTTCGGTCGTGTCTACCTGACCTGGCACCAGGGCAATGTGATGCAATTTGCTCGCTCGACGGCGATGCCGGTCAATGGCGGCGCGCCGATGACGTTTGCACCGGCAATCTCGTTCGGCGCCGATGAGCGCGGTATCGGCAGCGACATCACCACCGACCGCCAGGGACGCATCTACTACGTCTACCCATCGGTAACCAATGGTTCGACCGAGATACGGTTTCTGCGCTCCGACGACGGCGGCGATACGTTTGTCGATCTGAATGGCGCTACTGCCGGACTGAGCGCGCCGGTCTATGATCTCTGGGGCGATTTCGATTTCGCCATCCCGGCGATGGAATCCCGGCGCGTCTTCATTTATGCGGCGACCGACGTGGACTCCAGCGGTGGTCCGAATGATGGCCGAATCTACGTTGCATTCACCGACGAGAATCAGGCCGCCGGCAGCCCCGGTGGTGGCAGCGGTTCGGCCGCTGCCTCGCACGGCTGGATCGTGGTCCGCTATTCCGACGACCAGGGCCTGACCTGGAACACCGCCGCCACCCCGCATTCGACCGCCGACCAGACCACGGTCGACCGCTTCCAGCCGTGGATGGATGTCGATGGCCTGGGCAATGTGCATATCGGTTTCCAGGACACCCGCAATTCCGGCACCGGCTTGCGTGACAAGGCCGACTGGTACTACGCCGTTTCCAGCGATGGCGGCGCGAGCTGGACCGAGGAAACCCGGGTTTCCTCGGTGGTCTCGCAAAACATCAACAACGGCCAGGAATGGGGCGACTACAACGGCCTGGCGGTGGCGCCGGGCAACGACCAGATCAGCATGACCTGGACCGACAACCGCATCGTCACGCCGCCGAGCACGGTTTCGCAACGATCCTTCGCCGGGCGCGTGCAAAACGTGGTCGCGGCGCCGACCTACCTGATGGGTCTCAACACCAACAGCGCCGATGTCTGCGCCGGTTCACCGGTGGCACCGGTTGCGGTAGCACTGACCGCCGTGGTCGGCTATACCGGCACGGTCACGCTGAGCACTCCGGGGCTGAATGCTGCGGTGTTTCCGAGCGCGGTGTTCACCCCCAACCCGGTCTCGCCCACCGCCGGTGGCGTAAGCGCCACACTCAACCTGAGCACCTCAGGAGCCGCCGCAGGCGGGCCGCAGACGGTCACCGTGCGCGGCACCGACACCAGCGGCACGCCGATCGTACGCAACCAGAACTTCACTGTGAACGTGTTTGCCGGAATGCCGGCCGTAACTGGCTTGGTGAGCCCGGCCGACGGCGCCATTGGCATTGCGCCCCAGGCGATCCTGAATTGGAGTGCGGATGCTGGCGTCGGCCAGTTCCTGGTGGAAGTCGCGACCGACGCGGGATTCGGCAACATCGTATTCTCCCAAGCGATCGCTGGCACGCAGTCCAGTGTGCAACTGCCGGCCGGTACCCTGAACAACAGTACCGACTATTTTTGGCGGGTAACCGCGAGCAATGCCTGCGGCACGGCGTCCAGCTCCGTAGTCCGCCAATTCCGCACCCAGGCGGCAGCCGGCGATTGCGATGCCAGCCAGACGGTCAGCACGGTGTTCTCGGATAACGTCGAAAACGGCAGCAACGGCTTTGTCGCCAGTGGCACCGGTGCCTCTACCTGGTCGATCAGCACGGCGCGTCCGTTCAGCGGCGCCAGTGCCTGGCTGGCGGTGGACCTGGCCACCACGTCCAATCAACTGCTGGTATCGCCACCGATCAGCGTGCCGAGCGGCGAACTGCCAACCACCCTGCAGTTCTTCAGCGACGAGACCATGGAGGACAACACCGCAACCTCTTGCTGGGATGGTGGGCTGGTCGAGTTTTCCACCAATGGCACGACCTGGACACCATTCGCACCGTCCTCGATCCTGTTTGGCCCCTATGTCGGATCGCTCAGCGGTGGTCCGGCCAGCGGGCTCAATGCCTGGTGCGGCGACCCCCTGGCCTACAACAAGAAAGTCATCGATCTGAGCAGCCTGCAAGGGCAGACGGTGCAGTTCCGCTTCCGCATGTCTACCGATGGCAGCATCGGGCGTGTACCGCATGGCTGGTATGTAGATGACATCCGCGTACAGAGCTGCCAGAACCTCCCGGGCGACCTGTTCTTCCGCGACGGGTTCGAGTAGTAAGCAGGGCCAACGCTGATCGCAACACCCAGACGGCCGGGGCAACCCGGCCGTTTTTTTATGTGGGATATCCTCTGTGCGGCGACAGGCTGGTGGATGGTCTGCGCTGTCGTGTCCCCTTTTTCCAGCAAACACCGGGACCCAGTACCAACGCCGGAGCGGACGAAAGGCCATGCACATGCGTGGCAAGTGAGGCGAGAAGTGGCCGTCCACTCTCCGGCCGTCCACTGAGCAATCCACCAGACGGCTGAGTACAGCTACACTCGGACTTCGGCGTGCAGCTCACGACGGATGGCCGGGTGCGGCTCGGTCGTGCGCAGCTGCGATGCTGGTCAGTCTCTGGATAGTCAGCTGCGGCCCCAGTAGACCGATGAAATTCATCTCGAACAGAGAATCAAGTGAGGTCCGACATGAACGTGAAAGCCTGTTTGCTTGCGATGGCATTGGCCCTTCTTCCAGAGGCGGGACCGGAGGCGAGGTGGTCTGCTACGCAAATCAACTACTTTTATGCGAACGGAAATCAGGTCGCGGTGTTGGACACATCGACAATGCGCTTGTCGCTAGGCCACGAAGTAATGGGCGTTGAGACGTGCTCCACATCGACCGCGGCGCCGTGTTTTTCGATTCCGTATTTGTCCATTGACGTGGCGTTTTCTGAAGAAGGCGCGGCCGCGGGCCATTGGCGATCGGGGGAACGCCTGTTTTGCATCAGGCAAGCGATCGCGATTTCCGGAGATGAAACTGTTTATCTGGTCGAGTCGGGTAGAGGGTCTGCCGATTGCGAGAAGCAGGCCGGTGAATCTGCTTTCCTGTTCAGTGACCAACGTGGACTGTTGGCGTTTTCAAGAAAGGGGGAGCAAGGGAGGATCGTGTTCACGCTCATCGACCCAACCGGATTTGGCGCCCGATAGGGAGGATCGGGGTAGGCCTGGAATTGCCATATGCCTTGTAGACCAAGCAAAGTCTCGCCAAGCCCGTAAGCCCCAAAGCCGAACACATGCACGACTCCCCTACTGCCATGACCATAGTGCGCACTGAATTGTGGACCGGGTTGACGATCGCTGCGCGGCAGACTGATTACCGTGGGCCTAACCGCAGCGAACACTTGGTCAACGGAACTCAGAAAGTCGCGTTGAAGAGCAATAGAAGGCAGGCCACGATTAATCGGCAATCAAAATGATCAGCAAGTATATCTCACGGTTTCGATTGGGTTTCGTAGTTGTCGCTATAGTCTGCTCCTTTTCTACAATGGGGAGCGATTCCACCTCTCGCGAGAAAAAGGAAAAGTCACTTGCTTCGAATACCACCAACCCAT
>JBFXKH010000051.1:0-22175 GCA_050173995.1 Lysobacterales bacterium | reverse complement strand
AAAACCAGGCCCACCGTTTGGCGGCCGGGTTGTTGATGGCGTGGAAATGGTGGTGTCGTTAAGCACGTAGGCTGGGGTGAGCGCAGCGAACCCCAGCTTTTCGGTGCGCGGGATGGCGATGCTGGGGTTCGCTGCGCTCACCGCCAGCCTACACTGTCTTGCTCACCGCCAGCCTGCGGGCCGAAGTACCGCTACCAACTCGGCGACCACCTCGGCAGCATCGATACCCTGGTCGATGAGAATGGCGTGGTGGTCGAGCGGATGAGTTTCGATGCGCACGGCAACCGCCGTGATGCCGATACCTGGTCGGATGCGGCGCTGGCGCCCGGCGTGCCGGCCAATACCACGCGCGGCTTCACCGGGCACGAGCACATCGACGCGGCCAACATCGTGCATATGAACGGGCGCCTGTACGACCCGGCGCTGGGGCGCATGCTGTCGGCCGATCCGATCGTGCAGGAACTGTTCAACGCGCAGAACCTGAACCGCTATACCTATGCGCTGAACAACCCGCTATCGTTCACCGACCCGACCGGCCTGTCGTTCTTCCGCAAGTATTGGCGTACCATCGTGTCGGTGGCGTTGACCGCGTTTGTGCCTGCTCTGGCACCGGCGGCTTGGTCGAACCTGGCGGTCGCGGCGGCGACCGGATTCGTTGCCGGGGTGATCACTTCGGGAACCTTGCAAGGCGGCTTGTTCGGCGCGTTCAGTGCGGTGTTGTTTCACGGGATCGGTGAGTATTTCGACAATCTGGCGAAGATCAACATCAGCGACGGCGTTTTTGGCAGCGGCCTGACGGTCAACCAGTTCGCCAGCAAGGTCTTGTCGCATGCGATCGCCGGGGGCATCATGAACCGGCTCCAGGGCGGCAAGTTCGGCGACGGATTCGCCAGCGCCGGAGTGACCCAGGCCTTGAGCCCGGCGATCGGCCGGGTCAACAGCGGCAACCGCGGCTTCAGCCCGCTGCGGGTGGCGGTAGCGGCAATGGTCGGCGGCACCGCCTCGGCGGCAGGTGGTGGGAAGTTTGCCAACGGGGCGGTGACGGCGGCGTTTAGTTATGCATTCGGGCAGGTGGCGCGGCGGGAAGTGGGTGGTCAACGCGAAGGTGCCAGCGATCAGGCGGGCGTTTCGCTTGAGGTGGGCGGATCGCGATCGCTGACAGAAGGAGAGATTGCGATGTCGAAGGATATCTTCGGCGATGACATCGACTACTCGGTGCCGCGTGTTTTCCGACGGACCTATGCGCCGGTTGGTCAGCGTGAAGGTGTTGCGGTTACTCCGAACGGGAATATCTACTTCCATCCGAGCGATTACGTAGATGACTTCTCCGCTCAGGGGATTTCTGGGAGGGCTTGGTTTATCCATGAGATGACGCATGTCTGGCAGCATCAGCAGGGCATTAACGTTGCGTTGCGGGGCATCTTCAGTCGGCGGTACGACTACCTTCCACTTAAGTCGGGAAAGGCTTTTCGGAGCTATGGAATAGAGCAACAAGGCGACATAGTTCGCGACTACTACCTGTTGCGCCAAGGCTATCAAGTGCAGGGAGCTCCACCGATCACGGCCTATCAATCATTGCTTCCCTTCGGTCGGTGAGGTGCCACATGAGTCGAATGATGATGGTCCTTTGCTGCTTGCTCTTCCTGTTGCTCAGTTGCGCTGGGAATGGGACGGCCCGCGACACTCATAGCGCAGAACCATGGACCGCAGCAGATCAGGCAACCGAGGATGCGCTTGCTGCTGGCGACTATGGTTCTGCGATTGATGTAGTACTAAAGCAAGCCGAAGCGGGAGACCCGGAAATGCAATTCTGGGTTGGCTATTTGTATCTTGAATGGCTCGGCGATCTGGATGCAAAGGAGCCGCCTGCGCATCAGGCTAGCAAGGGCCTGGAGTGGATTCGCAAAGCCGCTGCAAAGGGGATACCTCAAGCAGTAGAGACTTTGCGTTCAGGCTATCAGTGGGGAAAGTACTCGTTAGCCAAAGACCACAACCTTGAAGTCTGCTGGCGAAAGGTCGAAAGGGGTGAAGAACAGCCCGCGTCCTGTTTGGCTGCTGAAGCACAATAGGAAAGCAGGATTGGTAGAGCGAAGCGGCGTTTAACGACGGAACTGGTCAAAGCATCACATCGACTGGAGTCGGCGCACGGCGCCTTCCAGCACGCAGGCCGGGATGAGCGCAGCGAACCCCAGCTTTTCGGTGCGCGGGATGGCGATGCTGGGGTTCGCTGCGCTCACCGCCAGCCTACGGTCGAGGGCAGGGGTCGCGAGGTCGGGGCTGGGGTCGATCTTGGTAGCGTCCCGCCGGCGGTGGGGCACTTAGGGGTCGCACCGATTTTGGGGTGTCCGGCCATTGAGAGACGGCCGCGCCAAGTATGCAGCCACGGCGTGGACAGGGCTGCTCACCTGCCAACGTCCAAAAACCAGGCCCACCGTTTGGCGGCCGGGTTGTTGATGGCGTGGAAATGGTGGTGTCGTTAAGCACGTAGGCTGGGGTGAGCGCAGCGAACCCCAGCTTTTCGGTGCGCGGGATGGCGATGCTGGGGTTCGCTGCGCTCACCGCCAGCCTACACTGTCTTGCTCACCGCCAGCCTGCGGGCCGAAGTACCGCTACCAACTCGGCGACCACCTCGGCAGCATCGATACCCTGGTCGATGAGAATGGCGTGGTGGTCGAGCGGATGAGTTTCGATGCGCACGGCAACCGCCGTGATGCCGATACCTGGTCGGATGCGGCGCTGGCGCCCGGCGTGCCGGCCAATACCACGCGCGGCTTCACCGGGCACGAGCACATCGACGCGGCCAACATCGTGCATATGAACGGGCGCCTGTACGACCCGGCGCTGGGGCGCATGCTGTCGGCCGATCCGATCGTGCAGGAACTGTTCAACGCGCAGAACCTGAACCGCTATACCTATGCGCTGAACAACCCGCTATCGTTCACCGACCCGACCGGCCTGTCGTTCTTCCGCAAGTATTGGCGTACCATCGTGTCGGTGGCGTTGACCGCGTTTGTGCCTGCTCTGGCACCGGCGGCTTGGTCGAACCTGGCGGTCGCGGCGGCGACCGGATTCGTTGCCGGGGTGATCACTTCGGGAACCTTGCAAGGCGGCTTGTTCGGCGCGTTCAGTGCGGTGTTGTTTCACGGGATCGGTGAGTATTTCGACAATCTGGCGAAGATCAACATCAGCGACGGCGTTTTTGGCAGCGGCCTGACGGTCAACCAGTTCGCCAGCAAGGTCTTGTCGCATGCGATCGCCGGGGGCATCATGAACCGGCTCCAGGGCGGCAAGTTCGGCGATGGTTTCGCCGGTGCCGGGGTCACCCAGGCGCTGAGCCCCGCGATCGGCCGGGTCAACAGCAGCAACCGCGGCTTCAGCCCGCTGCGGGTGGCGGTAGCGGCGATGGTCGGCGGCACCGCTTCGGCCGCGGGTGGCGGGAAGTTTGCCAACGGGGCGGTGACGGCGGCGTTTTCGCGTGGATATAACGATGAGTTTCATAACCTGTGGGACAAAGCTTCAAAAGCCGTGAGTGATGGTATTGATCACGCAAAAGATAATATAGAGCGCGCGCTTTCTATTCTATCCAGTCCTGAGCGCGTTCTCGATGATGCCAGTTTCACATTCGGATATGGCAGGGGGATCGCTTTTGAGCTTACGCTGGGGCTTGAAAACGGGCGTCCAGCTGTCGACTTTCGGGGTGGAACCGGATTTGTTAATGGATTTTCATTGGACCTAGCGACTGAATGGCAACAAACAACCAGCGTCGAAGGCCTGCCACGTGCATGGTTCGGAGGTGATGCGGGCCTCTATGGTAGGGCCGGAGGTCTAGGGGGAACGTTGCAGGGTGGTGGAATATTTTTCTTTGGAAAAGGGGAAAATGGATTTGTCCGAGAATTTCGAGAAACTTCTGGGTTTAAGGTAGACTTCAAGGTAACCACTTTGCTCTCAAGATATGTTAGGGCTGGAGCGTTCCTTCGTGCTGGGTTTGTATCTGACAAGAAGCTCATTCAATAAAGAATGATAGCAAAAAGAAATCGTATTGAACGCACCTAATTTCAATTAACAAACCATGAAAGACCTTTAGATTACCAAACTTCGCAACATTTAGATAATAATAAAATTGTTCAGAAGTTCAAAAAGTATTCTTGATTTTAACCGATGAAATTTCTTAAGTGATCGCTTGGAGGCTCATCTTACAATGACTTGATACCGTTGTCTACACGGGCTTCCCGAGTTTGGCGCTCGCCCTATACGTAACGCCACCAAGTCCGCCAAGGCGAGCGCTTCCGTGGAACCGCCAAGCTATGTCAACCATGTCTTACGCACGAAACAGCATAGACCCTTCCCTAAGCTTTCCGATTATGTAAGCCATTATCTTTTGGTTATACCTACCAAGGATAGAGATATGAATTTGCGCAGGTTATCAATATTACTTACGGGATTGCTGTTATTTACTATTTTTTGTCTCCTTGCAGTTGTTATAGTATTTCCAAAAATACTCAGTCCAACGCAGTTCTCGTTAGTTACGAAAAGTGATGTTCCACTGTTTCTTGTCTTAGCGGGTTTCGTTTTTTTTATTCTTCAGCGCCTGACAGTGCTTTTTTGCGATATCCGTGGGTTTGTAAAAAAACCATTCGAAATTACATTTCATTTGCTTGGCGCTTTCTTTGCCATCTATTTTCTTGTATCAAATTTCCTGATTAGCCCCATGCCTCAGCCATGATGAAGCCCAGGAAAGCGAAGCCCAGGAAAGCGCAGCGCAGGAAAGCGAAGCCCAGGACACCCACACTTCCGAAATTGATGCAATGCGGAGGGGCAGCACGCAGGCTGGGATGATCGCAGCGAACCCCAGGATTTGCGGTGGCGCGGGATGGCGATGCTGGGGTTCGCTGCGCTTACCGCCAGCCTACGGTCGAGGGCGGGGGCCACGAGGTCGGGGCTCAGGTCGATCTTCGTGGCCTCCAGCCGGCGGTGGGGCACTTCGGGGTCGAACCGATCTTTGTGGCATCTGTCTTCTGAGAGAGGGCCGCGCCAAGGATGCCGCCATGGCGTGGACGGGGCTGCTCACCTTCCACCGGCCAAAAACCAGGCCCAGCGTTTGGCGGCTGGGTTGTTGATGGCGTGGTGGTCGTGCCGGTCAACGGCCGGGCCGGGCGAGCGTCGCATCGAGGATTTCGCTGAGCACGCGCTGGCGCGGTTTGTCGTTATTGGGTTTCAGCGCGCCGCTTCGATCCGTTCGAGGTCTTTACGCAACAGCGCGTAGCCTGGATGAAGCGCAGCGGGTTTTCAACAGCGGAGCTGGTCATCCGGGAATGTCGATTCGATAGCGCGTAGGGATGTCGATTCGGCAGTTCAAAATCCCGGAATGACCCGGTTCGCATCTGAGAGCCGCTGCGCTTCTTCCGGTCCACTTCCGCCAATTTCCCCGGAATGACCAGCTCCGCTGTTGACAGCCAATGCGCTTCTTCCGGGCTACTTCCGCTTGATTCCCTGGGATGACCCGCTTCGCTGTTGGCAGTCGATGCGCTTATTCAACCTACGTTCGTCGCCCCGGCGAACGCCGGGGTCCATTCGGGGAGATGGCGGCGTTGCATCCGGACACGTTGCTGGCCGTCGAGGGAAGTGGGGCGTAGCCCGGATGAAGCGCAGCGGAATCCGGGGATGTCGGTTCGAACGACCAAGCCACGGAACGAACGGCTTCGCTGTTGAGCGCCGCTGCGCTGCTGCCGCGCTATGACTATCGAGATCCCGGAATCCGCTGCGCTTCTTCCGGGCTACGCCGATCAACCGCACGTAGGCTGGGGTGAGCGCAGCGATCCCCAGCTTTTCGGTGCGCTGGATGGCGATGCTGGGGTTCGCTGCGCTCACCGCCAGCCTACGGTCGCCGTGCCCGGGGTCAGGCTTAAGACGGCAGCCAGTCCGCTTGGCCGTGCGGCCAAGAAGCTACTTTTGGCCCGTCGTCACGGCGAACGCCGGCAGCCAGTGCTTTTGAATGCTTCGCCGCGTCAAACACTGGGCCCCGGCTTCCGCCGGGGCGACGGCGCTTTATGTGCTCCGTCCCCTGGACTGGCTTCCGCCGGGGTGACGGCGCTTTATGTGCTCCGTCCCCTGGACTGGCTTCCGCCGGGGTGACGGCGCTTTATGTGCTCCGTCCCCTGGACCGGCTTCCGCCGGGGCGACGTATTCGCCGGAGCGGCGGTGGGTTGGGCTTGACCCGGATCAAGGAGGGCGGTTTGGGGGCTAGCTATAGTGGACTTGCCACCGCCGGGGAGATCGAACATGCAGGCCAGTACCAGCGAACGCCGCCGCGAGCGCAATGCGTTTCTGTTTCTGACCGTGTTGCTCGCGCCGATCCTGGCGGTTGCGGTGGTCGCCGGCTGGGGCTTTGCGGTGTGGGTGTTTCAGATGATCGCCGGGCCGCCGGGGGCCGGGCCATGAGTTGGCATATCGCCAGTGTGGTGGTGCGCTGCCGCGCGGAACAGACCGAGGCCCTGCGCCAGCGGCTCGAACCGTCCGGCGAGTTCAGCGTGCGCGGCGCCGAGCGCGGCCGGCTGGTGGTGCTGGTCGAGGGGGAAAACGAAGTCCAGTTGGCCGATCGCCTGGCGGCGCTGCGCGCCCTGCCCGGCGTGCTGGCGGCCGATCTGGTCCACCACGAAATCGATTGCGACGAGGTAGCCGATGCCACAGACACGCCGTGATTTCATCCGCGCCAGCGCCGCCGCCACCGCGGCCGCGGTCGCCGGCATCCCGCTGTTCGCGCCGGCCAGCAATATCGTCACCGACCGCGCCGAGACCGCGCTCAAGTGGAGCAAGGCGCCGTGCCGGTTCTGCGGTACCGGCTGCGGTATCAATGTGGCGGTCAAGGACGACCGGGTGGTCGCCACCCACGGCGATATCCATTCCGAAGTGAATCGCGGGCTGAACTGCGTCAAGGGCTATTTTCTGTCCAAGATCCTGTACGGCGCCGACCGTCTGACTACGCCGCTGCTGCGCATGCGCGATGGCCAGTACCACAAGCAGGGCGAGTTCACGCCGGTGAGCTGGGAGCGGGCGTTCGACGAGATGGCCGGCCAGTTCAAGCGCGTGCTCAAGGACAAGGGACCGACCGCGGTCGGCATGTTCGGCTCCGGCCAGTGGACGGTGTGGGAGGGCTACGCCGCCAATAAATTGTTCAAGGGCGGTTTCCGTTCCAACAACATCGACCCGAACGCGCGCCACTGCATGGCCAGCGCGGTGATGGGTTTCATGCGCAGCTTCGGCATGGACGAGCCGATGGGCTGTTACGACGATATCGAAGCCGCCGATGCCTTCGTGCTGTGGGGCTCGAACATGGCCGAGATGCACCCGATCCTGTGGACCCGGCTGACCGACCGCAAGCTGTCGCACCCGGGCGTCAAGGTGGCGGTGTTGTCGACCTTCGAGCATCGCAGCTTCGAACTCGCCGACATTCCGATCGTGTTCACCCCGCAGACCGATCTCGCGATCCTCAACTACATCGCCAACCACATCATCCAGAGCGGCGCGGTCAACCGCGCGTTTGTCGATGCCCACACCAGTTTCAAACTCGGCGTCACCGATATCGGCTATGGTCTGCGCGCCGACCACCCGCTGGAGAAGGACGCCAAGGACGCGGCCAATCCCAACCAGGGCACGCCGATCGACTTCGCGCAGTTCGCCGCTTTCGTGCGGCCCTACAGCCTCGACTACGCGGCGAAACTGAGTGGCGTGGACAAGGGCTGGCTCAAGCAACTGGCCGAACTGTATGCCGACCCCAAGCGCAAGGTGACCAGCTTCTGGACGATGGGCTTCAACCAGCACAGCCGCGGCGTCTGGGCCAATAACATGGTCTACAACATCCACCTGTTGACCGGAAAGATCGCCACCCCCGGCAATTCGCCGTTCTCGCTGACCGGGCAGCCCTCGGCCTGCGGTACCGCGCGCGAAGTCGGCACCTTCAGCCATCGCCTGCCGGCGGATCTGGTGGTGATGAATCCGGCGCACCGCGCCAAGGCCGAGCAGATCTGGAAGCTGCCGGCCGGCACCATCGTCGAGAAGCCCGGACTGCACGCGGTCGCGCAGAACCGCGCGCTCAAGGATGGGACGCTCAACGCCTATTGGGTGCAGGTCAACAACAACATCCAGGCGGCGGCCAATTCCGGCGAGGAAGCGATCCCCGGTTATCGCAATCCGGACAATTTCATCGTGGTATCGGATGCCTATCCGACCGTGACCGCGATGGCCGCCGATCTGATCCTGCCGGCGGCGATGTGGGTCGAGAAGGAAGGCGCCTACGGCAACGCCGAACGCCGCACCCAGTTCTGGCACGAACTGGTGCCGGCGCCGGGCGAGGCCAAATCCGACCTGTGGCAGTTGCTGGAGTTCTCCAAGCGCTTTACTACCGACGAAGTCTGGCCGGCCGACCTGCTCGCCGCCAACCCCGGCTATCGCGGCAAGAGCCTGTTCGAGGTGTTGTTCAAGAACGGCCAGGTCGATCGTTTCGGCGTCGAACAGATCGAGGCCGGCTATGCCAACCACGAAGCCCGCGACTTCGGTTTCTATGTGCAAAAGGGTCTGTTCGAGGAATACGCCGAGTTCGGCCGCGGCCACGGCCACGACCTGGCCGACTTCGACGCCTACCACCAGAGCCGCGGCCTGCGCTGGCCGGTGGTCAACGGCGCCGAGACGCTGTGGCGTTACCGCGAAGGCAGCGATCCCTATGTCAAACCCGGCAAGGGCTTCGAGTTCTACGGCAATGCCGATGGCCGTGCGGTGATCTGGGCGCTGCCCTACCAGCCGCCGGCCGAGGCGCCCGACGCCGAATTCGATCTGTGGCTGTCGACCGGCCGGGTGCTCGAACACTGGCATTCCGGTTCGATGACCATGCGCGTGCCGGAGCTGTTCAAGGCGGTGCCGCAGGCGGTGATCTTCATGCACCCGGACGATGCCCGCGCGCGCGAACTGCGCCGTGGCCAGGAGGCGCGGGTGGTCTCGCGGCGCGGCGAAGTGCGCGCGCGCATCGAGACCCGCGGTCGCAACCGGCCACCGCGCGGGCTGATCTTCGTACCCTGGTTCGACGCCAGCGTGCTGATCAACAAGGTCACCCTGGATGCGACCGACCCGATTTCCAAGCAGACCGACTACAAGAAGTGCGCGGTCAAAGTGGTCAAGGTCTAAAGGAGTGCCGCGATGAAACCGATGCTGATCCTTGCCGTGGGTGCCGCCCTGATCGTCGGGCTGCTGCTGGGTCGTGGTTGCGCGCCGCAGCCGCCAGCCGCCACCGCGTCGTCGTCCCGTGGCAGTGTCGCGGTGCCGCCGAAGCTGCAACTGGCGCCCTCGCTCGACGCCATGCGCCGCGGCGCCGACCTGCTCACCGAACCGGTGGCGCTGCCGCTGGCCCGGGTCGAGAACGCCGACATCAAGCGCGCACGCAGCTACCCGATGCAGCCGCCGACCATTCCGCATGCGATCGATGGCTACCAGATCGACCAGAACGCCAATCGCTGCATGCTCTGCCACAGCCAGGCCAATGCCGCCAGCTTCCAGGCGCCGCCGGTCAGCGTGACCCACTACATGGACCGCGACGGCCAGGTGCTGGCCGAGATTTCGCCGCGCCGCTATTTCTGCGAGCAATGCCACATCGTGCAGACCGACGCGGTGCCGCTGGTGGCCAGCCGTTTTGTCGGCGTCGATGGCATCCTCGCCGCGCCGACCGCCGCCGGCGGTGAGGAGTAGCCGACCATGAAGCGCCTTCGCGACCTGCTGCGCCAGGCCTGGCGCATCCTCAATGCGCCCAGCCGGCATTACAGCCTGATGTTTCTGACCCTGGGCGGATTCATCGCCGGGGTGATTTTCTGGGGCGCGTTCAACACCGTTCTGGAAGCGGCCAATGGCGAACCGTTCTGCACGTCCTGCCACGAAATGCAGGACAACGTGTTCGCCGAGCTGAAGGCGACCATCCACTACAGCAACCGTTCCGGAGTGCGCGCGACCTGCCCGGACTGCCACGTGCCGCACCAGTGGACCGACAAGATCGCGCGCAAAATGCAGGCGTCCAAGGAAGTCTGGGGCAAGCTGTTCGGCACCATCAACACCCGCGAAAAGTTTCTCGCCAAGCGCCGCGAACTGGCCGGCCACGAATGGGCCAGACTCAAGGCCAACGACTCGCTGGAATGCCGCAACTGCCACGACTACGGCGCGATGGACATCACCCGCCAGAGCCCGCGCGCCGGCGCCATCCACGAGCGCAATCTATTGACCGGCGACAAGACCTGCATCGACTGCCACAAAGGCATCGCCCACCAACTCCCCGACATGGCCGGCGTCCCGCAGGGGTGAGGTCCCGCGCTTGCACGATGCCTTTCGGCATCGTGCGCGGGGCCGAACGCCCGGCAGGACGCCGGGCCGGCGCCCCGCACCAGGGACGGTTGCTGGCCCAGGTGCCAGATCGAAGCGATGCCATCAGGCATCGGCAGCACGCGCGAACGCCCGGCCAAGGGTGAGGGGCAGCGCTTTCGACATGCGTTGAAGCGCATGTCGAGCTGCACCGAACGCCCGGCAGGGATGCCGGGCCGGACCGCTGCACCAGGGACGGTTCGAAAGCCACGCGCTGTTGGTCGGAAGCAAGTATCGAGGCACACGCGACTGATGGCCGGGCCGGCGCCCCGCACCAGGGACGGTTGCTGGCCCAGGTGCCAGATCGAAGCCCGTAGACCGTAGGGTGGATCAGCGCAGCGCATCCACCATCGATCAAATGGCCGCAAGCTTCCAGATGACGAAGCACCTTGTTTATCCGCCATGTGTCCACCGATTTGGCGCTGGGGTGGAAGTCGGCGATGGTGGATGCGCTACGCTTATCCACCCTACCTCGGTCGTTCAACCCTCCGCCCCGGTTCGGGTCAGGCGATGCCCAATCCGCGGATGCTGCTGTTGGCTGGTTCGAAGCCGGCGAGTTTGGCGAAGTGCTGGCCGCGTTCGATGTAGTCGCGGAACTGGCCGAAGCTGGGGGCGCCGGGCGAGAGCAGCAGGACGCCGCCCGGCGACAGGCTGGATCGGGCCAGGGCGAAGGCCTGGTCGAAGTCGGCGGCGGCGAGCAGTTGGGTGGTGCCGGTCTGTTGCAGCGGGTTGGCTGGGCCCGTGGGGTGTGCGATTCGGCTCGGACCCAGGGTTTCGGCAAGCAGCGCAAACACCCGTTCGCCGGTGGCGCCGGTGCAGACGATGGCGTGGGGCGGCTGGGCGCGCACTTGTTCGGCCAGGGCGCGCCAGTCGAGTCCGCGCTCGTGGCCGCCGATCAGGATCGCGAGCCGCTGTCCGGCGAAGTGTCGCAGCGCGGCGACTGCGGCCTGCGGGGTGGTGGCGATGCTGTCATCGACAAAAGTGATGCCATCGCGTTCGCCCAGCGTCTGCAAACGATGCGGTAGCGGTTGAAAGCCAAGCAGATGGCGGGCGGCGGCGAGCGCATCGAAACCGGCCGCCGCGACCGCGGCCAGGGCCGCGCAGGCGTTCTCCGCGTTGTGCCGGCCGGGCAGGGGCAGATCCGATTGCGTCAGTACCCGGCGCGGGCCGAGGCACAGGAAACCCTCGGCCAGATGCCAGCCGTCCGGGTGATTGAAGGCGTGGCCAACGGCGCGCGGATCAGCGGCGAGGCGGGCAGCCAGCAGCGGATCGGCGGCATTGGCGACGATCCGGGTGGCCGGGTCCGCGCCCAGGATGCGCAGTTTGTCGTCCAGGTAGCGCTCGACGCTGCCGTGCCAGTCCAGGTGTTCCTCGATCAGGTTGGTGAGCACCGCCACGCCCGGCGATGCGGCGAAATCCCGCGTCTGGAAGCTCGACAGTTCGATCACCCAGCAGTCCGGCGGCGGCGTGGGATCGAGCAATTCGAGCAGCGGCAGGCCGATATTGCCGGCCAGCGCGGTACGCACGTTGAGGCCGCGCAACAGGTGGGCGATCAGCGCGCTGACCGTGCTCTTGCCCTTGGTGCCGGTCACGCAGATCGTGGCCGCCTCGGGGTGCTCGGCGAACCAGATCGCGCTGCCCGAAATCATCCGCACGCCCACGGCGATCGCGCTGGCCGCCGGTTCGCGGTAGGGACTGATGCCGGGCGATTTGATCACCAGGTCGAAGGCGCCGAGCAGCGCGGCATCGACCGCTTGGGTGACGATGGTCAGCGCCGGGTCGGCCAGGGCGCGCGCGGCCTGGGCCTCTTCGGCGTTGCAGAACAAGGTTAGCGCTTTGCCTGGCGCGCGCGTCCGCAGCGCGGCCAGGCTGGCCCGACCTTCGCGGCCGAAGCCCCAGAGCGCGACCCGCAGCGGCAGCAGTTGCTCAATGCGCATCGAGCAGGCCGTGCAGTCGCGCCGGCAAGAAGTGCTCGGCAGCTGGCGCCAGCAGCGGCGCGAGCGCAAGCTCGGCGGGATCGAGCAGCGCCGCCTGGTGCCCGGCAAAGCGCGCGACCAGGGCATCCTCGCGCCATTCCGCGCGGGCGCTCAGCGCGGCCATCGCGGCGCGCGATTCGCGGCCCTCGCCGACGCATTCGAAGGGTTTGTGCGCGGCGATTTCGAGCAGGGCGTCGTAGTCGGCGGCGAGCGTGGCGTCGTCCAGATAATTGCGGCCGAAGATCGCCAGCAGCGAGGGCTTGGGCAGGAACGGCGCCAGCGCCAGGAACACGAAATGGCACTTCGGACACTGTCCGCACCAGCGCGACGCCGGGCGTTCGGCGAGGATGCGGAAGTTGCGGTTGCAACTGGAAAACACCCCGTGGTACTGGCTGAGCGCAGCGAAACGCCGGGTCACCGCCAGTTCCGACCAGGGACGCAGCGCCGAGAAATAATCCAGGTCGGGGGCGATCTGGCACTGGATCTGCGCGCGCAGCAGGCGTTCGAAATCGAGCCCCTTGCTCCATTGATGGTTGATCGCAAAACCATCGACCACCAGGTTGGCGCTGGATGCCGAGCGCTCGTTGGAGAAGGCGATCGCATCGAAGCCGTACAGCAGGCTGGCGGCGATCAGGATCGCCGAGTTGATCGCGGTTACCGGGATATGTCCGTTCCAGGCGCCAGCGCGGTTCATCTCGAACAGCAGCGGCGACAGGCTGCGGCCAATGTTGAGCAGCGGCAGGCCGGTTGCGGTCGCGGTGGCCGCGATCAGCGCCGACTGGCCGACCCAGACCGCGGTCATCGGTTCGCCCAGGCTGCGCAGCATCTCGACCGTGACCAGGGAATCCTTGCCGCCGCCGATCGGCACCAGGGTGCGGCGCGGCAGGTCGAGCGGCGCGGGCGCCGCTGCGGCCGCCGCGGTGGCGGGAAAAATGATGCGCCCGCGCAGGTCGAGCCGGTTCTGGTGGGCGAACTCGCCCAGGCCTTGCAGATAAATGGTAGTGAGCCGCTCGGCGCTGGCCGCGTCGATGCCTTCGCCCTCGATACGGATCGTCGGCGGCAAGGCCGCCTTGTAATAACTGATCCCGGCGACCAGGTGCAGCCATTGCAATGCGCGCAGAAACGCCGCCCGCCGTGGCGCCGGTAGATCCTGCGGGGCATCCGGGAAGCCGATCGTCTCGATCAGTTCCGGGCCGTCGTCGAGGGCATAGACCAAGGCCGCGTTGCCGGTCGCCCCGTCGTAGTTGCAGCGCAGGAAGCGAAATACCTTGGCCTCTCGGGGTTCGGTCACGGTCACAGCAATACCTCGTCGGCGGCGGCGCGGCGATTGTAATGCGAGGCCATCACCGCGCCGTAGGCGCCGGCCTGGCCGATCAGGATCACATCGCCTTCGGCACTTTCCGGCAGGGCGCGATCACGCCCGAGCACGTCGCCGGACTCGCAGATCGGTCCGACCACCTGCACCACGCCCACCGCTGGCTGATCGAGCCGGCTCAGATTGACGATCGGATGCCAGGCATCGTAGAGCGCCGGTCGCAGCAGATTGTGCATGCCGGCATCGACACCGAGAAACTGCACCGCGCCCTTGCGTTTGGTCTGGGTCACCCGCGCCAGCAGTACGCCGGCTTCGGCGACCAGGTAGCGGCCGGGCTCCATCCACAGCGCGTAGTGCGGATAGGCGGCCTTGACTTCGGCCAGGGCCAGCGCGAGTTCGGCCAGGTCGAGCGCCTGGTCATCGGCGCGGGTCGGCACGCCGAGGCCGCCGCCGATGTTGAGAATGGCGATGCCGGGCAGGGTATCGGCGAGTGCCGCCAATTCGGCGTAGACCTCGCGGAAATGCGCCACCGCGAGGATGCCCGAACCGGCGTGCGCGTGCAGGCCGATCACCCGCGCGCCGGCCCGCTCGGCGGCGCGCATCGCCGCCGGCAGATCGGCCAGCGCGATGCCGAACTTGCTATTGGCGCCGCCGGTCTTGACCTTGTCGTGGTGGCCACGGCCATAGCCCGGGTCGATGCGCAGCAGCAGCTCGCGGCCGCGGAACAGCGCGCCGTGCTGTTCCAGCAGCTCGCCATTGTCCAGGGTCAGGAAGGCATCGCTGGCGACGACACTGGCCAGCTCGGCACTGGGCGCGAAGTTCGAGGTGTACAGCAAGGGCGCGTCCGCGGCGACCGCGCGGGCCTGCGCCAGCTCACCGACCGACACGCATTCGAGACCGAAACCCTGATCGGCGATCAGCCGCAGCAGGCCCGGATGGGCATTGGCCTTGATCGCGTAGAACCAGCGATCGACCGCGCCGATCGCGCGCAGTGCGCGGGCGCGCTCGGCGATCGTGGCGCGCTCGTAGACATAGCGCGGCGTGCGCTCCGCGGCCAGCGCCAGCAAGGCCTCGCGGCGCGTCCGCCACCACGGCGGCGGCGCGGCCTGTTCGGGTGTCTGGTACAGGCGGCGGTAGCTCGGACCGAACACGCGCTGGTCGTCGATGCGCAGCGCCTGGGTGCCGATCAGGCCCTCGTGCAAACGTTCGATCAGGCCCTCGCTGCGGGCCTCATCGACGACAAAGGTCAGATTGAGATCGTTGGCGCTCTGGCTGATCAGATGGACCGGCAGCGCGCCGAACTCGGCCCATACCCCGGACAGCCGCGGCAGCATGCCGCGCATGCCGCGGCCGACCAGGGTGATCGCCGCGCACGGCCCGATCACCTTGACCCGGCAGACCCGGGCCAGGTCGCCGCACAGCGCCTCCAGCACATTGGAATTGACCAGGTTCTCGGTCGGATCCAGCGAGACGGTGACATTGGTCTCGGCCGAGCCGATCAGATCGACCGACAGGCCGTGGCGTTTGAACTCGGCGAATACATCGGCCAGGAAACCGACCTGCTGCCACATGCCGACCGACTCCATCGCGATCAGGGTAATGCCGCGCCGCATCGACAGCGCCTTGACCGTGGCCGCAGCCTCGGCGCCGCGTGCGCTGATCACCGTGCCGGCCAGTTCCGGCCGGCCGGTGTCCTTGATCCACATCGGCACGCCGGCCTCGCGCAGTGGCGCCAACGCCCGCGGATGCAGCACCTTGGCGCCGGTGGTGGCGATCTCGGTGGCCTCCTCGAAATCCAGTCGGGCGAGCAGGCGCGCATTCGGCACGCGCCGCGGGTCGGCCGAGAACATGCCAGCGACATCGGTCCAGATCTCCACCCGCTCGGCCTCGAACAGGGCACCGAAGCAGGCCGCCGAGGTATCCGAGCCGCCACGGCCGAGCAGCACCGTGCGCCCGTCCGGGTCGGCGGCGATGAAGCCCGGCGCGATCAGGCAGTGCTGGTCGCGGGCGCACTGGTCGATCCGCGCGCGCTGCGTGCGGGTATCGCAACTGACCGACAGCCAGCGCGCCCAGGCGCTGGCGTGGGCGATCGGCAGGGCAGTCAGCCACTCGCGTGAATCCAGCCAGCCGGTGGCAAGCCCACAATGTTCGAGCCAACGAGCGCCGAGCGAACTCGACAGCAGTTCGCCGATCGAGAGCAGCTCAGCCTGCCAGGGCAGTTCGCGCTGTTCGGCACGCGGATCGGCCAGCAACTGGTCGAGCCGGCCCAGCCAGGCATCGCTGGTCGCCGGCCAGGCGATACCGAGCGCAGCAGCAAGATCGCGGTGGCGCTGGCCGATCGTTGCGGCGATCGCGCTGGCCTGGGCGCGGTCGCTGTCGGGCTCGGTGATGGAGAGCAGCAGGTTGGTCACCCCGGCCAGCGCCGAGACCACGATCACCGGGCAGAACCCCTCGGCCCGGCGCTCGGCGGCAAGCTCGGCGATCTGCCGCCAGCGCTCGGCACTGGCGACACTGGTGCCGCCAAATTTCAGCACCACGTAAGACCGGGGTGCGGCGGTAGGACTGAAGGGTTCGGTTGGCATCGGCGGCGATCGATTCGGGCCAGTCGGCGTGGGCGCAATGCCCGATCATGCGCAAATTACCTCGAGCCGGCAAACCCCGGCCCGCGGCGTCAGCAAAAGCGCCCAAGCGCCGCGCCATCCGTAGCCGTAGGTCGGCGGAAGACCGCGCGGCGGCGGAGCCGACATTCTCCTACCTTGCCGGCGCGGGCTGTTGTGGGAGCGACGGGCACGTCGCGACTATCACTTCGATAGCCCAGTCGCGACGTGCCGTCGCTCCCACAACAGCCCGCTCCGTTTGGCGTAAGCCAAACCTTGCCGCAGACCTTCACTGGGATTTCGGCCACGCCGAGGCCCACGACAGCGGCTGTCGGGTCCACGCCTGCGGCGCTTGACCCGACCTACGACCGCGATTCAACGGAAAGGTCGCGGCAAAGCCGGCAGCGCCACGATCAGCAGGGTGGCCAGCGGGCCGAGCAGCAGCGAGCCCAGCCACCAGCCGAGGCCGCTGCGATTCTTGGTCTGGGCGAGCCCGGCATTGATCAGGGACAAAGTGCCCCAGCCGACGAAAAACTGTTGCTTGCTGTGCAGGTCCATCGACGTGCTCCGTTGTTGATAGGGTCGGTGAGATTTGCCCGCGCCGCGCGATTCAACCGCGTTCCAGCAGTTTGCGCAGATCGATCAGGGCGGCATTGGCGCGCGACAGATAATTGGCCAGCACCAGCGAATGGTTGCCGAAGAAACCAAACGGCGAGCCATTCAGAATGATCGGGCTGCGGATCGGCGCCTGCGCTTCCTCCAGTTCGCGAATCACCTGCTGCAGGCTCACCCGGGCGTTCTTGTCGTCCAGTACGCGGGCGAAATCCTGGTCGATTGCGCGCAGGAAGGCAGCCAGCGCAAAGCTCGACCCGCGTGCCTCGTAGAACACGTCGTCGATCTGCGTCCAAGCGGTCTGCACCGCCTGCTCAGATGATGCCGGCGTGGACTGGCGGGCCTCGCCATCATTGGCCAGATCGGTGTTCAGGCGGCTGCGCGCGACGCTCGCCGAAAGCCGCTGCGACAGTCCGCCCAGGCGGCTTTCGACCACCGCCAGATAGGCGGCCAGATTGTCGGCGCGGGCGTAGAACTGCGAGCCGGGATCGGCCGGATCGAGCAGGCGCTGGCGGTAGCGTTCGACATGGCCGATCGCTTCGCGGTACTGGCTCTCGGTCGAGGGCAGGATGAAGCGGTCGTTGCTGAACGAAAACAGCGGGTCGGCCTCGGCCAGATCACGGTCTTCCAGCGATTGCGTCTGCGAACGCGAGAACTCATTGCGCAAGGCCCGCGCCAGATCGCGGCACTGGGTGAGCGCACCGAACTCCCAGTTCGGCACATTGTCCATCAGCACGCCCGGCGGCAGCACATCATTGGACAGATAGCCGCCACGCTTGTCGAGCAGGGTCCGGGCCACCGCGATCAGGGCGCCGGTGGTCACGGCCCCGACCGTGGCGCTGCCGTCCTCGCTGACCGAACTGAAGGCAGGCAGATCGCCACTCCGCGGCTGCCGATCCCACCAGACCATCAGCCCCAGCACCAGCACAGCGAGCGCGACAATCAAACCCAGCAGACTGCGCCAGAACCAGGACAGGTGGCGATCCGGGCGGGGCACGGCTTTGGCTTCGGAGGTAATATCCATGGTTAAGTCCCGGCGCCGTGAACGGAGACGGAAACGATAGCGCGGATCGCCCCCGCCCGCGCAGCCCGTAGCCTGGATGAAGCGAGTAGCCAGGATGAAGCGAGTAGCGAGTAGCCTGGATGGAGCGCAGCGGCTCTCAACAGCGGAGCTGGTCAATCCGGGGCTTTTTCTTTCAGGTAGCGCGTAGCCCGGACCGAGCCCGTAGCCCGGATGAAGCGCAGCGGAACTTCAACCGCGCATCCGGTCATCCGGCGCTTTTCTGCAAGCCAGCAAAACGGGCAACCGCGCCGCGCGCCCATCCATGGCCGGCTGGGCCGGCGCCAATGCGATGGAGTTCACTGCGCTCACCCCAGCCTACCTTGCTACGATCCAGACGGTGGATGCGCTGCGCTTATCCACCCTACTTACGGCCGACGGCGTGCTTTCCGGCCGCGGCCGCGTCGGGCTGACCATCGGCGCGGTTTTGCCGCTAAGCTTTCGCGTCCCTTTGTGTGCGGGTTGTCCATGGCGATTCCCAGCGATCAGCAGTTGCACGAACTTGCCGCCGCGTTCGGCGAGCGCTTGTTGGATAGCCGGATGAAGCTGGCCAGCGCCGAATCCTGTACCGGTGGTTGGCTGGCCAAGGTGGCGACCGAGGTGCCGGGCAGTTCGGCCTGGTTCGATTGCGCGTTCGTCGCCTACAGTTACGACGCAAAAGAGTCGATGCTGGGCGTGCAGCGGGTGACCCTGGAGGCGTACGGCGCGGTCAGCGAGCAGACCGTGATCGAAATGGTGCGCGGGGCGCTGTCGCGCTCGCGCGCCGATATCGCGGTGGCGATCACTGGCATCGCCGGCCCCGGCGGCGGCAACAAGGAAAAGCCGGTCGGTACGGTGTGGATGGCCTGGGCCAAGGGTCACCACCCGCCGCTGGCGGAGATGCACCATTTCGACGGCGACCGCGATGCGGTGCGGCGGGCCACGGTGCGCACCGCGATCCTCGGGCTGCAAAATCTGCTCGATCGGCGGCCCTGAGCGCAGACACCGGGCGCCGCGCCGATCCGCTTGCCGCGCCCTGGCCCGGCGGCAATTGCGAAATATCCCAGCGACACTTGGGCAATTCTCCGATGGCGGGGGAGTGGCGCTGTGGGACAATGCCGCCTCGGATCGATCGACGCCCGGTCGCATTCGCAGGATATGAGACGGCGGCACCGCAAAGTGTCGGCCAGATTGCTCCCTCCCACCGCTGCCCTTCGAGGTAAATCCACCATGGCTATGGACGAAAACCGCAAGAAAGCGCTCAATTCCGCGCTCGCTCAGATCGACAAGCAATTCGGCAAGGGCGCGGTGATGCGCATGGGCGACAAGGTCAACGAGGTGGTCGATGTGGTCTCGACCGGCTCGATCGGCCTGGACGTGGCCCTCGGCATCGGCGGCCTGCCGCGCGGGCGGGTGGTCGAAATCTACGGCCCGGAATCCTCGGGCAAGACCACGCTGACCCTGCAGGTGATCGCCAGTTGCCAGCGCAACGGTGGCACCGCCGCCTTCGTCGATGCCGAGCACGCGCTCGACCCGACCTATGCCGAAAAACTCGGCGTCGATGTCGACAATCTGCTGGTCAGCCAGCCCGATACCGGCGAACAGGCGCTGGAGATCGTCGATATGCTGGTGCGCTCCGGCGCGGTCGATGTGGTCGTGGTCGATTCGGTCGCGGCGCTCACCCCCAAGGCCGAAATCGAAGGCGAAATGGGCGATAGCCACGTCGGCCTGCACGCCCGGCTGATGAGCCAGGCGCTGCGCAAACTGACCGCGAACATCAAGCGCTCCAACTGCATGGTGATCTTCATCAACCAGATCCGCATGAAGATCGGGGTGATGTTCGGTAGCCCGGAAACCACCACCGGCGGCAACGCGCTGAAGTTTTATGCCTCGATCCGGCTCGACATCCGCCGCACCGGCGCGATCAAGCGCGGCGACGAGGTGATCGGTTCGGAGACCCGGGTGAAAGTGGTCAAGAACAAGCTGGCGCCGCCGTTCCGTCAGGCCGAGTTCGAAATCCTCTACGGCGAAGGCACCTCGCGCGAGGGCGAACTGATCGAGATGGGCGTCACCGCCAACCTGGTCGAGAAATCCGGCGCCTGGTACAGCTACAACGGTGACCGCATCGGCCAGGGCAAGGACAACGTGCGCCTGTTCCTCAAGGAACACCCGGAAATCGCCGCCGACATCGAAAAAAAGCTGCGCGCCAAACTGCTGGAAAGCAAACTGGTCGCACCACCGGCGCTGGTCGCCGAAGTCGAAGAAGACTGAGCCGGCGCGAGTCCGCGCAACCCGTAGCCCGGATGAAACGCAGCCACACGTAGCCCGCTGCGCTGCATCCGGGCTATTTCCACTGCCGACTGGCCGGAACTGCAAACCCGTCTGCGCGACCGGGCCGCGACCAGCGCCAAGGTGATCGGCCAGGTGGTCGCGGAAGCCGGTATCCGCGTCGCCGACGCCGACGGGAAACCGCTTGCGCCGATCCGCGGTGACTGGGATCACTTCGCATGAGCGGGCGACGTCCGCCGATCACGCGGTTGCTGCCCCTGATGCGTCATCCCTAGGGCTGGATCGCCACCGGCTTTGGCGCCGGGCTGGCGCTGTTCTTCCGGGTGTCCTGGGCTTTGTTTCTACGCAAGTGCATGCTGATCTGTTTCGAAAAAGCGCCGTAGCTATACACGTGCGCGATGACATGTATAGAAAAAGGCGCTTTACTATGCACTACATGCGCACAACGAGGTCGCTATGACGCCCATTTCCCCGCTCGACCAGCTTTCAGCGCGGCGCTTTGAGATGCCGATGATCCTGAAGCAACTGGCTGCCGCCAGTCGTCAACTGGCCGAACTCAAAGGCGTGGTGGCATCCATCCCGCACCAGGGCATTCTGATCAATACGCTGGGTTTGCAGGAAGCCAAGGACAGCTCGGCGATCGAGAATATCGTCACCACCCACGATGAGCTGTTCCGCAACGCCGTGTTTCCGGATGCAGGCAGTTCGCCGGCCACCAAGGAGGTAGCGCGCTACCGTCAGGCGCTGCGTGTCGGATTCGAAGCTGTGCGCGACAGCGGGCTGCTGACCAATAACCACATCCTGCAGATTCAACAGGAGCTGGAGCAAAACAACGCCGGCTTTCGCAAGTTGCCCGGCACCGCGCTCAAGACCGATGCCGGAGCAACGGTCTACACCCCGCCGCAACATCCGGCGGAGATCGCGGCCTTGATGGGATCGCTGGAGCGATTCATCAACGATGATTCGTTGTTCGATGCCGATCCCTTGATCAAGATGGCGCTGATCCATCACCAATTCGAAAGCATCCATCCTTTTTATGACGGTAATGGCCGCACCGGTCGCATCATCAATGTTCTGTACCTGGTCAAGCACAGCCTGCTGGATCTCCCGGTCCTTTACCTCAGCCGCCACATCGTACGCACCAAATCCGACTACTACCGCCTGCTGCAGGCGGTGCGTGAAGAAGATGCCTGGGAGGCTTGGGTGCTGTATATGCTGGTCGCAGTCGAACACACCGCCCGCGAAGCGATCACGACCATCCAGGCGATCAAGCAGTTGTTGCTGGACGTCAAGCATCGCATCCGCGCGCAACACCGTTTCTACAGCCAGGATTTGATCAATAACCTGTTCAGTCACCCCTACACCAAGATCGAATTCATCCAACGCGATCTCAAGGTCTCGCGGCTGACAGCCAGCAAGTACCTGAACGCGCTGGCCGCCACCGGCTTCCTGCACGTGCAAAAAATTGGCCGCTCCAACTATTACATGAACCTGCCGCTTTACCGCATCCTCACCGGTGAAACGCAGCATGGAGGCCAAACCTAATCACCAGGCATGCACGCCCCGGCATGTCCTGGCTTCGGATCAGCGAATGGGTGTCCGGGACTTTCATTGAAAGGCCGCTGCGCTTCTTCCGGGCTACTCCGGGTTGGTGCCTCCGTCGGATCAGGGCGTCTCGAAGCCGTTGCTGAAGATGTTGTCGAAGTTGCCGCGCAGCGGGATGGTGTCGGGGCTGGACGGGGCATTGGATTGCAGTTGCAGGGTGGCCTGGCGCGGGCCCGCTGCGCTGGGCGCGAAGCCGAGGTCGATCGTGCAGAACGCGCCGTTCGCCAACTGCGCGCCGGCACAGCCATTGCTCTGGATGCTGAAGTCCGCAGCATCGGCGCCGCCGATCGTGACCAGTCCCGGTTGCAGGGTGCCGGCGCCGGTGTTTTCGACGATCAGCATCGCGCTGC